>NZ_JAXUAA010000005.1:0-148637 GCF_050586305.1 Campylobacter australis | reverse complement strand
GTTTCCCGAGGCACTTATCATCACTTTGACATTTGGCATATTTATCACTTCGCCGTTTTGCTCTAGCGTTTGCGTTTTGCCTTCAAAAGCCTCGATCATTCTTGAGCTTGGTATGATGTGAAGCTTGCTATTTTTGGGGCTTTCGCAGAAATTTTTCATATTTGGTGCCTTATACACCACATCCCCACATCCGCCAAACCCAATGGCTATATCAAGCCCCTCGCCAGCCTTGCCAAAGCCACCTAACATCGCACTTAGCGTTATTATCGCCCAGTAAGCTTGCTCGCCGTGATCGCTTCTTTGTATGGATCTGCCACAGATGATTTTTGTAGGGTTTTTTGCAAGTTCTAGTGTAAAACTCTCTATCTCATCTTTAGCAATCCCACAAATCTCACTAGCCCAAGCTATATCTTTTACGACTCCATCTTTTTCTCCCATAAAATACTCTTTAAATTTATCAAAGCCAACACAATTATTGGTTAGAAATTCTTTATCATGCAAGTTATTTGTATAAAGATAGTGACACATCCCTATCATCATAGCTGTATCTGTGCTTGGTCGAAGTAGAAGTGTTTTAGCGTTAAAAAACTTTGCGCTTTCGTTTTTAAAGACATCGATGCTGTAAATTTTAATGTCACTTTGTTTTAGTTTTTCAAAGTATGCATAGCCGTTGTGAAGTGGGATACGGCTTGAAATTTCACTAGTTACTAGCGGGTTTGCTCCCCAAAATACGACATTTTTCGCATTTTTTAGCACGGCTTGCCAGTTATCAGTCACAGGAAAATACACATCGCGCCCCAAAAATCGCTCAAACACCACTATCCCAGCCCCAAGCGAATAGTCCCCACTCTCGCTCACAAAGCCACCCATGAGATCTAGCATGCGCCTTACACAGCGTCTGCCGTTGCTAACTCTGCCGTTTGCTCCCCAAAAGTAGCTCTCGCCATAAACCGCGCTCGCGCCGTGCTTTTCATAGGCTTGCTTTAAACTATGCGCCGTTAGATCAAGTGCCACATCCCAGCTAACTTGCACAAATTCCTCTTTGCCACGAAGCTCTGGCTTTGGATTTGCAGGATCGGCTAAAAAGCTTTTTCGCACATAGGGGTGCTTTACGCGTGAGCTGTGATGTAGCACATCTTGCATGGCTAAATTTAGCTCAAAAAGCCCTTGATTTGGGCTAAATGGCTCTATGTTTGTTATTTTATTATCTTTTATTTTTGCGTAGTATGTTCCGTATCTGTTTGCGCCTAGTTTCATTTTTTTCCTTATAAATTTTAGCCCATTATATAAAAGTTTTATGAATTTTTAGGTAAGCTATGAAAAAATACAGTAGGGAAAATATTGACAACGGAAAAATTTAAACAAATTTGCGAAACTGTCCGATCAGATGCGCTTTATCGTGATCCGCTTGCTTTTGGTATAGCTAGGATTGATCGTAGCAAAATAGATGATAGAAAAATTTTGCAAGCTAGCTTTGGCGCACATAACTGGAACGAGAGCTTTTTAAGTGCAGCTGCGTTTTCATGGACGTTAAAAGAGTGTGGTGTGGTAGTAAATTTTCAAGATAGTGAGTTTGTTTGCGATTTTAATAAGGAGCTTGCCAATAAAGCTTGGCAGCTTTTTTGTGCATTTGAAAATCAAACCGAAAAACACCCAAATGTTAGCACATTAAAAGCGGTACGAAACGCCCTAAATGAGCCCAAAAATGCCAAAAATTTTAGACTAGTATTTATCTATGAAGATACTTATCCAAAAAGCATAGAAGCACTATATCTAAAGCTTTATGCGCTTAGCCTTAAAAAGACAACATCTATCGTGCTTGAGCCAAAGGGCTTAGAGCTAAAAGATCTTGCGTGGGGTAGTGATGGCAAACCCATAGAGCTTGAGTGGCTAAAAACACATGAGATAGAACTAAAGATGAGCGATAGCTATCCACTCATCGCGTCCATAGGGAAATTCCCACCTTTTTTAAATCATATCATACCAGATAATATGCCACAAAAAACGCCATTTTTAGAGATAAAACTGGGTGAGATAGCAAATTTTAAGGAAGTGCTTTGAAATTTCAAAATATAGCGGTTTTTATCGATGCTGAAAATTTCTCACATACGCTTGTAGATGAGGCTTTTTTAGGGATAAATAAGCTTGGAAAGGTCGGTAAAGCCTTTGCTTACGGCGATTTTAGCCTACCAAGCCTAAAAAGCTATAAAGATGTGATACTAAATCACAATATCTTTGCCATGCAAAATTTTAGCTATGCAAGCGGCAAAAACTCATCTGATATCGCACTTGCGATAGATGCGATGGAGCTACTTTGCAGCGGGGAATTTGACGCCTTTGTTATTGTTTCAAATGACAGTGATTTCATAAGACTAGCGCAAAAGATACGCTCGCACGGCAAAACTGCCATTTGCGTTGCAACAAATGCCAAAAACGAGCGTGCGTATGATGAAATTTTACTTATTAACAAAAAGTCAAAAATAAGACAAAATATAGAAAATGGCGTAAAATCTCTCATTGGCATCAAGCCACAAAACCAAAGCACGCAGCAGCCAAAAAACCTAAATGAAGCTCGTGAAATTTTAACCAAATTTTATGATGAGATGGTTACAAATTCTAATCAAAATGAGTTTATACATCAGTCTTTATTTGGCTCAGCTATAAAAGATGGCAGTGTTAAATTTTCGCTTCAAGAGTATGGATTTAGCAGGCTTGGTAAATTTTTTGATGCACTTGCAGGACAAAATATCGTTGAGATAATGATGGACGGCAGTGCGCCCAAATTTCGTATGAAGAGGTAAAAATGAAGATCGCGCTAGTAATGTATGATAAGATGAATCTTGCTAATTTTGCAACGCTAATGGCGTTTTTTAAGGGCTTTGATGGTGTTAGGCTAAAAACTTGTGCGTTTAAAAACGAAGTAGTGTGCGAGCTTGGGGTACGCTTACATCCTGATATTTTTGGCGAGAGCATTTACGGCGCTGATATGATAGTTATCCCAGACGGACTTGGCGCACTAAGTATGCGATATGATGAAATTTTTCTTTCATGGATCAAGTCTGGCTCATCGGCTAAGCTTAAATTTGGCTTTGATCTTGGCTCGCTCATATTTGCTGGAGCTGGATTTTTAGAGGGTAAAAGTGCAGCGATAAGGGGCGGCTATAAAAATGCTCTGAGCGAATACTGCACCATTAGCGAACATAAAATTTGCTTTGATGAAGGCGTTATAAGTGCTAGTGAATTTAGCGATGAGCTTAAAGCAAAGCTTGGGGAAATTTTAGCCATGCATCAACAAACAACGCATTAAACGGCTCGCAAAAGTAAAATTTTAACTTAATTTTGCTATAATCAGCCGTTAATTTAATAAGGAGAAACTATGGCTTCATACTCTATGGGCGATTTAAAAAAGGGACTAAAGATCGAACTAGACGGTATTCCGTATAAAATAGTTGAGTATCAACATGTAAAACCGGGCAAGGGCGCAGCATTTGTACGCGCAAAGATAAAGTCTTTCATCGATGGCAAAGTCCTTGAGAAAACTTTCCATGCCGGAGATAAATGCGAGCAGCCAAATCTTGAAGATAAGCAGATGCAGTATCTTTATGATGACGGCGAGTTTTGCCAGTTTATGGACACGGCAACTTATGAGCAAGTCGCGATCGAAAACGATGATGTTGGCGAGGCAAAAAAGTGGATGATAGATGGCATGATGGTTGATATATTGTTTCACAACGGCAAAGCGATTGGAGTTGAGGTGCCACAAGTTGTCGAGCTTAAGATCGTTGAAACTCCACCAAATTTCAAAGGCGATACACAGGGTGGTAAAAAGCCAGCTACGCTTGAAACTGGCGCAGTGGTGCAAATTCCGTTTCATGTGCTTGAAGGCGAAATTATCCGCGTAGATACTGTGCGTGGCGAATATATAGAACGAGCAAACAAATAATAAAAGAGCCAGCCAAGGCTCTTTCTTTGATATGCTAGAGAAAATTTTATCCTACATCTTTACCAAATATCAAGTCTTTCCAGAGCAAATTTTTAAAAAATATCCCGGCTACATGGTCTTTCGTCATAGACACAACGAAAGATGGTTTGGTGTCCTAATGAGCCTAAAGACAAAAAATTTAAAAGACAAAAGCTTAATTTTTGCAAGAGATAAAAACATAACTTTAATAAACCTAAAACTAGAGCCTGGCTTAGTAGCGTTGATGCTTGATAACAGACACTTCTTGCCAGCATATCATATGAATAAACGCCACTGGATAAGTGTCGTTATAGACGAAGAGACGCCGCTTGAAGAGGTTTTTGACCTTATAGATGATAGCTACAAACTTACACAAAACGCAAAAGCCAAAGGCATTTTATAAACTTGAAAATTTCATACATTCAAGCCAGCGATCCACTAACTCGCTCAAAGCTTGCTGACTTTGCGATAAACCCCTATGTAGGTTGCGCTTTTGCATGCAGATACTGCTATGCTTGCTTTACAAAATCAGCTTCACACAAAGATGACAAGTGGGGAGAATTTGTAGATGCAAAGATATTTTCAAAGCCAATAAATTTAGCAAAAATTTACAACAAAAGCGTAGTTATATCGCCCATTAGTGATTGTTACGGACCACTTGAAAGAAAGCTTGAGCTAACAAGAAATTTGTTGTCTCAGCTAGCCAAGACAAGGTGCAAAATCCAAATCATCACCAAATCAAGCCTAGTAACAAGAGACATAGATATTTTAAAACGCCTACAAAATGTAAATGTAGCCATCAGCCTAAATACACTTGATGAAAAATTTGCTAGCGATATGGATAGAGCAAGCTCTGTTAGTGTGCGACTTGAAGCCTTAAAAATTTTACACGAAAATGGCATAAAAACATCGATGTATATCTCGCCTATTTTTATCGGCATAACAGATGTGTTTGCCCTTATCAAAACATCAAAAAATTTTATCGATCACTACATGTTTGAAAGCCTAAATTTACGCTATCCATACAAAGATGATATACTTTCTTATATCAAGCAAAACTACACATTTTTATCACCACTTTATACGCAAATTTATCTCAAAAATGATATTCGACCACTTGAAAATTTACGCCAAAAGATAGTAAAGTTTTGCCAGCAAAATGATATAAATTTTAGCGATCATATGTTTCATAGGATCATAAAAGAGCAAGACAAGGCTAAAAAAGAGCCAAATTTTAGACAGCCAACTCTTTTCTAGCTATACTTATTGGCTTTTAAAAATTTTAAAGCTATAATTACACTTTTAAAGAGGAAAAATGCGACGCAAACACAACTCAAGACTATTTTTACTGCTATTTTTAGGCACACTTTCGGCGTTTGGTCCATTTGTTATTGATCTTTATTTGCCAGCGCTTCCGTCCATCTCAAGTTGGTTTGGCGCATCAACCTCACTCACGCAACTAACACTCACAACAAGCATGGCAGGGCTTGCTATCGGACAGCTTTTAATAGGCCCTATAAGCGATAAATTCGGGCGCAAAACACCACTTACTATATCACTTATCATCTATACCATAAGTACTATTTGTATATTTTTTACAACAAGCATTGAGATGTTTATATTTATGCGCGTCATCCAAGGTCTTGCTTCAGCTGGTAGTGTCGTTATAGCGCGTGCTATCGTTAGCGATATTTACAGTGGTCATGAGCTAACAAAATTTTTTACGCTTATGATGACCATAAACTCGCTTGCGCCTATCCTTTCGCCAGTAGTTGGCTCTTTGCTGATGAAATTTACTGATTGGCATGGTATTTTTATTGTGCTTAGTATAATTGGGATTATTTTGTTTATAGCAAATTTTAACTTTAAAGAGAGTTTGCCGCCAGATCGCAGATTTCACACTTCATTACTACAAAGCTACGGCGTATATAAAGAAATTTTAGTGTATAAAAAATTTATGACATTTGTAATGGTTATGACATTTGCACTCGGAGCGATGTTTGCCTATATAGCGGCTAGTTCGTTTATATTTCAGGAAAAATTTATGCTATCGCCTTTTGAATACGCACTTTGCTTTGCCTCAAACGGACTTGCTATACCCATTGGTGCTGGCATATCCGCAAAACTAAAAGAGAGCAAAGGGATAAAAGTCGGAGTTACTGGGCTTTTAGCAAGTTCGATATATACAGCTTGTGCGTTAAATTTAGGGCTTGGAGTAGAGTTTGTTATACCTGCTTTTATCATACAGATGTTTTTTACAGGCTGCATCCTACCGACTACTTCTGCACTTGCTATGAACTGCGGACGCAAATATGCGGGTTCAGCGTCTGCTGTGCTTGGTTTTTGTCCATTTTTATTAGGCGGTATAGTTTCACCGTTAGCTGGATTTGGAGATATTTTTGCTAGCACTTCGATTTTGATATTTTTATGCGCACTAGGAGCGTTTTGTATGTATTTGATAGCAAGTAAATTTGAGTACTTAAAGGTAGAAAATTGATCTATCTTATCGGCTCACACGCAAAATTTAAAGATATCAAAACGCTTATTTTAAACAAGATAGTTTTTGAAAATTTTAGCCTTGAGATAAGTTTGTTTGACGCGCTTGTTATTACATCTAAAAACAGCATAAATGCCCTAAAATTTAACAAAATTTTGCCAGATAAAAATATAGAAATTTACGCCATAGGCAAAGCTAGCGCAGATGCGGCAAAAAAATTTGGATTTAGCAAAATCTACACTGCTAAAAATATGCACGGAGATGAGTTTGCGACTGAAATTTTACCACTTTTAGCACAAAAAAGAGTTTTATTTCTAAGAGCTTTTAAAACAGCTTCTAGTGTCTTTGAAATTTTACACACAAACAATATAAATGTAGAGCAAGTCATCGCATATAAAAACATACCAAAAACTCTTACAAGCACTAAAAAACCACCACAAGGAAGCATTTTAATTTTTACTGCACCATCGGCTGTTAGAAATTTTAAAGAGAATTTTGGCTGGGAGATAAGCTATAAAACAGTAGCCATCGGTAACACAACAGCAAAAGAACTTCAAGACTTAACTACACCCATAATAAGCTCAGCACAAAATTTAAAAGACTGTATAAAGCTTGCTAAAACATTACTTTAAGTAAATTTTTTATATAATTATACACGCCTGAGTGGTGCGAGAAAGCATTATAACGGGGTCCAACACTATTGTATTAGCGAAGATGTGCGGACTTCTTGTGATGTGGCTTCGTTTGAGCTGGGTAACAGCGAGAAGTTGCAACCTGTCGATGTTCGCCTACTTGCAAGATTGGCTTTGATTTTGGGCCACTCTTTTATGCGACGCCCACTTGGGTTTTTAATACGGAGAAAATTATGAAAATTTTAGTCATCGGCAATGGCGGTCGCGAGTATAGCATAGGCTTAAAACTTAGTGAAGATAAAAATATATCGCAAATTTATTTTGCTCCTGGAAATGCAGCTACAAGCAAACTTGGCGAAAATATCAAAATTTCTGACTTTAACAAACTTGCCAAATTTGCAAAAGATAAAAATATCACCCTAACTATCGTAGGCCCAGAAGCCCCACTAAGCGCTGGTATAGTAGATGTTTTTAAGGCACATGGACTTGCTGTTTTTGGACCAAGCAAGGCAGCTGCCAGACTTGAAGGCAGTAAAGCTTATATGAAGGACTTTTTAGCTAAAAATGGTATAAAAACAGCAAGATACCTAAATACCAATGATAAAGAAAAGGCTTTTAAATTTATAGAAACGCTTAGCATTCCACTTGTAGTAAAAGCAGACGGACTTTGTGCCGGCAAAGGCGTCATCATAGCCCAAAGCCATGATGAGGCGAAAGAAGCAGTAGAGCAGATGTTAAGCGGAGAAAGCTTTGGCGATGCTGGTAAAAATATTGTTATCGAGGAGTATCTTGATGGCTTTGAGCTTAGCTTTTTTGCAATTTGTGATGGCGAAAATTTTGTAAGCTTACCAGTAGCGCAAGACCATAAGCGACTTTTAACTGGAGATAAAGGTCCAAATACAGGTGGTATGGGCGCATATGCACCAAGTCCTCTAGCCACACAACAGATTATAACTCGTCTTGAAAATGAAGTCGTAAAACCGACACTAAAAGGCATGCAAGCTGAAGGGGCTCCATTTTGTGGAGTGTTATTTGTAGGGGTTATGGTTGTAAATGGCGAACCTTATGTACTTGAGTTTAATGTTCGCTTTGGCGATCCAGAGTGTGAGGTTTTAATGCCTTTGATAGATGGAAATTTGGGAGAAATTTTATTAAAAGCAGCAAATGGCAAGCTTGAAAATGTAAAACTTAAAAATAAGTGTGCTATTGGTGTAGTTATCGCAAGTAGTGAGTATCCTTACAAAAACTCACCAAAAGCAAAGATAAATATAAAAGAAATTCCAAACGACACACACTTAGTTTATGCTGGAGTTAGCGAAGAAAACGGTGAAATTTATGCAAATGGTGGTAGAGTGTTAGTATGTGTTGGACTTGGTAAAGATATTATGACCGCACAGCAAAATGCCTACAAGCTTTGTGAAAATGTCCATTTTGAAGGTATGCAATTTAGAACAGACATCGCTTGGCAGGCACTAAAATGAGCCAAATTCACGAAAAACTAGAGTATGAAAATATCTCTTTAGCTCCTATTTCTAAAAGAATTTTTGCCTTTTTTATAGATGAGTTTATCTTAGCTGGGCTTTTTATGGCTATATATTTTGAGTATTTTAAAGGCTTTCAAACACAAGAAGAGATCATAGCAGCCATATCAGGACTAATGCTACAATACATCAGCATTCGCACGATATATCACACATTTTTTATATGGTATTTTGGTGCAACACTTGGTAAGATAGCCATGAAGATAGCTTGCATAGACATAGGCTACCTTGATAAGCCAAGCATAGGAGCCAGCTTTTTAAGAGCAGTAGTTAGAAATTTAAGTGAGTCAGCTTTTTATCTAGGCTTTATTTGGGCATTTGGAAACCCCGCCAAACAAACTTGGCACGATAAACTTGCAAAGACGGTAGTAATAGATGTTGGGTAAAATTTTATTTAGTATAGGTTTTATTGCCATAAATTTGTTGGCAAATATCGAAGATGTGCAGCTTTTAGCCGATGATGTTTCGCGTGAAGGCGATATAATAACTGCAAATAAAAATGTAGTCGTATATTCACAGACTTATCTTGTAACCGCGGATAAAGCCGTATATGACACAAATAGCTCGGTTATAGAGCTTTTTGGTAATGTCAATATGATGAAGGGCGCTAGCGAAGTTTCACGCTCAAACTATGCAAAGCTAAATTTAAAAACTGATGCAAGTAGCTTTGAAGCTCTTTTTATGATAAACAAAGAGCTTGAAGTCTGGATGAAAAGCGATGAGAGCCAAAGCGATGACGAGTACTACCATACAAGAAATGCGGTGGTTTCAAGCTGTAATGTGCAAGATCCAGACTGGACGATTAGCTCTAGCTCAGCTATGCTTAATAAACATAGTAAATTTTTACATCTTTTTAATCCAGTTTTTCGCATAGGCTCGGTACCAGTTTTTTACCTTCCATATTTTGGCTTTTCGACTGATACCACCCGCAGAACTGGACTTTTGCCGCCAACTATAGGCTATAAAAAATCAGAAGGTTTTTTTTACAAACAACCTATATATTTTGCCCCATACAATCAGTGGGATTTAGAGCTTGATCCGCAAATTTTAACAAGGCGCGGTGTGGGTATGAGTACTACTTTTAGATTTACCGACTCACCCTACTCTTACAGCGAAATTTCGCTTGGCGCCTATAAAGATACACAAAAGTATCGCAACGAACAGATCGGCAAAAACTCAAACAACCAAAGTCTAAAAAACAAAACTCATAAAGGCATAGAATTTCTATATGACAGAAGCGTTTTGTTTAAAAATTTTATCGATCCGACCTTACAAGAGGCTCTTTGGATAGAAGCAACAGCGTTAAATGATATAGACTATCTTGACTTAAAAGAACATAGCGGTGAAGATCATGACTCGTTAGTTACATCGAAACTAAACTACTTTTTAAGCTCAAAAGATCACTATTTTGGCGCATATGCAAAATACTATATCGACACACAAAAACTTGGTTCAATAAACGAAAATAAAGATACACTTCAAGAGTATCCAAGTTTTCAGTATCATAAATTTACAAACTCTTTGTTTTTACCAAATTTACTCTACTCGGTTGATATGCAGTCACACAACTACACTAGACGCATAGGTATAAAAGCAACTCAATATGAACTAAATACGCCAATTTCGCTACATATACCACTATTTAACGAGATAGCGACATTTTCATTTTATGAAAATTTTTATGCAAATTATATAAGTTTTGATAAAAAGGCAAACTCAGCTACAGATAAAACAGAGGATAAGGATTATTACTATATCAACAACTTCCACCGTTTTGTACTATCAACTGATCTTGCCAAGGCTTATGAAAACTTTTTTCATACTATAAACTTTGGTGCTGAGTACATCCTTCCTGGATTTAAAAAAGGGGATTTGAGTGATAAGTTTTACTATGATACAGATGGTAAAAGATATGAAAATTTCTTACAACAAGAAGAAACAAAAGAGGAGTTTGCAGGCTATGCAACACAATATTTTTACACTTCAAATGGCAGAAAATTTTTGCGCCATACTATCTCTCAAGGGTATTATGTTGATGAAAATAAGCGCGGAAATTTAAAAAATACGATTGCCCTTTACCCAACTGCAAACTTAAGCATACAAAATAAGGTTGAATACTCGCACGATAAGAACAAATTTGAGCTTATTCAAAGTGGTTTATCTTATAATGATGAAAATTTTAATGCAAACATTTGGCACACATATAAACAAAGAGAAAACAACAAAAAAGATAGCTATATTACCTCAAATGCTAGCGCGAAGCTACCTTATCACAACAGAATTCACGGCTCATGGCAGTATGATACTAATCGCCACTATACAAAGCTTTGGAGAGTTGGGGTTGATCACTGGCGAAAGTGCTGGAACTATGGCTTAACCTACCAAAGAAAGATAGAGCCTACCACTACTAACTCTGGTGCTGCGATTAAACGAAGTGATGGTGTTTATCTAACGATAAATTTCTACCCTATGGGTGGCATACACCAAGATTTTTCAATATCAAAAGATGGTGACGGCAGCGGAAAATGATGGAAAATACCATAATATTTAAAGATCAAGCAGATGCAGCAAATAAGCTATTTGAAATTCTGCCAAAAAAAGATCTTGTAGATCGCAAAACTTTAGTTATTTGTATGTCACTTGAGTCTGTTATTATGGTAGATGAAATTTGTAAAAATCTAGGACTAAACTACGAGATGCTATTTTCAGAGTGTATCAGCGCTCCAAACAACCCAGAATGCACTATCGCAGTCGTTAGCGAAACTGAAGAGATAGTCTTAAATGACGCACTTATACGGGCGTTTGAGATAAGTTATGACTTTGTTTATGGGGAAGCACATAGAAAATATGAAGAGAAAATTTTAAAAAATATATATAAATTTAGAAAAGGAAATCTAATAGGCGATCTAAGAAATCGTAATGTTATCATTATGGATGAAGGTTGCGAAAGTGGCTTGACTGCACTTGTTTGTGCTAAAACACTTATAAAAGAAGGTGTAAAGTCTATAGCCTACGCAACCCCAGTCATCGCGTCTGATGTCGCACTTTCACTTAGTAGTGTTATCGACACTATCTATACAGTAGATAAAATTTTACATTTTATCGATGTAGATAGTTACTATGAAAGCAAACTAGATGCCACAGATGAGTGCATTTTGCAAATTTTAGAGGATAGTCCTAGATATTTACCGTTACAAAAACAACAAAAAGGAGATGAAGAATAATGCAATACAGCATAGATGTCAATAACCAAGTTCAAATTTTTGACCTAAACAAGGTCGCCAAACAGGCTGCTGGAGCAGTTATGTTACGCGTAAAAAACACCGTCATTTTGGCAACAGTAGCAAGAGAAGAGACACAAGTATCAGAAGATTTTTTACCGCTTACAGTGCAATATCTTGAAAAAAGCTACGCTGCAGGTAGGATACCCGGCGGATATGTAAAGCGTGAGACAAAACCTGGTGATTTTGAGACACTAACTTCACGCATTATCGATCGATCGCTTCGCCCACTTTTCCCAAAAGGATATGCCTACCCAACACAAATAGTTGTAATGGTTCTTTCTGCCGACCCAGAGGTTGATCTACAAGTTGTCTCGCTAAATGCAGCCTCTGTAGCACTTTACCTTAGTGACATCCCTGTAAATCGCCCAGTTTGTGGGGTTCGCATAGGCGAAATAGATGGCGAGTTTGTTATAAACCCAAGCAACTCTGAGCTTAAAAAAAGCGCACTTGACCTCTATGTGGCTGGCACAAAAGATGAGCTTTTGATGATTGAAATGAGAAGTTTACCGCAAGAAAAAGAGCAAATTTTGCCTGTAATGGCTATCGATCCTATCATAGATGTAAGTCTAAATAACGGCTTTGCACTTACACAAGAGATGAATGAATTTAGCGAAGATAAGATGATAGAGGCTATAGATATTGCAAGCAAGGCTATCCTACGCGCTTCAAATGCTTATGAAGAGGCATTTAACGAACACAGAAAAGCAGATGCGATATTAGAGTTAAAACCTGAGATAGAGAACGAAAATGTTGCGATATACATTGATAAGATGTATAAAAACGATGTCAAAAATGCCATAAACCAAATGGCTAAAAGCGAGCGTGCAAGCGAACTAAGCAAGATAGTTAAGCAAATTTTAGATGATGAAGTTGCTATAAATGAGAACTGGGATGAGAGTGTTGTCTCAAATGTCCTTGGCAAGTACAAAAAAAAGCTTGTTAGAGAGCAGATAATAAACGAACGCAAACGCGCTGACGGAAGGGCATTAGACGAAATTCGTCCTATATCTATCGAAACAAACATCTTACCAAACGCTCACGGAAGCTGCCTTTTTACAAGGGGTCAGACACAAGCTTTAGTAGTAGCTACTCTTGGTACAGACAGTGATGCGCAGATGTATGATGTGCTTACAGAAAAGGGTGCATTAAGCGAAAAATTTATGTTTAACTACAACTTCCCAGGTTTTAGCGTGGGAGAGGCAAGCCCTATAAAAGCTCCTGGTAGGCGTGAGTTAGGACATGGCAACCTTGCAAAAAGAGCACTTATGCCAAGTATTGAAATTCACTCACCTTATACTATCCGCCTAGTCTCTGAAATTTTAGAGAGTAACGGCTCAAGTTCTATGGCTTCGGTATGTGGCGGTGCTCTTGCACTTCGTGCAGCAGGTGTTGATACGACAAAGCTTGTTGCAGGTATTGCCATGGGCTTAGTCTTTGAAGGCGATAAACATGCTGTGCTAAGCGATATAATGGGTCTTGAAGATCACGACGGAGATATGGACTTTAAGGTTGCAGGCACAAACGAAGGCATAACTGCACTTCAGATGGATATAAAGCTTGGCGGCATTAGCCTTGAAGTTCTAAAAGAGGCACTTGAACAAGCAAAAAGAGGTCGCGCTCATATCTTAAATTTAATGCAAAAAGCAAATGATGAGATAAGCGTAAATGATGAAATTTTACCAAAATTAGAGCTTTTTAACATCGATCCAAGTAAAATAGTTGATATAATAGGACAAGCTGGCAAGACGATAAAAGAGATCATCGAAAAATTTGAAGTTTCAATCGACCTTGATAGAGAAAAAGGTGAAGTAAAAATAGCTGGAGGAGAAAAGAAAAATGTCGATGCAGCGAAAGATTATATCATACAAATAACTCAAAAAGAGAACAAATTTAGCTCAAAGCGTGGCGGACACGATAGGCGAGATAAAGACAAACTAAAGCCAGTTTTTAATATCGGCGATGAATTTAACGGTACTGTAAAAAGCGTGGTTGATTTTGGTGTATTTGTCGAGTTAAAAGATGGTATAGACGGACTTTTACATATCTCAAAGATAAAGTCGCCACTAAAGGCTGGAGATAGCGTAAAAGTTGTTGTCAGCGAGCAAAAAGGTAATAAAATTTCACTTTCATTAACGGAGTAAAAGGATAAAAAATGGTCAAAAAAATTCTCTTTCCAATAGGTGCAGGCGAAGATGTACAGCCACGAATTTACGGCGCTTTACTGGTTGCAAAACACTTTAATACCCACATTGATGTACTTACTTGCCAGCTTGATCCAAGCATAGTTTATAATATGAAAATGACGCTTCGCGGAGGCGTGCTTTTTGAAGAGTTTTTAAAATCAGCAAAAGATGAAATTTTAGCCCAACATAAGAAAAATGAGGCGATTTTTAAGAGCATTTGTGATGAGCTTGGAGTTACAGTTAGTACAACTCCTGTAGTAGGTCAAGCTACAGCGAATTTCTTGATCAAAGATGGCAAAAGAAGCGTTATAGTTGAGCGAGAGAGTAAATTTTATGATATGGTAGTAGCAGCCGTACCACTTGATGGAAAGATCACTGGAACTTTTGAAGCGGCGGTTATGAAAAGTGGTAAAAATGCTATCGTTATTCCAAGATTTATGCAAAATTTTAATCCTAAAAATATTCTTGTTAGCTGGACTGGTACGGCTCAAAGCTCAAGGGCACTAACTAGCTCACTACCTTTGTTAAAACAAGCAGACAAAGTGCATTGTATCACTACTCGTGCAGTACTTGGCGATGATGATAAAGCAAGCTTAGATGGACTAAAAGGCTACTTTGCACTCCATGACATAAATGCTACTTTTGAGATCGTAGAGACCAATAACATCCCTGGTGTAGCCCTAACAAAGGCGGCAAATGACGGCAACTTTAGCCTTATAGTTGCTGGCAGACATGGGGAAAATGGACTAAGAGAGATGGTTCTTGGCGGAACATCTAAATTTTTCTTAGAAAATACGCAAATTCCGGTCTTTATGTAATAATCTGCCATGAGTTTTTCTCATGGCGACCCCAAATTTTCGCTCATTTACCATTTTGTGCTACAATCTGCCCTTTGTTTTTATAATTGGTACTTTTTGGCTAGTTTTTGGAGATTGTGGAAGTGCTGTTTTAGCAGCTGCCTTTCCAAGCTAGGTATAGGTTTTACAGGCGCTTCGCTTGCATTTGGTTTAACAGTTTTACAATGGCTTATGCGGTTGGACACATTTAGTGGTAGTCGCTTTAACCCTGCTGTTTCGGTTAGCTTACTAGTTGGCAGTCGCTTTAATGGTAAAGATTTATTGCCTTATTACCACATAAGTTATCGGTGCAACGCTAGCTGCCTGTGTTCTTTATCTTATCGCAAGTGGCAAAGCTGACTTTGATGTAACAGCAAGCGGTTTTGCTAGCAATGGATATGGCGAGCACTCACCAAATGGCTTTAGCCTTACATCTGAACTTCTTATAGAAGTAGTCCTAACAGCCTTTTTTCTTATCATCATCCTTGGTTCAACTGATGAGCGTGCACCAAAAGGATTTGCTCCCATAGCCATAAGACTAGCACTAACACTTATCCATCTTATAAGCATACCGGTCACAAACACATCGGTAAATCCAGCTCGCTCAACTGTGTTGCCATCTTTCAAGGAACTTGGGCAATAGAGCAGCTTTGGCTTTTTTGGACAGCGCCTATAGTTGGAGCTGTGATAGAAGCTTTGATATATAAACTTATAGGTTGTTCTTGCTCTAAGAAATAAATTTTGGGGCTAAACGCCCCTGTTCCAGCTTATCTTTTTGCCAAATCCAAGTGTGTTATTTGTATATTTTAGCCACTCTATTTTTAGGGCATAAAGGACTGGTTCCATTAGTTTTGCATAAGCAAATTTTTTAAAATAGATCTTACTTTCAGCATCACTTGCTCTTAAAATTTCTCCACAAAACTGCACACCCTCTATCTTAGCTATGATCTTTGTATCAAGCGCTATCGTTCCAGAAGCTATATTGTTTTTACTCATAAACTGCGTGTGAGCACTATCATCAGAGCTTGCAAAAACAAGTGAAATTTCATCCTCATTAAAAGCGTAAAAAGCACTAAACGCATATGGCTTACCCGTATAATCTAAAACACAAAGGCTTAAAAGTTGTCTAGAGTAAAGAAATTTTAATATCCTTTCATCTATGCGTAGCATAAACCAACTCCCTAAAAAACTCACTAACAAAGCTAAAATTTAACACCAACAAAGTAAGTGCTGCTATCCAAATAACAAAAAGCAAAATTTGCACCACAGAAAAACTATCTTTTGCAAATTTCTTAAATACCATCATCGCAAAAAGTGAGCCTAAAAAGCCTCCAATAAGCGAAAAGTAGTGTATCGCATTTGGTTTTACAAAGCTTGGCAAACGAGCAGTAAAAAACAAAAACATCATTAAAAAAGCAAGCAAATTTGCAAGTATAAAATAATAAAACACGACTGGTATCTCAGGATACAGTCTGTTTAGTCCAAAACTAAAAACTGTAATAAATATAAGTAAAAAAATTCTAGTCCCAAAACAACACATTTTTATCCTTTTTATCAATTTTATACAAATTTAGCTTTACAAAACTGAAATTTTACCGATATACAATCAAAGGAGAAAAAATGAGAGCAGACTTTAACTCGCAAACAAAACTAAGTAGCCTTGACTTTTCGTTTAAAACAAGCTCTGGAGACAAGATAAATCTAGGACTCTATAACAATAAAAGCGTAGAATATGCAAGTGCAAGGACGGCAAATTCTAGTATTCAAAGCTTAACACTCACACATGAGTACGGTTATAACTTTGAGTATGTTGGCAACGGCATAGACGCAAACGATCTAAAAGAGATAAACGAGGCTCTTGAAAAAATTCAGCCAAAGATAGATGAGTTTTTAAAGCAGATCGAAGATGATAAAATTTTCTCAAATAGCGAGATAACAAACCTTGCAAGCAGTCTAAAATCAGAGCTTCCACAAGCAAAAGATCTAAATCACGCAAATCTAATAGCAGACAAAACACTAAAAATGTTTGATAGCCTTTTAGAGCAACACAAACTTAGCCAAAAAATGCTAGAAAAAGTAAATAAACTCTTTGAAAATGTCATAGACAACACACAAAAATTCTCATTTTATGTATAGCAGACTGGGCTTTTGCTCAGTCAAGCAGTGAGATAACACCCTTTTGCTTTGCAAAATTTACAAGTCTGTCTATTGGCATAGGGTGCGATAGTGCGTAGCCTTGCGCTTCATCACAGCCTAGCTCCTTAGCCTTTTCATAAATGTTTAAATTCTCCACGCTCTTTATAATAGTTTTGAGTTTTAAACTTCTACCAACTGCAGTAACTGAGCTTAAAATTTTCGCACTTTGTGGATTGTTTACTATGTTAGCTGTTAGCTCACTCGCAACTTTTATAGCGCTTATCTCGTATTTTTTGATATAAATGAGTGATGACCGACCTATCCCAAAGTCATCGATACAAATACGCACGCCCAGCTCCTTTAAGATCTTAAACATCTCATCAAGGGTTGCGCCATCATTTGCCCAAATGCCCTCATTAAACTCAAACGAAATCATCCTTGGGTTTATGCCATTGCTTTGTATCAAATTTCGTGCTATGTTTATAAACTCAAGAGAGGTTGTTTGTCTATAAGTTATGTTTATACTCACTGGAAACTCGATACCATTTTGCTCTAGCTCTTTAAAATCTCTTATAATTTTATTTAAAACAAAGCTATAAATTTTAGATGAATATTCGTTGCTTTTGATGATATCAATAAATTTTGCCGCCTCTAAAAAACCAAATTCACGGTTATTCCAACGAACAAGTGCTTCAGCAAAGATAACTTTGCCACTTTTTATATCAAAAACTGGCTGATAATGCACATCAAAGTCACGCATTAAAATAGCTGACTGCATCAAAATTTCAAGTCTTGCGCGATACCTTTGGCGCTCATTCATACTCTCGTCATAAACATAGGCATTTGAATTTGGGCTTTGCTTTGCAAAATACATCGCTTTATCGGCATTTTTAATAATATCCTTTGCATTGTTGTTGCTGTCTGCACCAGTTATCTCTATACCTACGACACTTTCTATGGCAAAGTGGTGGACACCTATAGTCATCTCAGCATTTATAAGCCTAATCAGAGAATTTGCAAATTCTATACAAGCATCATGCTCTGGGTTCATCATATTTGTAATCACAATAAACTCATCAGCACTAAATCTACCAACGATGTCCGTTTTATCCGCACAAGCAGTTAAAAGACGCTTACCAACCATATGCAAAATTTTATCTCCGACCTCTTGTCCGTAAGTCGCATTTATGTTTTTAAATCTTTTTATGTTTATATAATAAGTTACTATGTAATTACCCTGTCGTAAAAATTTACACTTCTCTTTTAGTTTTTGAATGATAAAAGCCCTTGAGCCAATCCCTGTAAGATAGTCTTTATCTATCATCTCTTTTAACTTTAGGTTTGTAAGTATCAACTCATTTGTCTGGCGACTTAGCTCAAACTCAAGAGCCTCTTGCTTTTTTGCCTCATCCTCTTTTAAATTTTTAATCGAGATAGAGTTTTTGGTGTAGTGACTAACGATATAATGACAAACAAATACAAACATCAAGATAGCCAAAAGTCCAATATTTTTATCGTTTTTAACAACGATAGGCACTAAAAATACAGGCCACATAAATTTTATCAATGTATTAAAAATGGTCGATTTTACCCTGATGTTTTTGTTATTTATAATTTCTACAGAACCAAGGGAAAAGACTAGAAACGACATATCAAACAATATCATTAGATATTTACTATCATGAATCACTTCTGAGAAAAAACTATAAGAGAAGTAAATTCTCGTACAAGCATATATTGCACTTGCAATTAAGAACAAAAACATACTAGTATTTAGCTTTGAGATTTGGTTTGAGTACGCCATGCTCATAACACAAAAGAGTATAAAAAAGCTAAAAATGATATTAAAAAACCCACTAAAGTATGTCACACTATTATAAACTTTTGATATATCAACGCCATCAAAGATAGCTATAAAAAAGATAGCGATCATCAAAAAAACGCTAATCATATCATTTATAATGATAAATTTATCGCTCATGGAGTCGCTTGTGAAGCGGTTTATCAAAAAGATAAAATTTCCCCCAAACAAACAAACCGTGGGCACAAGATACATAACGCGCAAAAACTCATACTCGGTATTTGTCCGTATTAAAAAAATTTTATAAAATGCCCAGATAAGATCACAAGCTATAAAAGTCGTAAGCCCTAAAAGGATAAGCACCCAGCTCTCGCGGTTTTCGCCAGACTTTGGGATAACAAGGTAGATATTATAGATGCACACACAGCAAAATAGAAAATTTCCAATATAAAAAAGTGCTGCTATGTCAAAATAAATCGCAAAAAGCATAACTGCAAAAAGCATAGAAAGCGTGATTTTAAAGGCAAATTTTGTGTTGATTATAGGTCCAAGTATTGCAGCTTGCATATTTCTCCTTGATTTAGGTTATATTATAGCATTTGTATGTTAAGATATGATTAAAGAAAATAGGAGCAAAAATATGAAACAAAACCTAACTCTAACATCACACGATCTCTTAGAATACCAGACATTTTCTATATTTGGATCAAAATCCGCAAGAAATATGAACCTTTTTAACACTTTTGGTATATTTGGAGAAATTTTAATAGTATTTTTCTTACTAGAAATTTTCCTAGAGATAAAATTTCTAGCTCTAGTTGGCTTTGTAGTGGCTCTTTTGTGGTTAATGTTTTATCCAAAATTTTTACGCAAAAAACGCATAAAGATACTAAAAAAGTTAAAAGATGACGGTATGCAAAAACAGATGACGCTTGAGCTTAATGAGAGCGAGTTTAGCTTTTATAAAGATGAGCCTACGCATAAATTTAACTACAAAGATGTTAGTCAAATTTGCCAAACAGCTGGCGTATATGTTGTTTTTGTTGGTAACCTTCATATCATATTACCAAAACCGAGCGCAAAAGATAGTATAAGTGCTATCGCAAAGCTTTCAAACAAGCCAATAACGACATTTGAGAATATAAGCTATCAAAACGCTATATCTGGCAAAATTTAAACCATATCTAGGTAAATTTTAGCGTTAAAAATGTCTGCGGATTGCTTTAAAATATATAATCATAAATCCTAGCTTCATGTCCATATGAACTATAAGTGGCAACTAGGCTTTTTGGGATAATGATCTTTCGTTTTTTGCCCTGTTCATTTGAAAGACAACTTAGGTGTAGCACTGTTGAAAATACGCAAATATCAGTGCAACATCCAACTATAATAAATGTATCGATCTCTTTGTGATCGTTTATAAATTTGTTAAAATCAGCATTATAAGCGATCGAAAATGAATTTTTATAAAAAACTCGCTCGCCAAGCTTAAGCAGCTTAAGCTCATCTACTATATTTTCCTCATAGCTTCCAGCTAATGCGTGTGGCGGAAAAGCGTCAAACTCAAGACTTTCATTATCATGTCTATCTTGTATAAACAAAAAATTCTTAAACTCAAGCTGCTTTGCCTTGCTTAAAACTGTAACTCAATTTGGGACAACCTGCGCGCACTCTGTTGATGCTAAAGCCCCTTGCTTACAAAAGGCATTTATCATATCAACAACAATAAAGCAGCTCTTTTCTGGGTTTAAATCGCCTAATTTTATATATTCAAGCCCATTATAAAATTTATCTATCACCTCATCATTTATCATAGTATATCACTCCCTTGCCACTATAAATTTAAAATGCCAAAAGGTGCGAGGCTAAAGCCCCTACACAAAAGTTAAATTTTTCTTTCTACCTCATATCTTTCGCCTGGTTTCATCTCTATAATCTCCCATGGCAAACCTTGACGATTTAGCTCATCCATAAATGGTTTAGCGTCAAAATTTTCCATATTAAACACACCTTCACCACTCCAAACACCCTTTGCAACAAGCATAGAACCTATCATCGCCGGAACGCCTGTAGTGTAGCTAACAGCCTGTGCACCTGTTTCAGCATAGCAAGCCTCATGATCACAGACATTATAGATATATACTTGTCGCTCTTTTTTATTTTTTATGCCTCGTATAACGCAGCCAATATTTGTCTTGCCCTTTGTGCGAGGACCAAGACTTGCAGGATCTGGAAGAAGTGTCTTTAAAAACTGAATAGGCACGATTTTCACACCATTGTGCTCAACCTCATCAATACGCAACATGCCAACATTTTCAAGGCACTTCATATGCGTCAAATAGCTCTCACCAAATGTCATAAAAAAGCGAATTCTACGCAACCCTTTTATGTTTTTAACCAAACTTTCAAGCTCTTCATGATATAGCAAGTAGCTATCTTTTACGCCTATTTTTGGATAGTCCCACTTAAAACTTATTTGCATTGGCTCAGTCTCTATCCACTTACCATCTTCCCAGTATCTACCCTTTGAACTTACTTCGCGAAGATTTATCTCTGGGTTAAAATTTGTAGCAAATGCATATCCATGATCACCAGCATTGCAGTCAAGGATATCTATCTCATGAATTTCATCAAATAAATTTTGCTGAGCATAGGCGCAAAATACATTTGTTACGCCTGGATCAAAGCCAGAGCCAAGAAGTGCCATCGTGTTTGCATTTTTGAAATTTTCATCTTTCGCCCATTGTAGCTTATACTCAAATTTTGCCGTATCTGGGTGCTCATAATTTGCCGTATCTATATAGGGAATTCCTGCTTTTACGCACGCATCCATAAGGGTTAGGTCTTGATAAGGAAGAGCTACATTTAGTAGCAACTGTGCCCCTGTTTTTTTTATAAGTTCAACAACTGCTTCTGTATCATCAGCATCTATTTGAGCCGTGTTTATCTCTATACCCAAACGCTCTTTGATAAATTTTGCTATCGCATCGCACTTGCTTTTTGTACGGCTAGCCAGAGTAATCTTACTAAAAACGCTCGTATTCATCGCACATTTTACGGTCGCGACTTGACTTACGCCACCAGCACCGATGATTAAGATGTGTTTCATTTCTTATCCTTAAATTTTATATTTTGTAAAAATAATACTATAACCAAATTTTCATAAAACTATGGTAAACCTACCTTTATAGTGGCTGTTTTAGCCCTTTGCTACTAATGTTACTATCTGCTTTATAACATCACTTGCAGCCTTTAGTGAATTAAGCGGCAAATACTCATATATCGAGTGAAAATTATGCGCGCCTGTAAAGATATTTGGGCATGGGATACCCTTTGCTGAGATAACAGCCCCATCATAGCCACCACGCATTGGTTTTATCTTTGGTGTGATACCTAAATTTTCATAAGCCTGTTTTGCGTAGCGTATGGCTGGTGCATTCTCATCTTTTAGGTAGTTATAGACATTTTCATAGCGATCAGATATTTTTATATCAATGCGATTATCCCAAATTTTGTTCAACCCATCAGCTAAATTTTGCAAAAAAGCTTTTCGCTCGTGGTATTTTGCCTCATCAAATTCCCTAATATCAAGCTTTAAAACCGTTTTTGCACTGTTTCCACTTAGCTCCTTAACCCAGTAATATCCCTCTTTGTTTTCAGTGTATTCTGGAGCTTCACCATTTGGCAAAAGTGAGATAAATTTATGTGCTAAAAGTAGTGAATTTACAAGCTTTCCTTTAGCATTCATAGGATGAGCGGACTGACCTTTAAAAGTAAGAACACAGTCTCCTGCATTCCAGTTTTCATATATAAACTCTCCTATCTCACAACAATCCAAACAATATCCAAAATCAGCACCAACAAGAGCTGTATCAAGTGCTTTTGCACCGCGTAACCCCTGCTCCTCATCAGGAACAAAACAAGCCACTATCTCGCCGTGCTTTACCTCTGGATGAGTGCAAAAATACTCAAATGCATTAACTATCGCTGCTATGGCTGCTTTATCATCAGCCCCAAGCAAACTAGTTCCATCAGTCACAATAATCTCATCGCCAACATAGTTTGCAAGCTCACTAAACTCACTTTGTTTTAGATAAATTTCAAGCTCTTTATTTAAGCAGATGTCGCCTCCACTATATTTTACCACCTGTGCTTTTGTATCATTTGTCTGCTCAGCACTTGTATCAAGATGAGCGAAAAAGGCTACACTTGGTCCTTTGTGGTCTAAATTTGAAGGGAGTTTTGCGATAAGTATAGCCTTATCGCTAAGCAAGATGTCTTTTACTCCCATAGCTTCAAACTCTGCTTTTATAGCCTTTGCTAGAGTTAGCTCGGTTGGGTTTGATGGCATTATGCCATTTGCACCGTTTTCTCTATTTGTAGTTGTATTTATTTTTGTATAGTTTAAAAAACGCTCCAAAATTTCCATACTCTACCTCCTTAAAGCACAAAAAATGCTATAATCACAACAGATAAAAACATTCCCAAAGCCGTTCTTTTAGCAATAGCAACAGGGCTAACCATAGCAATACCGGCACAAACTATGCAAGCACCAGCGATTGGAGAAGCTGAACGACCAAGAGCGCCAGCTATGGCTGCTGCCATACCAAGAGTAGCTTGATCAAAGCCAAGGTCTGTTGCATGAACAGTAATAGCCTGATTAAACGCCATGGCTGCTGCATCGCCTGAACCAGTCACAACACCCATGATAAATGGTATAAAAGTTCCACCAAATTTTACAAATTCATTTGAGTTTTTTAACCATGTTATGACAACATCTATCGCACCGCATGCAGTTAAACCAGCGACAAATACTCCAGCTGCTATAATGATACCCATAACCTCAGCATACGCGCTCCCCATACCGCTAAAAAATTCTTTTGTGATTTTTTGTGGGTTTGTCCAAGTTACAGCGATAGAAACAATAGCTCCAAGCAGCATCGCCTCCGCAACACCCATCTTTGTCCATGCTAAAAATGGATAGTTTTTAAGGCTTGTACCACCTATAACCAAGATAACCAGTGGAACAAGTGGCATCATCGCATATAAAAAATTTGTCTTTTCGATAGTTGTTGTACTAGTTTTATCATTTGTGTTGCTAAAATTTGTACCTTTTTGATAGTCTTTTAAGATTATGGCTATGACGCTCATGACTATAAGAACGACGATTAAAGATATTATCGCACTTGGGAACTGCACCTTTATAACCTCTTGCACAGTGTAGTCAGGCACACTCTTTTTAACCATATCAGCGACAAAGACATTGTGTGCCGAGCCAGGACTTAAAACTCCTCCAAAAGTGCCAGCAAAAACTGAAGCTGCTGCCATCTCAGGGCGCACGCCAGCTGCCATTAGCAAAGGTATAAGAGTAGCGCCAACAGCTGCTGAACAACCTGCCGCTGAAGGAATGGCTATATTTATAAAATATGTCAGCGCAACAGTTAGTGGGATAAGCACAAAGCCAACATTTTTAAGTGGACTAGTCAAAAGGCGTACAAGGTGCTGGTCACATTTTGTATATTTCATCACAAAAGCAAAGCCCATACTAGCACAAATAGCCTTTATTAGTCCAGCCTTTACCATATTATCAGTAAAGGCTTTAAAGCCAGCCATCGGATCAAACGCGGCTAAACAAAGCAACAAGCCAACGCCTATAAGCACAGTGCGTGTTTCAAATTTTTTAATAAGCAAAAATACCACGGCTACGATACCAAGTATCGCTAAAATCAGTCTAAAACTCTCCATAACTTCCCCTTTTTTAAATTTTAAATTTCAAGCCAAGCTGTATAGTCTGTGGCTCTTTTTCATACTCAAATTTTAACGCATCCGCATGACCAAATATCTGCGCCTCATCGCCGTTTATAACTATCGCAGACCCTTCAGGAAGTGCATAAATTTGCGACTTTTGATTAGCTATTAAAAACTCTTCAAGTCGCTCCTCTCTACTCTCGCCATTATGCCCCAAAATTTTACCGCTGATAAAATGTGGGTTTATTTGATGTGGGAAAATTTTAAAACTATCAAACGAGCGTGGCATAACGATAGGCATATCATTTGTTGTCATCATCGTGCTTCCAGCAACATTCGCTCCAGCCGACCAACCAAAGTAAAGCGTACCATCTTCAACAGCCTCACGCACCGCATCAACTAAGTCAAATTTATAAAGAAGATACAAGAGCATGAAAGTATTTCCACCACCAACTGCGATAGTTTTAGCATTTTTAACTGCTGCTTTTTTATCTTCATATCGGTGTATAGATACGATTTTATCGTTATTTAAGCACTCACGAACCTTTGTTTCATACTCTTCGTTCGTTCGCCTAACCCCAGCAAATGGGATAAACAAAATTTCATCATCCCAGCGCTCGCCACAAAAGTCTTTTATCCAGCCTTTACAGTGATTTAAGTAGCCTGTATCTTTATAGCTTGACGCGCTTAAAAGTAGTGCTTTTTTCATTTTTTCTCCTTATCTTATGCCGTTTAGCTCAAAGGCACAGCGTAAAAATATATCTACGCCACTCACTAAACAATCTTCATCAAAATCAAATTTTGCATTATGATGTCCTGCACAAAGCTTAGTGCCTATCATCAAATAACCACTTTTGCCACCATTTTGCTGGACTTTTTGCATAAAGTGAGCAAAGTCCTCACATGCGCCAAAATTTAGCTCACGCCTAATCTTATCATCTTGGATAAATGGCGATGCAAGTGCGCATTTTTCATAAAGAGAAGTTGTAAATTCATCACTATCCCCACCACTTGTTCCGCCGGTCGAAACTATCTCGTACTCTACCCCATAAGATAAACTTACACCCTTTACTATCTGCTCGCATTTTTCTCGCATAAAGTCATTAAGCTCAGTTGTCTCACCTCTAGTTTCACAAGCCAGATAGCCGTTTGGCGCTATGACATTTCGACCCTCACCAGCCCTTAAAACACCGACATTTATACGCGTAACTCCATCACTATGGCGGGTTATGGCGTGCATATTAAGTGCTATTTGAGCAGCCGCTAGAAGAGCGTTTGCTCCCTCTTGTGGAGCACCAGCTGCGTGAGCAGACTTGCCCCTTAAGATGACATCAAATTTTGAGGTCGCTAAAAGTTTATTTGTGCCACATATTATCCCACCAAAATTTGTCGCCTGAAAGCCAATATGTCCGCCAAGCAGGTGCTGCACACCATCAAGCACACCAGCCGCTTCCATGCCCACAGCACCCCTTGTGCCCTCTTCTGCTGTTTGAAAGATAAAGCGAAATTTACCATTAAACTGACTTAAATTTTTTGCTATCAGCTTTGCAAGCCCTAACCCTATGCTTATATGCCCATCGTGCCCACAAGCATGAGTTATACCGTCAATATCAGCCCTAAAGCCCTCTTTAAATGGTCTATGATCATCTTCTTTACTCTCGGTTACATCAACACCATCTATATCAAAGCGAAAAGCCGTAAATTTGCCATCTCTACCAGTATCTATATCAGCAACCAAACCAGTTAGTCCGTCCTGCATAACATCAAGGTACTTTGCCTGTTGGGCATTTAGCAAATTTCTTGCTCGCTCTAACGCTTTTTGGCAAGCTTCAGCTGAACCAAGTCCGGCTCTTTTATCCACAACAACAACATCTTTACCCATTTTTAGCGTATATCCCAGTTTTTCTAGCTTATCAGCTATAACTGCAGTCGTAAAAAATGTATACCAACCAGTTTCAGGATGCGCATGAAAAAAGCGACGCTGAGCTATGAGCTCATCTTTTAGTGCCAAAACTTCAGTTGCTATCTTATCCATTTTTACTCCTTTGCAAGCTCTACCATACTTTGCGCCAAAAGCTCTGTCGCAAAAAAATGCATCGCTAAAATTTATATTTTCATTTGTGTTATGGCTTATACCATTTTCGCATGGCACAAATATCATGCCAACACTATCTGCAATCCCCTTTAAATGCATTGCGTCATGCCCTGCGCCGCTTGGCAAAATATGCGTTTTAATCTCAAGCTTTTTGGCTATATCTTGCATCAAATTTATAACGCCATCATCAAGCCTAGTAGGCGTGTCACGAGTAAGCTCTTTAAGTTCAAATTTACAGCCATGTTTGATACAAATTTCATCTATCTGTTTGCAAATTTTAGCGTCTAGCTCGGCTAAATCCAAAACATCAACATCTCTTATATCAAGCCCTAAAATACACTCTCCGGGTATAACATTTAACACACCTGGTACGGCTTTTGCGTAACCTACTGTCGCAACAGCAGTCTTATATGTTTTTGCATTTTCATTAACCGCAAGAATGATCTCGCTAGCACAAACAAGGGCATCACATCGCATATTCATAGGTGTTGCGCCGCTATGATCGGCTCTGCCTAAAATTTTTAACTCATAGCGTATGGGTGCTGCTATGCCGCTTACTAGCCCAACTGGTATACCTAAGCGTTCTAAAACAGGTCCTTGCTCTATATGTAGTTCCAAATATGTCTTGTAAGTTCCGTTTTTAAGTAAAGAATTTTCTAAATTTTCAGGCGTAAAACCAGCGTTTTGCATCGCCTCAAAAGCACTTACTTCATCATCATCTTTTAGCTCTTTTATGTGGTTTTTACTAAGTTTGCCAGCAACTATTTTTGAACCCATAGTTGCCATCTTAAAACGGCTTGATTCTTCGCAAACAAAGACGATAAGCTCAAGTGCTCTTGTAAGCTTTTTTGTGTTTTCCTTTATCGATCTTATTGCTTCAAGTCCAGCCATTACACCAAGAGTGCCATCATAAAAGCCGCCCTGAGGGACACTATCAATATGCGAACCAACGCTTACTGGCGGTAAATTTTTATCAGCAACGCCTTCATCATATCTAGCAAAAATGTTGCCAACATCATCGACTCTAACACTAAGACCAGCCTCTTTGATTAAATTTAGTAGATAGTTTCTAGCAGCAATATCCTCGCTGCTAAAAGCAAGGCGCGTAAGTCCACCATTTGGCAAAGCACCAAATTTTGAGATAGCCTCAAACTCTTTTTGTAACCGACTTCTGTTTATCATAATGCCGCCTTTTTTAAAAAAATATAAAAATATAAAATTACTATAATTTTATCAAAGGTTGGTTATAAAATAGCTTAAAAACGAGTTGCAGCCTCTACTTGAAAAAATAAATGTGATAAAAATGTGATAAAAAATAGCTGAAAAAGTAGTCCAAGCAGTGGCACAAGCGAGATAATGTAAAAACAAAAGGCAAAAAACATAAATTTAAATCCGCCATTATCCAGCCAAAGTAGTTTAAATTTCGCCTCGCTTATGGTATTTGAGCCGACATCTATAAGCAAAAGCTTTGCGTAAATATAAAAAAATGGGACATTTATAGCTATAAAATTTATAACTGGTACAAACATAAAAGGCAGACAAATAAGCAAAAGACCAAGGAATTTAAGACCCACAACCCCCATAAGTCTCAAACTTTTAGCCGTGCTAATTGGTATAAATTTTGCTCTGTAATGGCGGACATTTATCTCATTTGCAACAACTGGCGTTAAAAATCCAGCTATACCAAGGGCAACTACAATGCTAAGCATAAGCATAAAGTAAGTACCAATCGCATAAAGCGTAGCACTTAAGACCCAGCTAACAGCCCCGTGGCTAATAACGCTCATAATCATAGGATATGCACTAAGGTCAAAAAACCAAAAGTCTCCACTATTAAGCGCTTGAGAAAGCACATCTTTAAGCTCAGAACTAGCCCAAAAAAACCCAACTCCAAGTACTATAACACTACAAATAAGCGGCAAAATACTAAGCATGATAAATTTTTTCGTCCAAAAATCACGCAAAGACAGTAAGAAAAGGTTGTAAATTTGCATTATTTTATAGCTTTGTATTCACGCTCAAGTGCCGCATAAATTTCATCCACGCTACCAAGTCCACGAGATAAAATTTCACTCATAACAACATTATCCTCTTTGCCATTCCACAGCTTTTTATAGCTACCCTCTTTATAGCCATTGTGCTGACGAAAGCGGTTTAGGACATTTTTAGCTATGTAACACTCATAAAGCGAGTAGAGATTAACTCCGCATTTTAGGGACATAGTGAAGTAAATTTTAAGTATGTCAAATATATCATTTTCAAAGCCACTACACTTATGTATAAGCATCTCAATATCATTCATAATCTCATAAATGCTCTCATCAGCCACTTTCATAGGCTCTTTACAAAAGCTTGAAAATCCACTTGCAGCACAAATTTCATCAGCTAGTTTATTTGTATCGCCAAGCCCCTTTGCTTTATAAATTTGCAGGGCTAAACTCATTACAAAGTGCCATATATCAACGACTTCAACACGCAAATTTTGCTCATCTGTTGGCGCAGATATACTCTTCCAATGTTTCCAAGCAAAGCTATCTATAAGCTCAGCACACTCCATATATATGCAACGGCGCCAGTTGATAAGCTTGCCTTGTTTTGTATAGCCATTTTCCCAGCCATTTCCATTAGTTTCATCATTTAAACTTTGCTGTAAATTTAACATCGCTAAAACTATGTCTTTTTCGTTCATCATATCGCCTTTTTCTTTTTGGCTGAAATTATAGCAAAAATGGCTGAAATTTTAAGTGTTGATGTAAATCATCTTAAAAAAATAAAAATATCACTATAATAACAAAAATTTTTAAAAAGGAGTAAAGATGAGAGAAAATAATATCGTAGTTTGCAATGTTTGCGGGCTAAAAAGTACAGATGATGCAAATGCCGTTTTTATCCGTGCGCACAAAAATGGCGAAGAGGTAGATATATGCACAAGCTGTGTACCTAGCGTTATACACGGTTCTGGTATGGTTGTTAAGTCAAACGATGAGATAAAAGCTGAACTATAAAAGTCTAGAATAGCCGCGTATAAGCGTTATAAAATCATCTTCGCTAAGCGGCTTACCCCAAAAATACCCCTGAATTTCTTCACATCCAAGCTGGCGTAAAACTTGCACCTGAGCCTCGGTTTCAACACCCTCTGCTATCGTTTTTATACCTAAATTCTTTGCCATAACTATAATGGCTCTTACAACCTCGCGCTCAGCTTCATTTAAGACGATATTATCAACTAGCTCTTTTGCTATCTTTATCTTATCTATGGCGTATTTGCTGATATAGCTTAGTGATGAAAAGCCTATTCCAAAGTCATCAAGCGCAACATCTATGCCTCTTTCTTTAAACTGCAAAAGCGCCTCTTTCATTATCTCATCAGACTCCATAAGACTTATCTCTGTGATCTCAAAGCATATGTGTTCTGGCTTTATATCAAACTCGCTCATATATTCAAACATCGTAGGGATAAAATTCATATCTTCAAGCTGGCGCGGAGATACATTTATGCTTATTTTTAGATCAAGTCCGTACTTTTTGTTTAGCTCAGCTATTTGTTTCATGGCGTTTTTAGCAACAAAGTAGCCTATCTTTGATATCATCTGACTCTCTTCTGCTATTGGGATAAAAACCCCAGGAGAGATAAAACCTTTAATCGGAGAGATCCATCGCAAAAGCACCTCAGCACCCTTTAGCTGACGACAGATTATCTCGTATTGTGGCTGGTAGTACAGCTTAAACTCATTTTTAAAATTTGCATTTTCAAGCAAAATTTCTAAATGCTGTTTTTGCAAATTTTTAAACCCTATCTTCTCGTCATAAACCACATAACTAAGACTTATACTCTCTTTTGCATAGCTTAATGCCTCTTGAGAGTGTGCCAAAAGATCGTCGGTTTTTATATGGCTTGTTTGAGTGTTGCTGATACCTATGCTTGCATTTAAGTAAATTCTTTGCCCATCAACCATAATCGGCGTGCGAATCTGTTTTAAAATTTCATTACAAAACTGGATATAGTCATTTTCTTTGGCTTTTATCTTTGTTGCAATAACTATAAAATCGCCACTAAATCTCCCTACGATACCATTTTTAGGCAAAATTTCTTTTATATTATTTACAAGTCTTATTAAAACCTCATCGCCAGCGTAATGTCCGTATGTATCGTTAATAAATTTAAAGCGATTAAGGTCGATGTTATAAACACTAACCTCCTCACCCATATCCATTGTCTTTATCATCTCATTTAACTGCTTTAGAAAAAATGGACGATTATAAGCTTGTGTTAGATAGTCATATTTACTAGTATCGCTAAGTGTATTGTATTTTTGCACTAAATCTTCTTTACGCTTTTTTATAAGCTCTTTTATATTATCTTTATTTTTTCTATACTCCTCAATGAGCTCTTTAGTTTGAGCTATATTTGCAACATGAAATGTTATCGTAGCGTAAAATAATGTCACACAAAGCATCGCTGCGGCATATATATAGTCTATATCTGCACCAAAAAATAGCTTTACGATAATAACAAATATCAAAATACTAGACTTTTTTAGTATCGAAATACCCGCACTATCTTTAACTATAACAAGTTTATGCTCATTTGGTTTTAAATAAAACGACGCTAACATCATCATCATAAAAACTACACCAAAACCAAGATCGCCATAGTCGTTGTCAAAGTCATATCCTAAAATATCGCCAAACGAGTAGAAAATATCATAAATAGCATAAAAAAGCACAGCAATAAGCAGTATATAAAAGGATTTACATTCGTTTGAATTTTTTATAGAAAATAGTATAAAAAATACAAGAACAAAGATAAAAACATCGTTAAAAAGATAAAATAAATTATATAAAAATCTTGTATTTGAAACATCTGTAATAAACCCATCATTTAAAAAAACTGAAAGTATAAAAGCAACAGCTGTTATAAAAACCGTTCCTGTATCTATGCTAGCTTGGGCTGGATTGATAAATTTTACATAAGAGATATACATCCTTACAAATGCCCAAAATAGGCAAAATATAGGCACGGCATACGCTGTTTGCATCCAAAAGTCATCTCGCGAGTCTTCCCAGTTAAGCACGGCATACAAAACATCAGCTATCGCCCATGTAAATATCATCCAAAATATCGCTAGCCAGTAACTTTTCACAAAGCCATTACGCAAAATTTGCACTAAGATAACGCCAGCCACACAGAAGTTAAAAACAGCAGATAGGCGTATGACTATATCTTCTTTGTCTATGTGGATATAATAAGCATAAAGTGCAAAAAGAGAGATAACTATGACAGATGCTATAGTTTTAAAATACGGATTAACCTTTGTCATTAAAAACCTAAACCAAATTTTTACTCATTATAGCTCACTCGCCCTTTGTTGCCACTTAGCCCACTCCCCACTCTCATCAACTTCATTACCAATATCTTCATAGCGCGCGTAGTAGTGCCTCACAAAGGCTTTAGCCTTAGCGTTTTGTGGCAAATAAGTTGTACCATTTGACTCACAAAATTTAGACAAAAACTCGCCAGCTTCTTTTTTATCGCTGTAATGCCTAGCTAAACTTTCATAGTTTTTAAGGCAAATTTCTTTAAATTTTTGATATCCAGTCTGAGTAAAATCGACACTTAAAGCACCATCATCAAACTCTAAAACATTGCACTCAAAAAGCAAACTTAAATGTATCAAACCTTCGCAATAATAAGCCCTAACTTCATCAACTTTCATCCAAGCGATAAGACCAACTGCCCGCGCGATAAGCTCGTGAAAAACCGCCATCTTATACTCGCTTGCTTCATGCAAAAAGAAATTTACAAGCCCGCCAGTTGTAGCCTTATACTCTTCTATAAACTTAAACAAACCGCCTTTATTCATCGTAGTTTCAGTATCTTTATCGATAAAAAGGATATGCCCAAACTCATGACCGATAGTAGAAATTTCATAGACTTTTTTCCAAGTTTTTGGCTTTAAAAATAAAATTTCTCTGCCAAAATCCAAAAATTCTTGGCTAAATATCTCGCCCGATAAGCGCATAAAAGGCTTTGCCTTTGCGCTGGCATAAACATGCTCTATAAAGGCAAAAATTTTCTTACCACATCTTGCGCTAACGCTCTCGTCATTTGGCACAACCTGTGCGCTAAAAAGTCCATTTAACTCCGCACCATAATAAATCATCGGCACACTGATATAAAGCTGAGTGCGATTTACATTTTCGCAAACTTGCGCGTTCATGTGCTCGTTTTTTACACCTATATTTTGGCAAATTTTCTCATACGAAGAGATGATATTTTGCTTAAATTTATCTGTATCAACATCACTAGCACCAGTCAGCCTTATGTCCCACTCAAGAGCAACAGCATGTGTATAAACATCTTCATAATACTCCAGCGGATGACCTGGTTGAAGCTCTGATTTTACACTCATCCAAGCTACTTCTGCAGTCTGCCATGCTGATATAACGCGGCTATTATCACTCTGGCAAAAGGCATTTTTTAAAGCAGCAAAATAGTTTATATACGCTTCATGCTCATCATTTTGGCTAAATTTTCTAAGCTCTTTTATCATCTTTTCAAAAGCATCTTTTATCTTGGCAACATCACTTTTAAAAGCCACAGCATACGCAGCAAACTCAAATTTATTTTCAGTTTTTATAACAGCCCCATAAGTTCTATCGGCTCGCTTACCATCTTCATCAAGCTGAAAAAGCTCGTTTTTATCGATAAACTCCAAAGCCTCATCAAGCGTCTTAAATCGCTGTTTAAACTCAGCATTTGTAGTATCTAAAATTTGCTCCTCCCAACGCACTTGCCAAGCATTTAACAAAAGTCCTATCTCATGCATGCCGTCTAGTAAAGCAATATAAAACTTATCTAAAATTTGCTCATCTTTTGCCATCTTTATAAGCTCTGCATGGCTTTGCTCATAAAATTTACGCACAAACTCATACATCGCTCTTTTAGTGTTTAAAATTTCAGCTTCATTTCGCCCAAGCTTTTTTAGCTCATTTTCAAGCGGATCAACCTTTAAATCAACGATACGACCAGCCAAAGCTATACGCTCTGAATTACTACCATTTAAAGCACAAATTTTTAATGCTTCTTTTATAATGTCAGAGTTTAAGTTTTTATAAATTTCATTTATCTTTGTCTTTTTTTTAGTTACAAGCTCATTAAGTCTTTTAAAATTATTCATAAAATTTCCTTTTTAAAAGTCTATATTTTATCATAAATTTATATTTTCAAAGCAAATTTATAGTAAAATATATCTATAAAAAGGAGGTTTAATGGTATTTTTGAGGCTTTTTGTAATTTTCATTACTTTTTCACTAATAAGTCTTATTGGCATACTTTGCATGTATGTAGATATGAAAATTTTTGGACTTACTTACATAACAGAAGAGTCAGTAACTGAGATAATGCAAGAGCTTATGGTTTTTATAGTTTGCATTTTATATGCCTGTAGTATAAAAAACACCAAAGAATTTTTACGGATAAATATCCTAGTTTTTGGCTTTTTTACAGCAATACTTATAAGAGAGTTTGACTTTGTCTTTGATAAAATTTCACATGGCAGCTGGGTTTGGGCGGCTGTTTTGGCTAGCATTATGGCGATAGCACTTGCTTTTAAAGAGCCAAAACGACTAGCGCGCGAACTTGATGAGTATATGCAAACAAAGGCATTTTTACTAATGCTTTTTGGGCTTTGTTTGGTTTTGGTTTTTGGACGAGTTTTTGGGACAGGGTCATTTTGGGCGGTTATTTTACCAAGTAGCGAAATTTCAGTTGTAAAAAACATAGTTCAAGAAGGTATAGAGTTCTTAGGCTATACGATGTGCCTTATCTCGGCAATAGTATTTAATACAAAAAATTTAAATTTTAAAGGAAAAAAATGAAAGATCTAAGTGGCTTTGGTGAACCGCGCATAAAAGTTGTGGCACTTCCAAAAGATACAAATAGTGCTGGCAACATCTTTGGCGGATGGATAATGAGCCAGATTGATCTTGCTGGCGCAAACGCGGCAAGAGAGTTAGCGCCTGAGCGAGTAGTAACGATCTCAATGGAGCAAATTATATTTAAACAGCCAGTTTTTATAGGGGATGTAATAAGTTGCTATGCAAAGATACTATCTGTAGGTACAACTTCGATAAAAATACAGATAGAAGTAACGGCTTTAAGGCTAAATGCTGAAGGCTTTCGCGAATGCCTACATGTTACAAGCGCTATCGCAACTTTTGTGAGCGTAACAAAAGATGGGATTAAAAAACCAATCGATCTTGAGATAAAACGCTTACACGGCTTTTAAAAACTTAAATTTGCCAGCTTTTGCTGGCAAGATAAAGTGCGCTAACTATCGTTTTCTTCCTCACTCTTTGCAGAGATAAATCCAACAAGTCCCACAAATAAAAAGCCACCGATAATATTACCAAGCGTTACTGGAACTAAGTTTTTAACCAAAAAATTTGTAATATTTAGCTCATAAAGCAAATTTGCATTTATTTTTAAAAGCTCGCTCAATGCTTCAATACTTCCAACCTTGACTAACAAATCAGCCTTTGCAAGCAATGCCTCGGTGATGATAAACATATTTGCCACGCAGTGCTCCATAGAGCATGCTACAAATGCGGCTACCATCCATAAAATAGTAAAAAATTTACCCGCTATATCCTTTTGCATATTTGCTGACCAAACTGCCATACACACAAAGATATTGCAAAATATCCCACGCAAAAAGAGTTCTACAAACGATAGCGTAACTTTATCTGTGCCAATAGTTACAAAAGTTTTTAGTATCGTTGCGTTAAATTTTTGTGGCAACCCAGAGTAATAATACATATAAGCCACCATAACGCTACCAACAAAGTTAAACACCCAAATAATAGACAAATATCTAAACACGGCTATCCAGCCTATCTTAGAGTCATAAGCACCAACACCAGATATAACAGAGCCAGTAAAAAGATGTCCGCCATAAAATACAACCATCATCAAACCGCAAGAAAACGCAAGTCCTCCGATAAAATTTGACATCCCAATGCTTAGAGTTTGTGCCATACCAACGGTTGAGTGTGCCCAAAATATATCACCCATAGCAATAGCTCCCCCAGCCATTATAGACATTATGATAACAGCTTTTAGTGGGGCTTGCGCCTTTTTTGTCATATTTAAAACAAGTGCTTTAGCATTTTCTTGTGGAGTTAGCATCTAGGCTTTCCTTTTTGTAGGAGATTTGGGTTTTATGGTAGCTAAAAAGTATTGAAATTTATATAAAAATAAAGGGGCAAAATGCCCCTTTATTAAGTTTTAACCATACATTAGGTTTGGAAGCCAGAGTGAAATTTCTGGGATATAAGTTATTAGTAAAAGTCCGATAAATAGCGTTAGAGTCCATGGTAGGCATGAGATGATGACATCTTTTAGCTTCATGCCAGTTAGGCCACTTGCGACAAATAAATTTAGCCCCACAGGTGGCGTGATCATGCCAATCTCCATATTTACAATAAGAATGATACCAAAGTGAATCGGATCAATTCCTAGCATCGTAGCTATAGGTAAAAGTAGCGGCACCATAATCATCACAACCGATGATGGCTCCATAAACTGACCCATGATGAAAAGCAAGATATTTACAAGCACCAAGAATGTGATCTTGCCGATATTTGCACTTAGCATCGCGTCTGCTATGGCTTGTGGGATCTGCTCGCTCGTTAGCAAATATGCAAAAACAACGGCATTTGTGATGATGAAAAATATCATCGCAGTTGTCATGGCTGATTCAAGGCAGATATTCCATAGATCTTTAAATTTTATATCTTTATAGACAAAAAGTGAAATCACAAGCGCATATACAGCACTTGCAGCTGCTGCTTCTGTTGGGGTAAAAATTCCGCCGTAAATTCCGCCGATAACCACAACTATGATAAGTAGCGCCCAAAATGCCTTGCCAAATTTCTTGATACGCTCACTCACGGGCTCTGGCTCGGTAGCTTTAAAGCCAAGCCTTTTTGCACCGATATAAGTTTGTGCTAGCATCATACCGCCAAGTAAAATTCCGGGCACAACACCAGCCATAAATAACTTACCAATACTAACCTCAGCTGTAACTCCATACACGATCATAACAACCGATGGTGGAATGAGAATTCCCAAAGATCCAGCAGTCGTGATGCCACCCACAGCGTAAGTCGCAGGATAGCCTGCCTCTTTGATCGCTACAAACATTATCGATCCGATCGCTACAACAGTTGCTGGCGAGCTACCTGAAACCGCAGCAAAAATTATACAAGCAAAGATCGCCGACATCGGAAGTCCACCCGGCAAATGCCCCACCATAGACTTAGCAAAGTCGATGATGCGACGAGCTGAGCCACCCTTACTTAGTAAATTTCCAGCTAAGATAAACATCGGTATCGCCATAAGCGAGAATTTGTTTATGCCGTCAAATATCAGCTGTGGGATCGCCGCAAGCTCCAAATCCGTAAAAAGAAACATCGTAAGAACAGTGCTTGCACCAAGAGAAATGGCCACTGGCACGCCGATAAGCATGAGCCCAAACAGCGATATAAATAAAAATGCTATCGTCATTTTAGCTCCTTATTTTTTATCAACTGAGTCGTGTATCGTCTCAGCTTCTGCATTGATGATGACTTTCTCCGCTGGAGTTTTTGCTACTTCAAAAATTTTCTCTCCAGCTCTATAGCTAGCACCCAAAAATGCCACTGGAAGCACCAGCATCGGTATCCACTGAGGTATGCCAAGATCCACACTCATAAAGTCAAGCTCGTGCATAACCATAAGATACTGAACGCCATAAACTACTATAAATAGCAAAAATGCCGTAGTTAAAATGTGTGAGAAAATAACATAAGCCTTTGCGATCGGAGCTGGAAATTTCTCGATCAAAATAGTAACACTTATGTGAATTCCACGCTTAAATCCATATGCTGCAGCAAAAAATGCCGACCAGATGAAAAGGTAATTTACCGCCTCTCCAGCCCAAGCAAAACCGCTGTTAAAAATATAACGCATTACGACATTGACAAAAGCAAGGAGAGTCCCCGCCGCTATGCCTACAACCGCGATCGTTTTATTAACCGAGGCGATGCCGACATCTAAAATTTCAAAAAACCTTTTCATCGTAAGTTCTTACTTGGCGTTAATAGTTTTTTCGATCAAATCTTTACCGATTACGTCATAAAATTTAGGATATACACCCTCCATGGCCTTAGACCAAGCCTCTTTTTGGGCTTCATCAAGCTTGATAATCTCTAACTTTTTGCCATCAGCGATGTATTTTTCTAGCTGAGCGATGACATGAGCGTCCTCTTTTGCTGTCTCTTCACGCTCAAAAACAGTAGCCTCTGTAAGTGCCTGAGTTACATGCTTTTTAAGCTCATCTGGCAAGCCCTTCCAAAATTTTTCACTAACAACAACCAAATAGCCCAAATATCCGTGGTTTGAAAGCGTTAAAGATGTTTGAACCTCATGAAATTTTGTGTTATAGAAGTTTGATAGTGGGTTTTCAGTCGCATCAACTACGCCTTGTTGAAGTGCGCTATAAACCTCTGAGAATGGCAATACTTGCGGATTTCCACCAACTGCTTTCATTTGCTCCTCTAGCACTTTTGAGCTTTGAATTCTAAATTTTTGCCCTTTTGCATCGTCTGGAACTACAACTGGTTTTTTGCTTGAGCTAAAGTGTTTAAAACCAGCATCCCAGTAATCAAGTGCAACAAAGCCCTTTTTTGTTACTAAGTCTTTCAAAGCTGCGCCAACTTCGCCATCTTGAACCTTATGAAGGTGTGCCTCATCTTTAAAGATAAATGGTAGGTCAAATAGTTGAAACTGTGGAACGATCGGTGTAAATTTTGAAAAGCTTGGAGCTGCCATTTGGACATTGCCTAACTTTAACGCACCAAATACACGATCATCATCAACTAGCTGAGCAGATGGGAAAACCTGCACCTTGATCTTGCCATCACTTAGCTTCTCAACGCGCTTTGCAAAAAAGTCAGCCGCTTTGCCCTTTGGCGTAGAAGCCGCAACAACATGCGCAAATTTTATAGTATGAACTTTGTCTGCTGCAAGACTTGTCAAAGCAACAACACAGCTTAATAAAGTAGCACCTAAAATTTTCATTTTATCTCCTTTGATGTTTTTGGTTTCAAGGGTTATTATAAAATTTTTTTCTGGCTATTTTTTGTATTTGATACTTTTAGTAACAAATTTTATTTGAAAGTGAGTAAAAAAGTAACATTTTTAAAAACTACTGTTAAATTTGAAAAATTTTAAGGCTGATTTTTTATTTTATTTAAATTAGATATAAATTGTAAGTATAGAAATTTTCGGTTTTTTTACAAGTTCAAGCAAATATTTATAGCCATTTTGCTAAAATCACAAAAATTTAAGGTATAAAAATGTCAAATAACTACGATATTATCGTCGTTGGCGGTGGTCATGCAGGTATAGAAGCCTGCCTAGCAAGTGCTAGAATGGGACTAAAAACGATGCTTATAACAATACTAGCCGAACAAATCGGCGCTGCTAGCTGCAACCCAGCCATCGGAGGTCTTGCCAAAGGTCATCTTGTTAAAGAGATAGATGCGCTTGGAGGGCAAATGGGGCTTACAACTGATGCAGTTGGGATACAGTTTCGCGTACTAAATGAGAGCAAAGGGCCTGCTGTGCGTGGTAGCCGTGCGCAAATTGATATGGATAGATATAGAATTTATATGCGCAATGTGCTTTTAAATACACCAAATTTAGAGATAACTCAAGAGATGGCAACTGAAATTTTAACTAAAAATGGCGAAATTTCAGGCGTAAAGACAAATCTTGGCAATGAATATGAATGCAAAAAGCTCATCATAACAACAGGAACATTTCTAAACGGCCTTATCCATGTTGGTTTTAACAAAATAGAAGCTGGGCGCGTTGGTGAGCTAAGTTCTAAAAATTTAAGCACCTCGCTTGCAAATTTAGGGCTGAAGATGGGGCGATTAAAAACTGGGACTTGCCCGCGCATAGACGCTAAAAGTATAGATTTTAGCGTGCTTGAAATTCAAGATGGCGATAAGGATGCAGTGCCTTTTAGTTTCCGTACTAAAACTTTTAACCCAACGCAACTTCCTTGCTATATCGCTTATACAAATGAATTTACACACGAAACCATACGCTCAAATTTTGACAAAGCTCCGCTATTTACGGGGCAAATAGAGGGCGTGGGGCCAAGGTATTGTCCTAGCATAGAAGATAAGATAAATCGCTTTGGCGACCGTGATCGCCACCATCTTTTTGTAGAGCCACAAACACTTGAAGCGACTGAATACTACATAAATGGCTTTTCAACAAGTCTTCCTTATGATGTTCAAATTCAGATGATACGCTCGGTGCGCGGCTTTGAAAATGCTCGCATAGTGCGCCATGGCTACGCGATAGAGTATGATTATGTAGAGCCAACGGAACTTAAGCATACTCTTGAGACAAAGCAAATTTCAGGGCTTTATCTAGCTGGTCAGATAAATGGCACGACTGGCTATGAAGAGGCTGGAGCACAAGGACTTATGGCTGGTATAAACGCAGCACTTAGTACTCAAGGTAAAGAAGCACTCATACTTCGCAGAGATGAAGCTTATATCGGTGTTTTAATCGATGATCTTGTTACAAAAGGCACAAAAGAGCCATATCGTATGTTTACAAGCCGCGCAGAGTATCGCTTGCTACTTCGCGAAGACAATGCAGTGCTAAGACTTGGCGAATACGGGCATGAGCTTGGGCTGCTTGATAGTGAAACATTTAATGAAATTTTACAAATCAAACAAAATTTAAAAGCTGGGCTTGAACTTTTAAACACAAAAGAGATAACACCATCAAAGGAAAATTTAGCCTTTTTATCAAGCCTTGATGAGGATATTATCAGCGAAAAAGCAACCTTACAAAAGATAGTAGCCAGAAAAAGCTTTACACTTGAAAAGCTACAAAAATTAGATGAATTGTTTATCGATATGGATAAAGTAAGCTTGGAACAAATTTTAGTTGAGTGCAAATATCAGCACTATATCGGCGAGCAAAAGTCTCAGATCGAGCGAATGAAAGATATGATGAGCGTGAAAATACCAGCTGGTTTTACATTTCGTGGCATAAGCGGGCTTAGTAATGAAGTGGTCGAAAAGCTTGAGAAATTTGCTCCGCCAACACTTTTTGCAGCAAGTGAAATTTCAGGCATAACGCCAGCAGCTGTGGATATTTTACATATTTATATAAAGATGTGGCACGCAAACCACAAAAGCTAAATTTGTGCCTAGTTTTAGGTACAAATTAGTGAGAAACTTTTAGCGTTATTACACCAAGTATTATTAATGCAACACCGATGTATTTACCAAGACTTGCAGTATCACCAAACAAGAAAACACCCACCAAAAATGTTCCAGCCGCACCCACGCTAGTCCAGACGGCATAGGCTGTACCCATAGGAATTTCACGCTGTGCTAAAAATAGCAAATATCCGCTTGCCGCCATAAACGCCACTGCCACTGCTGTGCCGATGATCGCCTTGCCATCTTGTTGGGCTAGCTTTAGCCCAAGTGGCCAACCGATCTCCATTATCCCAGCGACAATCAGATAAATCCAAGCCATATTTTGCCTTTTGATCATAAATTTTGAATTTGGCTAGCAAATTTATTGAAATTTGCCAAAAATAAATTAGCGTTTCGACAAATACCGAAACGCTCAAATTTGAATAAATTAAAGCTCTTTTATGCGAAGATAGCTGTTTAGCGCGCCTATATACGCCTTTGCGCTTGCCATCATCGTATCGATGTCTAGTCCGTGACCCATAACTGCATGTGAGCCCTCAAATTCGACCTTAACATCAACTTTTGCCAGAGCATCTTTGCCCTGTGAAACAGCCGTAACTTTATAATCTTTTAGCACACCGCTAATACCGCTAATGCGGTCAATAACCTTAAATATAGCGTCCGCCGTGCCATTGCCAAGCGCTGAGTCGCTTGTGATTTGGTCGTTAAATTTAATACTCATCGATGCACTAGCTAGCTTACCTCCGCTACTTTGCAATAAACCTACAATCTCGTAAGCCTGAGGTATGCGCGTTATCTCCTCTGCCACAAGCGCACGGATGTCATCATCAAAGACCTCTTTTTTATTATCTGCAAGCTCTTTAAATTTCTCAAACGCCGTGTTTAGTGCGCTATCGTCAAGGTTAAATCCAAGATGAGCTAACTTATCCTTAAAGGCGTGGCGACCGCTGTGCTTGCCAAGAACAAGCGAATTTTTCTCAAGTCCGATACTTTTGGCACTTATGATCTCGTAAGTCTCTTTATGTTTTAGCACGCCGTCTTGGTGGATACCACTCTCATGCGCAAATGCATTTTTCCCCACGATAGCTTTGTTTGGCTGTGGTTCGATACCTGTGATGTTTGCGATAAGGCGCGAGCTAGGGTAAATTTCTTTTGCTATGATATCAGTATAAAGTGGAGCAAATATATCCTTGCGAGTTTTTATAGCCATCACTATCTCTTCAAGCGCGGCATTACCAGCTCTCTCGCCAATACCATTTATCGTGCACTCAACCTGTCTTGCTCCAGCCAGTATGCAAGATAGTGAATTTGCTGTAGCAAGACCAAGATCATTGTGATTGTGAACTGAAAGTACCGCTCTGCCGTCTATAAATTTTACCATTTCAGAGACCATCAAAGCAAGCTCTGTTGGCAAGCGATATCCAACCGTATCGGGCAAATTTATAGTCTTTGCGCCAGCTTGTATCACAGCTTCACAAATTTCTTTCATAAATACTATGTCACTTCTGCCAGCATCTTCGCAACTAAACTCAACATCTTCACAAAATGTCTTGGCAAATTTTACCGCCTCAACAGCACGACGCACAACCTCATCTGGCTTCATCTTTAGCTTATACTCCATGTGAATCGGACTTGTAGCTATAAATGTATGAATTCGCTTAAATTTTGCAGGAGCAAGAGCCTCGCCAGCTGCTTTTATGTCACGCTCAACAGCACGAGCAAGTGAGCAAACACGGATGCTTGATGCTTGTTTTGCGATCTGATTTACCGCGTCAAAATCGCCCGGGCTAGCTGCTGCAAATCCAGCCTCCATCACATCCACGCCAAGCCTTTCAAGCTGAAGTGCGATCTGTAGCTTTTCAGCTGTATTCATCGACGCTCCGGGACTTTGCTCGCCATCACGAAGTGTTGTGTCAAATATTATAATTTTATTATTATCCATTTTTATTCCTTGGTATTATATTTTGTTTTGTTTTGAAATTTGATTATGAGATTAGATAGAAAATTTGCTACTTGCGTAGCAGCAGTAGAGAGTTTTTGATTTTAATTTGTGGTAAAAATTTCATTGATTTTGCAACACCAACACTCATGAACTCTCCTTTTTAAAATTTTTAAAAAACATTATAGTGGCTCTGATTATACCATAAAAAACATAAATACTCATGACGATAATTGCACTTTCTAGCGGATATAGATAAAGCATAGAAAAGGCTATAACCAAACCAACCAAAATTCTCATCACATGAGCTTGCTCTAGATTTATCTTTTTAAAGCTTGGATAACGGATATTGCTTACCATAAGCACTGCCAAAACGCACTGCATAAATATATATATCCACTCAAAACCCTTAAGATCGTAATTAACATACATACCAACATAAAGCGCACTAACTATCGCAGCAGTGGGTATAGGAAGCCCTATAAATACATTTGGTTCATATGTGCCAGTAGTTACATTAAAACGAGCCAAACGAATAGCACCAAAAACGACAAACATAGCGCTTACAAGAACTCCGAATCTGCCATAATGTTGTCCGATAGCAAGATAAAAAAGTATGGCTGGTGCGACTCCAAAAGCAACTAAATCAGCCAAACTATCAAACTCTACCCCAAATTTTGAAGTAGTTTTTGTAAGCCTAGCCACTCTACCATCAAGTCCATCCAAAATAAGAGATAATATAATCCAAATAATCGCCTTTTCATAATCACCTTTAATGCTAGCTATAACGCTAACAATGCCTAAAAATGCACTAGAAGCTGTGAAAAGATTTGGCAAAATATACATTAATTGCGGTTTTTGATTATTCATTTACTACTACCTTTTCTAAATATCCAAGCGTACTAAGGCTACGAATTTTCTCGCCTACACTAACACAAATTTTGCTCTCAAGTGGTAAAAATAACACAATCTTACCGCTTCCAAGAAAACCCAACTCATCACCTTTTACAAAACTAGGAACATTTTGAACTTCAAGACTACGAGAAAGCTCTCCAGCGACAAGTCGCATTGCAAATTTTAAACCGTTATTTTGAAAAAAGTATATTGCTTTTTCGTTTAAGGCTGATGAAATTTTCATATATGAGCACAAAAACAGACCATGTCTTTGTCTTAAAGTAACTTGCTGGGCGGAAAATGGAGCATAAACCACACCAACTCCACACAAAGACTTTAAGATGGTAAGTTTTGTATATTGCTTACCTTCAAGCTCAGCCTTTGAAATTTCTAAAATTTTTCCATCAATGGGAGCTAAAATTTGTGTTTCATCTGCTGATTTTATGCTATTTTTTCGCTCCCTAAAAAAGATAACACAAGCTATAAAAATAAATACAAAAAAACACTCATATATATCAAAATTTAAAGATACAAGCATTAGTATAAGTGTTATGATGATATACTTGTAGCCGTATTTTGATATATATTGCATTACTAGCCCTTAGTCTCCTGAGCAACTTCATCTTTTGGCTCTTTTTGGCTATTTTTATCATCATCTTCAACAAGCCTACTTTCAAGCCCATTTTCTTGCTCAAAATTTCTAATAATCTCACGCACCTTATCGCCCTCGATAGTTTCGCTCTCATAAAGTGCACTTACCATATTTTCAATAGCCCCGCTATATGTTTTTAGTGTTTCTAAAACTGCTTCGTAACGCTCTTTTAGCATCTCTTTTACCGTATCATCAACCATTTGCGCAGTTTTATCGCTATAATCTTTAATAGTTTGACCACCAAGGAAATTGCTACGCTGCTTTTCAAGCACCATAAGCCCTGCAACTTCACTCATGCCATACATACTAATCATAGACTTAAATATATCAGTCGCACGCTCAAGGTCATTGCTAGCACCGGTTGAAATTTCTTTTATAAAGACTTCTTCAGCTGCTCTTCCGCCAAGTAAAACATCAACTTCAGCGATAAGCTCATGTTTTTGCATTAAAAATTTATTCTCTTCTGGACGATTTAGCGTATATCCAAGTGCTGCTAAGCCACGTGGAACAACCGAAACCTTTGTAACTCGTTTTGCGCCTTTAGTAACCTCTGCTATAAGTGCATGTCCGCTTTCATGATAGGTAACAATGCGTTTTTCTTTTTCATTTACGCAGCGTGATTTTTTCTCAAGTCCAGCGATAGAGCGCTCCACAGCCTCTATAAGATCAGCTTGCTCGACCTCTGGTTTTGAACTTCTACCAGCCAAAAGGGCTGCTTCGTTTATGATATTTTGAAGATCTGCACCAGCTAGACCTGTTGTAAGCCTTCCAATCTCGTCAAGATCAACATTTTTTGAAATTTTTACATCTTTCATGTGGACTTTTAATATATCTATCCTGCCCTTAAAATCTGGCTTATCTACTAGAACTTGGCGGTCAAAACGACCAGGCCTTAAAAGTGCAGCATCAAGTACTTCTGGGCGGTTTGTAGCCGCTATAACGATAACTGGAAGTTTATCCGCACCAAAGCCATCCATCTCAGAAAGTAGCTGGTTAAGAGTTTGTTCACGCTCATCATTTCCACCCATAGGGCCAGAATTTCTACTCTTTCCGATAGCATCTATCTCATCTATAAAAACTATGGCTGGGCTCTCTTTTTTTGCACTTTCAAAAAGATCACGAACACGGCTTGCACCAACACCCACAAACATCTCTATAAAACTTGAAGCTGACATAGAAAAAAACGGTACATCAGCCTCGCCAGCCACAGCTCTTGCAAGCAGAGTCTTACCAGTACCAGGAGGTCCTACTAGCAAAATTCCTTTTGGAATTTTCGCACCGAGACGAAGGTATTTATCAGGATTTTTAAGATAATCAACTATCTCTACAACTTCCTCTTTTGCCTCCTCAACACCAGCAACATCATCAAATTTTACAGTTGGTTTCTCTGAGTTTATGAGCTTTTTTGCACTTCCGATACCAAGAATGCCTCCACCCATATTTTTTTGCATACGACTAGCAAGAAACATCCAAATTCCAAAAAATATAAAAACAGGCAACACCCATGAAAACATTAATTCCGCAAGCCAATTTGTATCATTGTATGCCTTATATTCAACACCTACACTATCAAGAAGTGGAATAAAGGTAGGGTCTGAATGAATACGCCTTGTTATGTATATATTCTGGTTTGTTCCTAAAGCGCGTATAGTTCCATCTGAAATTTCAACCTTTGCAATCTGCTTACTAGAAACCATTGCCTTTAGCTCTGAATATGAGACATTTTTAGTAGAATTTGAACTACTATCAATTCCCATATTACCGATACTGTCACTAGTTAAGCTTCTAAAAACTAAAACTATAACAATAGCAAAAATAGCAAAGATGAATATTGGATTTTTATTAAAAAATCCACCACCATTGCCATTGTTTTTATTTTGAGAATTCTGATTCATTGTTTTCCTTAAAATTTACTTTTTAAAGACAAAACTAACCCAATCATTCACCTGTTTTTTCTCAACAAGCTCAAGGTCAGCAAAGTCTGCAAGTATCCGCTCTTCATATTTTTGTAAGATACCTGAAAGTAGTAAGTATGCACCATTTTTTAAAATATTTTTTAAATCTTTTTTTAGCATAAAAATAACATCTGCTATGATATTTGCTACAACAATGTCATATTTTTGTTCCAAATTTGAGATAGAGCCAGTCCAAATTTTATCTAACTGTACTTTGTTTAAAAGAGCATTTTGCTGGCTACTTTGTGTCGCAAGCTCATCTGTGTCGCAAGCTTGCACGATACAGCCAAGCTTTGCCAACGCTATACTTAAAATCCCACTTCCACACCCAACATCTAGTGCAAGATCGCCACTTTTAGCATATTTTTGCAAAAAGAGCAAACAAGAGCTAGTGCTTTCATGATGTCCTGAGCCAAACGCTAAAGCTGGATCTATAACAATGTTTTCTAAATTATCATCTTGAGCTTCCCAGCTTGGACGAATATAAAATTTTCCTAAAGCAACTGGCTTTACACCACTTTTATACTCATTTATCCAGTCTTTGTTATCTTTTTGAAGTATCTGAGTTTTTAAGTCGTTTAAAGCACCAAAATGCGACGAGAGTTTTGCAACATACTCACAAACCCCCCACTCTATCTGACTTAGATCTTCCTCGTCTCGTACAAGTATTTTGCCATCTTTTTCCTCTACGCAAGTAATACCAAACGAGAACAGAAGCTCCAAAATTTCATCATAAAAATTAGAACTCTTTATACTCAGTTCGTAAAATTTATCCCTCATTAGCCAAGAACATCTTCAAGTTTTTCTTTTAAAACTTGCGGTGTAAATGGCTTAACTATATAGTTATTTACTCCAGCTTTTAAAGCCGTAATAACCTCGGCCTTACCACCCTCAGTTGTAACCATAATGATAGGCATATCTGCATATTTTGACTCTGCGCGTACTTTCTTCACAAGCTCAAGTCCGTTCATCTCTGGCATATTCCAGTCAGTTACAAGCACTTGCACATCTGGATGTTGTCCTAGCAAAGCCCAAGCCTCAACACCATGTTCAGCTTCTAAGACTTCTTCATGCCCAAGCCTTTGTAGTGTGTTTTTAATAATTCTTCTCATAGTTGAGCTATCATCTACAACCAAAATTTTCACAATCATATCCTTTGTAAGAAAAAATTACTATATTCTAGCAAATTTTATATTGATTAAAGCTTTAAAATTTATAAAAGTGATTTAAAAGCTCTTTTTAAGTCGATTTTACCTTCATAAAATGCCTTACCAACAATAACACCGCCTATCTCACTACTGTTTTTTAATTCTAAAACATCTTCAAAAGAGCTTACACCACCACTTGCTATCGTCTCAACACCACTTGCTCTTGCTATTTGAAGCGTAAAATCTAAATTTACCCCACCAAGCATCCCATCTTTGCTAATATCTGTGCAAATTATTGCCCTTACTCCAGCGTTAGCAAATTCTCTAGCAAGATCAACCGCAGGCATATCACTCACATCAGCCCAGCCCTCAGTCGCCACATAGCCGTTTTTTGCGTCAATACCAACAACTATAGGATAAGCCTTTGCCATTTCTCGCACAAAATTTGGATATTTAAGCGCCACAGAGCCCAAAATAACACGACTAACCCCCATATCAAGATATCTATTTATGCGACCTTCATCTCTTATGCCACCACCAACTTGCACCTGCAAATTTGTTGAACTTACTATCTTTTTTATAACCTCAAAATTTATAACATCTCCAGCAAATGCACCATCAAGATCAACTACATGAAGCCATTTTGCGCCCATTTGCTCAAACTCTTTTGCTAGCTCCCAAGGCCTATCTGAATATACTTTTGCAGTAGCCATATCGCCCTTACTTAGTCTTACTGCTTTACCATCTTTTAAATCTATAGCAGGGAAAATTTCCATCAAAGATCCTTAAAGTTCTCTAAAATTTTAAGTCCAGTATCGTGACTTTTTTCAGGGTGAGGCTGAAAGCCAAAAACATTATCCTTTGCAACAGCAGAGACAAAGTTGTAGCCATATTCGCTAACTCCAAGCACAACATCATCATCACAAACAGCATGAAAACTATGCACAAAGTAAAAATACTCGCTATCTTTTAAATCTTTATTTATCGCGGTTTGTTTTTTAAAATTTATCGTATTCCAACCGACATGAGGAACCTTAAGTGGAGTTATAAATTTATCATTTTGAAATTTTACAACCTTGCCACTTATTAGCCCAAGTCCAGCACTAAAGCCAAATTCATCGCTCTGATCAAAAAGTAGCTGCATACCAAGACAAATTCCCAAAAAAGGCTTTGAGCTAGCGACAAAATCCTTTATGGCTTCGTCTAAATTTGTAGTTTTTAGCCTTTGCATTGCCTCTGAAAACGCGCCAACTCCAGGCAAAATAAGTTTATCATAGCTCTTTAGTTTGTCCGCATCACTAACAAGTGTAGTTTTAGCGCCTATCTTTTCAAAAGCATTCTTAACGCTTTGTATATTGCCAGCACCATAGTCGATGATAGCTATCATTTAATAACCTGCTTTTTTACACTAAATAGATAAACGCTAAGAGCTATCATAAGCATCGAAACGCCGCCTATTAGATATATCGCATTTATTATATTTTCAGGAGCAGTGATGGCAAATTTAAAGACAAGCATAAGTGCCTCAATCGCAAGTGCAATGATGATAGAGCCAATAAATCGTACCATCGTCTTATATAGCAAGGTATCTTCATTATGACCTCGCCCTATAACCTCTTCTTCAAATATAGTCTTAACCAAGTCAAATATAGCAAGCGCTAGCGTAAGGATAATAGTCGATGCAAAAACCTCTTCAATATCTATATGATGGATACTTTTTGAAAGAAAACTCTTGACCGCATAGCCAAACAAAAAAGCACAGATTATAAAAAGTGCACTACAAAATAAAGTATATATAAATTTTAAAAATTTGCCAAAATAGTTTTCAATAACACCAGTATCAACCATCTTTAGCAAATTGACAAGCGAAATATCAATACAAGCTATATATAAAAGCTCATTTTTATCATTAAATATCGGCATACTTGCGGTAACACATAGTGTGCCATTTAAATTTGAAGGATATGGATCGCTTAAAACTGGCGTTTTTTCGCGCATTACACGGTAATAATAGGCATTGTTTATATGACTTTTTGTTTCGCACCCACTGTTTGATGGATTTACACTTATGCTATCGCCTATTTGAACTCCATTTTTATCAAGTATATAGTAAGCATCAAAGCTTGGAATTTCTTGTGTTATCTTCTCAAAACCCTCTTTAATGCTTTGAACCGAAACACCGGGCAGATGGTTTGGTAAATTTCGCTCAAAAAGGTAGAAAATGTAAGCTCTTGCTTTATATCGTATCTCACTAAAGCGTTGTATATCTTTTATGACCAAATTTTATCCTTTTTTTAGTTATTTAACGCATGGTTAAACTCAGGCACTATATTTTTAAGTGCAGCTGAAATTTGAGCATTTTCAAGAGTTAAAAGCTCTTTGATTTGGGTATTTAAAAGCTCTAAATCATATGGATCTGAGCGTGTTACAAATATGCTTTCAAACTTTGTCTTTGCGTCATCAGGATTAATAAGCAGCTCCTCATACAGCTTCTCACCTGTTCTAAGTCCTACAAATTCTATCCCAAGATGCTCTTTTTTAGAGAGTATAAGCATCTTTTTAGCAAGATCAACTATCTTTATCGGCTCACCCATATCAAGCACAAAAAGCTCACCTCCATTTGCGATAGAAGCAGCCTGCAAAACAAGCTGGCAAGCCTCACTTGTTAGCATAAAATAGCGCGTAATATCAGGATGTGTAACACTTAGTGGTTTATTTTTAGCTATCTGCTCTTTAAATTTTGGTATAACTGAACCAGATGAACCAAGTACATTTCCAAATCGAACACAAACTATCTCACATACGCCTTGCTGGTTTGAATTTAGCGCATAAAGTTCGCAAACACGCTTTGTTGTGCCCATTATGTTTGTTGGGCGAACAGCCTTATCTGAGCTTATCATCACAACTTTTTTTACACCATAGTGTTTTGATAGATCTATAACATGTTTTGTGCCCATGATATTATTTTCAACGGCTGAGCGTGGGTTTAGCTCACAAAGAGGAACATGTTTATAAGCAGCTGCATGTAAAACTATCTCTGGTTTAAACTCATCAAAAACAGCCTTTAGTTCATCAAAATTTATGATATTTACTAGCTTACTAACAGTTCTTACATCTTTTGTATCTTCTCCTATTTTATAAAGATTATACTCGCTGTGATCAACCATTATAAGCTGTTTTACACCAAACTTTAAACACTGCTTGCAAATTTCACTTCCAATACTTCCGCCTGCACCAGTTACGAGCGCGACTTTATCTTTTAAGAAATTTGCGATAATTTGAGGATCTAAATCTTTTGGTTTTCGCGCTAAAAGATCCTCGATAGATATATCTTTTATAGGCTCATTTTCAACAAGCGAAAACATCTTTACATCGCGAATTCCATAACTTGTAAGCTCATCAAAGATAACTTGCAAATCATCTTGATTTAGCGCAAGTGCTATGATAGCGGTTTTTACATTATAATCTTTAATAATGGCTGGAATTTCAGCCTTATCCTGCACCAAAAAGCCGTCGCAGTAAGTACCGATAAGATCGTGCCTGCCATCAAAAACGCCCACCGCATAAAAGTCAAGATACCCCTGTCTTAGTCCGTTTAAAACATGTATAGCCTTTGTTGTTGCGCCAAAAACGATACACGGTTCGCCCTTGTGTGGCTTGGTTGAAAAGTCAAGAAACATTCGCTTTGAAATTCTTAAAGCTCCTACCATAAGACAAGAGATCAAAAGATCTATTGAGATAACGCTTTGTGGATATGGATTTAAATAATCTTGCACTATGAAATATATCACGCTAAAAAGCACGGTCGCGCAAATGTGTGCTAGGAAAATTTTTCGCGCCTCATTTAGTCCAAAAAATCTCCAAGGCACCTTATAAATTTTAAAAATCCACATAAAAACAAGCTTAAAAACAACCAAAAGCCCCATCGTAACAAAAAGCCCATTATAAAAAATTTCGGGGATATTTCCATTAAATCTAAGCAGATATGCAAAATATATAGATGCTATAAATATCAAAATATCAGCAAGGACAAAAAACACTAAACGCTTTAGTTTAGTCGCCTTAAATACCGCCTGAAGGTCGCTCATCAAACGCTCTCTTTTACAATTTTTATAACTCGCTCTTGCGTTTTTTCATCCAAACAAGAGCCGCTCGGCAAGCAAATTCCACGCTCAAACAAATTCTCACTTGTGCCATTAATTACGCTTAAAACACCTTTAAATACAGGCTGCATATGCATCGGCTTCCACAGCGGACGGCTCTCGATATTTTGCTTTGCTAGGGCATCGATAACTTTTAGATGCATGCCTTTTTCTTTAAAAACACCAGTTGTTAGCCAGCGGTTACCGCGAGAATTTTCAAGCTCTGGCATAAACTCCAAAACATCGCCAAGCTCACGCTCATAAATTTCAAAAACGGCTCGTTTGGCTAAAACTCGGCTTTCTAAGACCTCCATTTGTGCCACGCCGACCGCGCCTAAAATGTTGCTAAGGCGGTAGTTGTAGCCATAGTCTTTATGCTCGTAGTGAAGTAGTGGCTCGCGAGCTTGGGTGCTGTAAAAACGCGCTTTTTCGACTAGCTCAGGCTCTCCGACTAGCATACCGCCACCGCTTGTTGTGATGATCTTGTTGCCGTTAAAGCTATAAACGCCAAGTCGTCCAAATGTCCCAAGTGCCTTGCCATCGTAAAATCCACCAAGTGCCTCAGCCGCATCTTCAACAAGTTCGATGTTATTTTCTTGGCAAATTTCGCAAATTTCACGCATCTTTGATGCCTGTCCGTAAAGATGTGTTAAAACCAGTGCTTTTGGCTTTTTCGGGGCTGATTTTATCGCTTTTTTAAGCAGTTCTGGGCTTAAATTCCAGCTCTCATCACAGTCGATAAAAATAGGCGTTGCCTTCTCATAAAGTATCGGATTTACCGATGCTGCAAATGTAAAACTAGACGCCAAAACCACATCACCCTGCCCCACGCCTAAAACGCGAAGTGCTAGGTGTAGTCCAGCCGTGCCAGAGCTAAGTGCCAAGGCATCAGTTGCGCTAGTGTAGTCTTTTATACTTTTTTCAAATTTATTCACATATTCGCCAAGCGGAGCAATGTAGTTGCTTTTAAAAACTTCTGCGATATACTCTTGCTCTCGCCCACTCATATTTGGCGGAGATAAAAAAACCCTATCCATATTATTTCCTTATGCAAATTTGTGTGAATTTTAGCACTTAATATTTAAAGTTAAATTATTTTTTCAAATTTTAGCGATTTGTGGTGAAAATTTAGGATTTTTTAGCGATTTCGTCTTTTATAAGATCGTCTATTTTACTTAGCTCTTCGTAGTTTGATTTGCTCTGCTGTATGGCTTCATCAAATTTAAAACCAAGCATTACGATGCGATATAAATTCGGCTTATTTTTACGCCAGTTATAAAGTGTAGCGACATCTATGTCAAGATGATACGCCATATCCCGCTTAGTTTTTTTCAAGAGCTTCCTTTTTAAAATTTCAAAGCTATTTTATAAATTTTATTCTGATAAACTAACATTTGAATTATTTTATGTTTTATTATATTTTTATTGAATATTTCAATGTTTTTTAATTTTAAGTAGCTTATAATATGTAAAAATTTATATTAAGGAGAATTTATGAAAAAGATTAGGTTTATAGTATTTGTCTGTATAGTGTTTGCTTTCTCTGGGTGCTTTTCGCAACCTATGTTTTACGCCACTGCATTACATAAGGAAGCTGTTGGTGTTACGATAGCTAGAAGCACACCTTATAACTGCACTGTTTTGGGCGAGATAGAAGGTAGAAGCGATACCGAGCTTGGTGCTATGGGTGCAAATTTACAAACTTTAAGGGATAGTGCAATAAATGATGCGAAAAATACGGCTTCGCAAGTTGTTGGTGCAAATAAGCGAATAATGCTTAGAGTGTTTAATGAGATGGCGATTTGTATGCAAGGAAATAGACCTGTGAATTGCACGGAGCGCGAGATAGGATTTATACGCTCATATAGACTTAACGCACAGGTCTTTGACTGCGGTCAAAAATAGTTAAAATTGTGTGGCATAAGCTATACAATTTTCTAGCTCTTAACCCTAGCCGGCACTCCATACGCCGTTATGCTATCTGGCAAATCTCGCACAACTACGCTACCGGCACCGATAGTGCAGTCCTTGCCGATACTTACGCCTTGAATGACGCTTGAGCCAATGCCGATGTGCGTTCTGGCTCCTACTTTTACTTTCCCAGCAAGGGCTGTGTTTGGGCTGATGTGAGCAAACTCGCCCACCACACACTCATGCTCAATTATCGCGCCCGTATTGATGATAGCACCGCGTTTTATCACGGCTTTTGCGTTTATCACGGCATTTGGCATGATAACCACACCGCGTTCCATCACGGCACTTGGGCTTAAAACCACACTTTTATGAATCAAGCTCACCACGCTAAATCCAGCACTTTCAACCTTGTTTTGCAAAATTTCACGAGTTTTGTTATCCCCAACGGCGATAAATATATCGGCTTTTGGTAGTTCTTGGCTAAATTTCATATCGCTTTTATCATCTAAAAAAACTATCTCGCTATACCCCAAAGTTTTGGCGATATCAGCCACCACAAGACCGTGTCCGCTAGCTCCGTAAATGTAAATTTTACTCATATTTTTCCTAATTAAAGCCGTTAAATTTCTCAGTCGTTGCCATGCCATCTTTGCTAACGCCATCTTTTTTGATGACCTTTTTTATGGTTAAAAGGGCGATTTTGACATCAAGTGCAAGGCTTAAATTTTTGGCATACAAAGCGTCATATTCAAATTTCTTAGCCCAACTTATCGCGTTTCTGCCATTTACCTGTGCGAGTCCAGTGATGCCCGGACGCACATCATGGCGTTTGGCTTGCTCAGTACTGTAAAGCGATAGATACTCAGGCAAAAGCGGTCTTGGGCCTATGAAGCTCATGTCGCCTTTTAACACATTAAAAAGCTGTGGAAGCTCATCAAGGCTAAGGCCGCGAAGCTTTTTGCCAAACTCGCCAAGCCTTAGCTCATCAGATAAAAGTTCGCCATTTTTATCACGCTCATCACTCATCGATTTAAACTTATAAATTTTAAAAATTTTGCCGTGTAAGCCGGGGCGAGACTGCGTAAAAATCGGATCGGTTTTAAGCTTAAGCCTTATCAAAATCCAAAGGATTATCATAATCGGCAATGTTAGACCTATCAAAAACAAAGCACCAAAAAAGTCCAAAAATCGCTTAAAAAATGCCCTATACATCGATAAATTTCCTATAAATTTCTATATATTTTTTAGCCACAACCCTCTCATCAAACTCACTCACAGCCATCTCTCGCCCATTTTCGCCAAGCCTTTTAGCCATGATCTCATCATCTAGTAAAATTTGCACTTTTTTGGCTAGATCTTGTGAGTTTTTAACCTCACACAGTAGCCCATTTATGCCGTTTTTTACCGCTTCATTGCACCCGCTTACATCACTTGCTACGACCGCTTTTGCCATACTCATAGCCTCTAAAATCGTCCTTGGAAAGCCCTCTTTATAGCTTGGCAAAACCAGCATATAACTAGCCTTTAAAAGCTCCGCCACATCATCTCTTGCGCCAAGATATCGGACATTGCCACTTGTTAGAAATTTGATATCAGCCGTGGAGCTGTTGCCATCAAAACCCTCACCAACATAGACAAACTCGCAGTCCGTGCGATCTTTTAAAATTTGTGCCGCTTCATAAAACTCACGCACACCCTTATGCCACATCGCACGAGCTATCATCAAAACTATCTTTTTTTCACCTAAATTTGCTGATGTTACCTTGTTTGGATCAAATTTTGCGGTATTTACACCCACGCTTTTTATCTTAAAAATTTTCTCTTTTTTTATCAAATTTTTGCTTTCAAAATAGCTTGGATCGCTATCATTTACAAACACGCAACCATCGCTTAAATTTAGAGCAATTTTATATAAATTTTCAATACCAAACCGCACGATTTTAGTCTTTAAATCATTATCGATGTAAAAGCTGCCAAGCCCTTCGACTAAATTTATCACGCGTTTTATGCCTGCTTTTTTGGCGGCAAATGTGCCAAAGACATTTGACTTGTGAGCTGAGGTTTGAAGCAAGTCAAGGTCTAGACTTTTTAAAATTTCAGTTAGTTTTTGGCTATTTTTTAGCACCACAAGCGGATTTAAACTCGCCCTATCAAGCTCATAAGTAACGACATTAAACTCACTTTTTAACCGCTTAATAAAATAGCCCTGCGGACAGATCGCAAAAACCTCGTGTCCAAGCCTTTTAAGCTCAAGCATAATCGGACTTCTAAAAAAATAAATGCTCATATCAGCGTGAGATAAAAATCCAATCCTAGCCATGCTTTAAAAACTTTCTTTGAAATTTCGCTGATATTCGCCCAAGGTGGTTCGCCAAGACGAAACGATAATTTGTATCGTTTCTTTGTTGGCTCATATCAGCGTGAGATAAAAATCCAATCCTAGCCATATTTTACCTTTTTAACCTAAAAATTTTCGCCTCTTTTTCCAAAATAACTGGCTCAAAAAGGCTCTCATCAAAACGCTCAAGCACAAAAAGCTGGATAAAAGCACTATTAAACATCTCCTCATCAAGTACCAAAAAACGACCATAATCACGCATAAATATCAGATAAATTTTTGAGCTTTCATCGATAAAAAATGAATTTACCTCAAGCTCATTTTTGTCATTATATTTGGTTTCAAAAAAAGTATTTATGTTAATCTTTGAACTACCAATCTTTATACTTTTCATATCATTTGCCACACTTACACCGCTTGCAAGCATTATGCCATCGCTATTTTGTTGAAAATAATTAGTTGCAAAAAATAAGGGCTCAGCCCATCTTTGACCAGTTTTTAAATCAAGCCTACTAAACTGCAAGATAGTAGGAAAGATACTCATCATTCGATCAGGTAAATAATAATAAATTTCTCTACTTTTTGCTGGCAAAGCAAGAGATTTATCGCTCAAACTAGCTATAAATGTATCAACATCGCTTGTATTTGCATCTTTCATCATCTGGCTTAAATTTTCACTAAATTTTTCTCTAAAACCTCGCTCAGTGTACTCAACCTCCATGCGAGCCATATTTGCCGAAGACACAAGTGGGCTAGCCAAAGCAAAACTGACAGCATAATTATCCCTACCAAGGTGCTTGCCACCATCAATAAGCGTCTTTACATCACTATAATATCGTATCGGATAGCCATAGTCCCACCAAGCAAGCACATAGTCTTGGCGATCGGCTTTTTGCTTTAGCTGTTCTAAAATTTTAACCTCTTTTTGGTAAAAAACTGGAGAAATTTTGTAGCTATAAATATGCAAGCAAACTGGATAAAGTGCAAGCAAATTTATCAAAACAAAAGCACTATTGTAAAATTTTGAGCTAAGCTTTAGCCTGTCAAGAACAAAAACTAAAGCGTACCCAAAGCCAAGAGCCATCACTGGCACTGCATAAATAGTAAATCTAAGCCCACCTTTAAGCGCTAAAAATCCAAGTAAAAGCATTCCAAAAGATAGTACAAACGAGCGAAATTTAAAGCTTAAAAGCACTATGCCTATCAGCGAGATGATAAAAACAGGCACGCTACCGCTTATGCGTTCGCAAAATAGCACAATATCAACGATGCCAGACTCTTGGATAGTTTGATTGACATTAAAAAATTTAAAGCTAAGCCCACCAAGCTCACTAACATCTCTAAAAATGTAAAATTTTAGTTGAAAGATAATTGGATTTAGTCCGCCACCAACTGCAAAAATCACAAAAGCAGCAGCCAAAACGGCAAGAGAAATTTTAAGATTTAAAAGTGCTGGTTTTAGCAAAAAAAGCAAATAAATAGCCAAAATAAGAGCAAATTTTAGCTCCAAAGCTATGTTGCTAATAGCAATTAACATAAGCGATATAAGTGCGTAGTTTAGGGGTTTTTTACGCTCAAAAATAAGCGTGTAAAGCACCAAAAGACCTATCGTTACACTAAGGAGTGAAAATGCACTGGCATACCACCACATATAAACAAACGCAGCTACAGGAGCTATGATAAGGCTTAAAACATGTCCTTTTTGAACAACTCTTATCACTCCCCACACCACAAAAACAGCAAGAGTAATGATAAGCATATCTGTATCATAATATCCCGCCATCGTGCGGTTATAGTAGCTATTTGCTACACCTGCAAGCAGTGCCGCAGCAAATCCAGCCTTTGGCAAAGAGTATTGTGCTGCTATAAGCACGACAGGGATAACAACAAGTGAAGAGAAAAAGACACTCATATAAAGCATAGCACTCTCTATGCTAACGCCAAGAAATTTTATAACCCAAGTAGTAAGTGTGGAAAGCGGCATACCATAGTAGCTAAGGTCATTTTCTTGATGAAAGCCAGCTAGCATATCACGCGCACCCTCGGCAAACGCGTAGCCATCGTTTGTACTTATCATTAGCTCGCCATTATGCAAAAACTGCTCTATCCCGCTCGCCCAGCTAATCCAATAAAGCCTTACCACAACACTAAAAATAAAGGCGATAAGGATAAATGCGCCCGTCTGTTTATCTATAAATTTTTCACTTTTCATTAATTCTCCAAATATCTCATAAGCTCATCTGCTATTTTTTTGCCGTCAAAATCCTTAGCTCTCTCATAAGCTATGCTTTCATATTTTTGCCGTATTTCTGGGCTTTGTAAGACTTTTATCATCGCTTCTCGCATGGCATTTTCATCGTCCACTGGAACTAAAATTCCATACCGATCATCGCCCAAAAGCTCCCTTGCTCCAGTTTGATGATCGGTTGATATTAGAGTTTTTTTGCATGCCAAAGCTTCGATTAGTACATTTGAAAAGCCTTCAAACCTTGACGCACAGACAAAAGCACTGGAGTTTGCAATGTGTCGAAATGGGTTTTTATCCGTTTTAAGTAGTTTAACACGCTCGCTAACTCCAAGCTCTTTTATCAGGTTTTCAAGCTCGTTTTGCAAAGGTCCTTTTCCTAAAATTCCAAGTGTTGCGCGAGTATCGTTTATCTTTGCTATGGCACGGATTAACATGGCTTGATTTTTACCGCTGTCAAGACGACCAATATTTATAAAAAATGGTCTAAACTCGCCATCTAAAGGCTCATTTTTAAGCTTATTTATAGCCTCTAAATTTAAGGCGTTATAAAGCACTTTTGTTTTATCTTTTGGAGTGGCAAAATTTTGCGTTAGATCATCAGCGTTACCCTGTGCGTTAGCTAAGATAAAATCTGCCTTTGGATAGAGCCAGCGCGTTAAAATGCGATTAACAAAACCACTTACTCCATACTTATAGATCCTGCTAGGACAGCTTCCTTCTTGGATAACAAAGTTGCCTTTTAGTCCTAAAATTCTAGCCATTAACGCGATATAACAAGGACGATTCATCACAACAAAGTGTGTATCTATGCCAAGTTGTTCGGATAGTTTTTTATACTTTAATGTTAGTAGCGGCAAAGCAAAAAGTAAGCGTAAATTTTTACTCATGCTACTTTCATAAGGATCGCTATTTTCGATAAAATGCACCTTAACTTCGCTTGGCAAATCATACGCTATAACCTCACTCATTAACACCAAATGCACCTGGTAGTTTTGGACCAAAAATGGCAATAAATTTGAGATCACACGCTCTGCACCACCAGGACCCATCGAATACAAAAATACACTTAATTTTTTCATTTTTTCATAACCCTATCTATAAATTTATCCCATTTTGCCATTATTTTTTCTTGCGAAAATTCGCTAGCATCACGCTTTGCCTGCTCACCTATCTTACTTTGCAAAGCACTATCTTGTAAAATTTCAGTAAGCATACTAGCCAGCTCATCATCATTTCCATTTTCAAAAAGTACACCATTTATACCATTTTTTATAAGCTCAAGCCCACCAACAGTATCGCTTGAAACTCTCACACATCCAAAATTCCCCGCTTCAATTAATACATTTGAAAGCCCTTCACTTCTTGAGCTTATAACAAAAATTTTTGCTCTTTGATAAAGCGGTGCAATATCGCTAACATGCCCTAAAAACTGCACATCAAGCCCTAAGTCTTTAGTCATATCCTTTAACTCTTTAGCCAAGCTTCCATCGCCAGCTATTTGCACTTTCCAGCCTAAAAGCAAACCTTTATCAATCTTTGCAAGTGCTTTAAAATAAATATCATATCCCTTTACTGCCTCAAGCCTACCTACGCTTAAAATGATATTTTCTTTTTCTAAATTTTGCCCTGATTTTAGAGCAAATGGATTATGTAAAATTTCACGATTTTTTACAAAACTATAATACTCAAAGTCGCTTTTACTAAGAACACTAAGTCCACTCACACGGCGATAAGCCATATCGCGGATAAGACGAAATTTAGGGCTTACAAGATACTCATTTGCATGATGTTCGGTAGCTATATGTTTAAAATTTAGTCCTAAATTTGCCGCCACACATACGACATTTGTCCAGTCTATAAAGCTTATTATCAAATCAGGCTTTAGCTCTTTAAACAGCGCTCGTATCTTAGCCACTTTTTTAATCTTAGATAAAATTTTACCGCCATCATATGTGCTTAGATGATGAAAATTTATACTTTTATCAAATTCATAAAAGCCCATATCACGCTCTAAAACAGCTATATGAATCTCATTTTTAAGCCCAAGATGAGAGCTAAGTGAAGCCAAAACCCGCTCCGCTCCGCCATTTGCAAGGTTTGCTATAACAAACAAAACTCTCACACCACATCCTTTTTGACGCCAGTCACAGCCAAAAGCTCAAGCCAGTCAGCATAAATTTTATCCATCTCAAACTCACCAAGTCTTAGTCTTGCATTTTTACAAATTTGCTCGCATTTTTGCTCATCTTTTATAAGCTGTAAAAGCTCTGCACTCATTTGCTTTACATCATCAATCTCACACAAAATCCCGTCAAACTCATGCTTTATAAGCTCGCACGCACCGCTTGTTTTTGTAGAAATTCGCACACAATCATAAAATATAGCCTCTATAAGCGTGTTGCCAAGACCCTCTATTTTTGATGTAGAAAGCAAAAATTTTGCCCTTGCATAAAGCTCGCCAATATTAGAAACATTACCCAAAAACTCTACATCTGCGCCAAGCTCTTGTGATAGATTTTGTAACTCTTGCAAACACTTTCCATCTCCCGCAACAACGAATTTATAGCCACTTTGGCTCAAATTTGAAGCTATTTTTACAAACATCGCGCAGTTTTTAAGCTCTATTAAGCGACCAACAAAAAGCACTAAATTCTCTTTTTTTATCTCTAAATTTTGAGGCTTTTGGCTAAAAAATGGGTTGTAAATCACCTTTATATTTTTGCAAAATTTTTTGTAGTGATTAAGGTCTGCTTTTGTAAGAACACTAAGTGCGCTTGATAGGGGATACATAAGGCGTTTAAGCCAGTCAAAAATGGCAGCTTTTGGCATCATGTAACTTGTGTGCTCGCTAATTATCACGGGCGTTTTTAGCCCTATACTTGCACCAAGAACGAGCAAATTTGTACTATCTAAAAAGGAGATAATAGCGTCAAATTTAGCATCTTTTATGATTTTTCTTAGCTCTAAAATTTTACCAACTCTTTTTTTAAAATTTCCCACCATCCCAAGCTCGTTTGCACCGTGATTTAAACACTTTAGCTTTACCTTATCATCTAGTTTATAAAATGGTTCTTCATTATCGAATTTTACCAAACAAACATCATGATCTTGGCTAAATTTTGAAGCTAAAAGCGCACAAACTCGCTCCGCTCCACCCATTCTAAGCGTAGATATGACAAATAAAACTTTCATATCCCAAACCTTTGCTTTATCTTTACTCTAAAGCCAGAAAGCCATGATAATGCGCTATTTGGAAGCATAAAAAGAGCTAGTAAAACAAGTGCCTCTTTATTAAATTTCATCCTTAGGCTTTTTATCAAGCAGCTAAACGAAAGAGCGTAATCTCCGCCCATTTTTGCATAATACGCAGCCATTTTATACTGCAACGCCAAAAACTCAGGTGCATGAACGCTTGCTATCTCTTTTGTCAAATTTACCGTCTTTAAATAAGCATGAGCAACCTTAAGTGCGTGTTTTGTAGCATTTTTAGTAGCACTATCAGCGCGCTCTATCCTATAAAGATAGAGTGGTTTTTTAAGATAATACACTCTTCCCTCAAAAAAGCGAATATAAAGCTCGTTTTCGCCACCAAAACTACGCTCATCAAAACGAAAATCCTCAATAAATTTTCGTGAAAAAAGCTTAAAAAACTCGCCAGTTATACGCCCACAGTGATAATCAACCTTACTCATCGTGCCATCTTTTTTATATGGGCTTTGTCCTGAAATTTGCTGCGTACAAATACCATTTATCTCTACTAAACAATCAGCAAAAACGCACTCATAGCCTTGCTTTAAAATTTGCATACACTCACTTATAGCACTATTAGAAAAAAACTCATCATCATCATCAAGCAAGCATATAAACTCGCCTTTAGCATTATCAAAGCCGTTATTTTTATTGCCATTTGGGCTTTTTGCGTGTATAGTATTTTTTACAAATGTTACCCTTGCGTCATTAAAATCAGAGCAAATTTTAGCTGCAACATCGCCATCTCCATCATCAGTAACTATGATCTGTAAATTTTCATAATCTTGTAAAATAGCTGAGTTTAGAGCTTTTTTTAGCAGTTGGGGGCGGTTAAAAGTAGCTATAACTATACTTACAAGTGGCTTCATACTTTTGCCTTAAAAACTCGCTCATAACCCCTAAAATAGCAGTCAAAACGAGAATAAAAAAGAAATTTTAAACTATCTATACGAGCTTTTAAGCTTGGTTTATATGCACTTACGCTTCGTTCAGATTCGATATTTGAGTCAGTTGGACCTATTTTAGGATGTGAAAAAATATCACAAAAATACATCTTTAAACCATTCTCTCCAAGCAAAAAGTCCCAGTGATCACTTACGCAAAGTGTGTGTTTTTGGGTGCTTAGTAAAGACTCTGCACTCTGTCTTGTTACAACATAAGCAGCAGTGCTCCAAATGGCTGTTCGTGAGTAGGCAGGTATGCAAAATAGGCTTGTGTCTTTATCTTGTAGTAAAATTTTATCGCTAGCTAAAATTTTCTTTGCAAAAAGGCTAAAACGACCCTCAAACCAGTCCTGACAGCCGCAGTGAAGTATCGCATTTTCAGGCATTTTACTTGCCATTTCAAAAGCTAGCTTCACACACTCATCATTACCTATAATATCATCTTCAATGATAAGCCCAAGCTTTGCCCCACTTTTTAAAAATTCCTCGTAAGCCTTCATGTGTGAAAGTGTGCAGCCAACCTCGCCAGGGCTAAGCAACTTGCCATGTTTTTGCAAAGACGGTCTTGCTAGTGAAAAATACTCTTTTACAAGCATGCTTCGTCCATCAACAGCATTTATTAGGTTAAATTTATCATAGCTAGCAAAACGCTCTTTTAGTGTTTGTCTACGCAACTCATCGCTTGCGAGCGAGATCAAAAAAACTGGGTAGTCCATCAAATTTTCCTTTTTATCTTAGCAAGCATTTTTTTAACCACAATACCTTGTTCAAAGCGGTTAAATATCAAAAAAAGATTTAAAACATAACCAAGAGCCAAAAGCCCCATACAAACTAGCAAAAACTCAGTCCAACTAGTTATACTAATAAAATTTCTTAACATCAAAAACAATGCGCAAATAATAACAAAAAGGGCTAAATTTTTAAAATAAACCCCATAAAATGTCGTAAGTTTTACCTCCAAATTTAGTGCTGCATTTATAAGGTCAAAACCCAAAATTCTCATACTATAAAGTACTGCACCAGACACAACCATACCATAAATCCCATAATCTGTAAATTTTAATACCAAAATTTGCACCAAAACCGTGCTAAAGCCAAGTATAGTGTGCGCAATAGCTGGACGAGAAAGCTTATTTGTCGTGCCATCAAGGTTAAAAAGTGCATACACATAACTTATAAATATAACTGGCACAAGAGAGATCATGCTAAGGTTGTAAATAAGCGCGATCTCATCAGCGCTCTTAAATGGTAACCAAAGTGTATAAAACTCACGCCCAAATGCCACGAAAACCGCAGCTGGTGCACTCATAACATAAGCCACAACCTTCATCGCAAATTTTGCCTCAGCAACAAGCGCAGTAATGTTACCTTTTGAATAAAGCTCAACAAATTTTGGTGCAAAGATACTACTAAGCTGGACACAAAAGCTCTCTAAAATGATAGGCGCGGCTTTAGCGACAGACAAAACACCTGTTAAATTTGCACCAAGAAAGATATTGCATATAAACAGATCCATGCCTGTTAGAAGTATGTTATTTAAAGCATTTAAACTGTTCCAAATACCTGAACTTAAAAGCTCTTTTATCATCTTAAATTTGAAATTTTTTAGTGAAAATTTAAGTTCTGGAGTAATGCGAGAGCTCATATATATCGTGCTAAAAAGTACAAAAAAGCTAGATATAAGGGCTGCGATGGCAATGTATGCTATCATGGGTTTAAAAAAGTAAAACAAAAACACTATGATAGTAGCAAGTAACGCGCTTGAGATGGCATTGCGTATACTTAGCAAGTAAAGCTTGTTTCGCACAAAAGCACAAACTGTGATAACGCCGTTAAAAAGTCCTACACAAAAATTTATAAAATAAAATATAAAGGTAAGCGCAACATCGTATTTTAAGTGCTCTGACACATTTAAAAAAAAGTCCAAATTTAAAATAAAAATAGCACTTAAAACAACAATAAGTATTGAAAAAAAGATATTTACAACAAGAACTGATGAGTAGTATGCGTTGGCTTTTGGCTTATCGTCTTTATGCCATTCAAGCGCTACAAATCTCCCACTAACAGAGTTTATCGCAACTGTAATGACCGCAGCATATGTCACGATAGCGTTGCTAAGTCCGACAAAGCCGTAAGCTTCGTTGCCAAGCGATTTTAAGATAAATGGCGTAAGGACAAAATTTATACCCATCGAGACTATAAAAACCACGATAGAGCTTATTAAATTTATAATCAATCAAAGCCTCGCATCAGCATTTGGATATATATTTTTTATATCATAAACAAGTGTATTTTTAAACTCAAGCAACCTAAACTCATCATGCGCAACAGCTATAACAACACAAGCATATTCACTAGGCTCATAGCTTTTTAAAAGCTTTATGCCATATTCATGTAAAACCTCGATCTCATCAGCCAAAGGATCACTTACATCAACAACACAGCCAAACTCCAAAAGCTCATTTACAGCGTCTATCACACGGGAGTTGCGTATATCTGGGCAGTTTTCTTTAAATGTTATCCCAAGCACAAGCACCTTTGCTCCACTTACTTGCACATCACGCTTTATCATCAGTTTTACAACCTCAGAAGCTACATGCCGCCCCATGTTTTCATTAATACGACGGCTAGCTAGTATCATCTCAGGGTAGTGCCCTACCTCTTGCGCCTTGTGGATAAGATAGTAAGGATCTACACCTATACAATGGCCACCAACAAGTCCAGGCTTAAATTTTAAAAAATTCCACTTTGTTCCAGCCGCAGCCAAAACTTCGTTTGTGTCTATATTTAGCCTTGCAAATATCATCGCAAGCTCGTTTATAAAGGCTATATTTATATCGCGCTGAGTGTTTTCTATCACCTTTGCAGCCTCTGCGACCTTTATAGAGCTTGCCTTGTAAGTTCCAGCTGTAATGATAGAGCCATAAATTTTATCCACGATGTTAGCAGTTTTTGGTGTTGAGCCGCTTGTGATTTTTTTGATTTTAGTTACAGTATGCTCTTTATCACCTGGATTTATACGCTCTGGAGAGTAGCCGCAGAAAAAATCCTCATTAAATTTTAGCCCATTTTCTTCCAAAACAGGCACACAAATTTCCTCTGTCACACCCGGATAAACAGTGCTTTCATAAACCACTATATCGCCCTTTTTAAGCACTTTTGATACACTCATGCTTGCATTTATGAGTGGGTGTAAATTTGGGCGTTTACTTTTATCTATGGGTGTTGGAACGGTAATGACAAAAAAATTTGCATCTTTGATATCATCAAGACTCGTGCTAAAGTTTATCCCATTTTTAATAGCCTCAATAACTTGCTCCTTCTCAAGCTCTAAAGTGCGATCTATTCCGTTTTTAAGCTCACTAACTCGCTGTTTGTTTATATCAAAACCTACAACTTTATACTTTTTGCTAAAAGCTATAGCAAGAGGAAGTCCAACATAGCCAAGACCTACAACTGCGATATTTGTGTTTTTCACTTAAATTTTTCTCTCCCACTCAAGTGCGGTTTTAACAATCAAATCAAGATCGTCAAATTTTGGTGTCCAGTCAGTTAAATTTCGTAATTTTGTTGAATTTGCGATAAGTATCGCTGGATCCCCATCTCTTCTTGGCTGATTTTCTACATTAAAGTTTACTCCACTAACACGCTTTGCAACATCAATAACCTCTTTAACAGAAAAACCCCTGCCATATCCTACATTAAAAATTTCACTTTTATTTTCACAAATGTAGTTTAGTGCTGAAATATGAGCATTTGCAAGGTCGCACACATGGATATAGTCACGCACACAAGTGCCATCTTTAGTAGCGTAATCATCTCCATAAATTCCCATTTTCTCACGCTTTTTAAGCGCTGTTTGAACGGCTACTTTTATAAGATGTGTCGCATTTGGATAGTTTTGCCCAATAGTTCCATCAATGCTTGCTCCAGCGACATTAAAGTAACGAAGTATGGCAAATCTAAAATTTTCATTTGCCGTGGCATAATCACGAATGATTTGCTCACTCATGAGCTTTGAGTGTCCGTATGGATTTATCGGAGCGGTTTTGCTGTTTTCATCGACGCTTGGCACATCTGGCTCACCATAGACCGCAGCAGTTGAGCTAAAGATAAATTTATTTACTCCATATTTATAACAAAAACCAAGTACTCTAGCAACATTTGCGGTATTATTTAGATAGTATTTTATAGGATTTTGCGTACTTTCAAAAACCTCTATAAATGCTGCAAAATGGATAATCGCATCAAATTTTCCACTTCTAAAAACCTCGCTTAAATCATCCTCAAGGCTTATATTTATAAAATTAAACTTACCAAAATTTTTAAGTGTATCAAGCGCTTTTTGGCTCCCTTTGCTAAAGTTATCAATAACAGTGATATTATGCTCTCCGCTTTCTAAAAGCGATTTTACCACATGACTACCGATATATCCAGCGCCCCCTGTTACTAAAATATTCATCTTTGCCTTCCTTTAAAATTTTTGTAATTTTAGCAGATATTTTATAAATTAATGTATAGTTTGCAAAAATTAAAAATTATTTTTTAATCTAAAAAAATTATTTTTCTAGCCAAAGCCCTACTATATCGCAAGAATTTTTAAAAATAAATTTTTTCTTTGTTTAGTGTTGATTTACATCAATTAAAATTCAGTTAAATTATACTATCATTGACGCAAAATTTATAAAGGAGGTATTTTGAAAATCGTAGACGAAGCTAAAAAGCAACCTGGTTTCTTAGCCATTTTAATACTTATCATAAGTGTTGGCGTTGTTTTGGGTCACGGTATTTATACATTCGTATATGCAAAAGGTTTTTCATATATGAGCGATGATCCCGCAGCCTGTAAAAACTGCCATGTTATGAACCAAGTCTATGAGAGCTGGGAACGAGGCGGACACCAACATGTTGCGACCTGTAACGACTGTCATGTCCCGCATGATTTCATAGGCAAGTGGCTTATGAAGGCTGAAAGTGGTTTTGGTCACAGTTACGCCTTTACAGCAAAGGACAACCCCGTTGCATTTACTGCAAATGCTAAAAGTAAACGAGTTATTCAAAACAATTGTATAGAGTGCCACGGTGATTACGCAGCGCCGTCAGTACACGCTAAGCAAGCAGGTGGCTCGGATGCCCAAAATGAATCCCTAAGTTGTGTCTCTTGCCATAGACAAGTGGGACACGCACATAACTACTAATAACAAAAAGGAGTAATCATGAAAAACAAACTATTGTATAGTATCGTTTTTATCTTAGCAGTCGTTGCGGGTGCAGGTTTATTTGCACTTTTTACAGATATTAGCGATAAGAAACATCAGGAGCGCCACTACCCGTTAATGCTCGCCAAAAACGATGAGTTAAAGCCAGACATCCGTGAGTGGGGTAAAAATTTCCCAAGTCAATACGACGCAACAGTTGCTATGAAAGACATCACTTTTGAAACACCATTTGCTGGTTCACTACCATACTCAAAACTTATCAGATGGCCAGCTGCTACAGTTTTCTGGCAAGGCTATGCGTTTGCAGTTGATTATAACAGACCGCGCCTTCACTTTTATACACAAATTGATCAGATTGAAACAAAAAGAAATGATAAAGAGTACTTAAATGCTCATGGTTTGCCAAATTTCAAGGGTCAACCAGGCTTTTGTGTAAACTGTCACACAGGTCATCTAACAGCTATCATGAACGATCCTGACTATACTCAACTACACGATAAAAGCACTCGCACTAAGTCATTTGACCTAGAGATGGGTTTCTTTGCGGCTGACAAAGAAAAAGGAGAATTTAAAAAAGAAGCATGGACTAAGATGAACTCTATCCCATACTTTGATGTTATGAAAATGGTTGAAGCAAAACATGGCAAAGACGATTTTGGTGGCTCACACCTTGGTTCAGCATGTGCTGACTGTCACCACCCAGAAGATATGAGTCTTCGTGTTACACGCCCTGGCTTTGTTAATGCAATGGTTAAGCGTGGATATGAGGCTGATGTAAAACAAGGTATCAAAGCTACACGCGCTCAAATGAGAGATTATGTATGTATGCAATGCCATGTTGAGTACTATCCTGGCTTAGATGCTGACCTTGTTTTCCCATGGACAAAATGGACAAAAGATGAGCCATTTAAGATAGAGATGTTTGATGAGTACTATGATGAAGTTCATGATAATGGAAAATTTGCAGCTGACTATCGCCATAAGCAAACTGATGCTAAGATGATTAAAATGCAACACCCAGAAGCTGAGCTACACTCAACAAGTGTTCACGCTAGAAGTGGTGTAACTTGTGTTGATTGTCACATGCCATATAAGCGCGAAGGTGCTACTAAAGTTACAAATCACACTATCCAAACACCATATGCTGATATCACAGCAGCTTGTAAAACTTGCCATATGCAAAGCGAAGATGAGCTAAAAGATAGAATTTCATTTATCCAAAATCGCCACGCTTATGAGCTTAGAAACTGCGAAAACAACCTACTTGCACTTATCCAAGATATCAATGTAGCTCGCGCTGAACTCGCAAAACATGAGAAATTTGCTAGCATAACTGATGAAAAAGCAAGAAAAGAAGCCATCAGTGAAGCTCTAAAAGAGCCGCTATATGCACACAGAAAAGCTCACATTAGATGGGACTTTGCATTTAGTGAAAACAGCTACGGCTTCCATGGACCACAGGAAGCAGCTCGTATCACAGGTCAGTGCCAGACTGTTGCAAGAGAGGGTCAAAACTCACTTGTAAATGCGCTTGCACCTTATGGTATAACTATCGCTCTAACAAAAGAAGCTAAGATGCCACCTGCTCCAGAGCAGATCACAAGTCACCACGCTCCAGTAGCAACTCCTCCATCAGATAGACTTAAAAAGATCGATGAGGATGTTAAAAACCTTAACTTCAAATAATCTTGAAGCCAACAAGGGCTAGGAAACTAGCCCTTAAATTTACTCTTAATTATACATTTTTATCTATAATAGCCTAAATTTTATATAGGCGAATAAATGAAACTATCTATCTTAAACTTAGCCCCCTTACGAAAAGGTCAAAATCAAAAAGATGCTATAGATGCACTGGTTCGCTTGGCTCAACATGCTGAAAACATTGGCATAAAACGCTACTGGATAGCAGAACACCATAATATGTCAAACCTAGCAAGCTCAGCAACTCAACTTCTCATAGCACATGTTTTATCGCAAACTAGTAAAATTTGTGTCGGCTCTGGTGGCGTAATGCTTCCAAATCATAGTCCTTACTCTATCGCTGAACAATATGGCACACTTCAGACACTTTATCCTGACAGAGTTGAGCTGGGACTTGGAAGAGCGCCGGGCACAGATTCTCAAACAGCAAAAGCGATAAGGCGTGGCGGTGATATATTTGGCATATATGACTTTGAGGCAGAAATTTCAGAACTTCGTGGCTATTTTGATGGCACAAACGCAGTTAAAGCTTATCCAGCAAATGGGCTTAGTGTGCCATTTTATATACTAGGCTCAAGCACTGAAAGTGCATATCTTGCTGCAAAACTTGGACTGCCATACGCCTTTGCATCGCACTTTGCACCTAGACAACTAGCTCTAGCGGTAAGTATCTACAAGCAAAATTTTAACCCTTCAAAATACCTTGAAAAACCTTACACAATCGTTGGCGCAAATGTCATTATCGCAGACACTAACGAGCAGGCAACAAGCCTTGCTACTACACAAACTCGCTTTTTCTTAAATGTCGTAACAAACAGCAGAGATCCGCTTTGTCCGCCTGCTAGAGGCGATGATGAAATTTTTAACTCGTCTAAAAAAGCTAAAAATACACCTCACTTTGGACCTATCAGATTTCAGCAAGATGCGTTAAAAGAGCGTGAGCGTGCAGTGGTAGAGCAGATGACGGCGTGCTCTTTTATTGGATCAGCAAAAAGCGTTCGCGATGAGCTTGTAGAATTTCATACCAAGCTTGGCTTTGATGAAATAATGGCTGTTAGCTATATTTTTGATGAAAATTTGCAATTTGCCTCATACTCAGCACTAAAACAAATCATTGATGAGATAAAAGACTAGTTTTGGTACTTAACAAAAATCGCAAGAACTAATCTTTACGAATTCGTAAAAACACAGGAAATCTTGGCAAGCCATTTTTGGTTAAATTTTGATATTTGTATGTGATTATCTCGCCAATTTTTGGCGGGTTTTTGCGCATTTCATCGCTAAAGCCTGAGCCGATTTTAAAATTTTTCTTGCTTTTTAAATCCTTGCAAACCAAGCTTCCCATTATATTTTTATACTTGCCTTTACCCTGATTTATAGCCACCACCTCACACTCTGTATCAAAAAATGGCTTTAGTTTTAGCGCATTTTGGCTGCGTTTTCGCTCATAAGGTGCATTTGCTTCGCGCAGTACTGCACCCTCGCCGCCATTTTTTATGATTTGTGAGATAAAAATTTTAAGCCACGCGTTATCAGGGATTAAAATTTGTTCTATGATTTTTATATTTTCATTTGGCTGTTTTTGTAGAAATTTTTGTAAAACATCAAGTCTAGATAAAAGTCCACCACTTGCATCTGGCACATCAAAAACATAAAATTTCACATCTTTCCATGCCAAAATATCTGGCTTTTTATCCATCACAACAGACTGAACTAGCTCAAATTTTTCTCTGCTTATAAACAGCTCGCCATCTAAAGCAAATGGCGGAAAATCAGCCACAAACTCGCTTGGCGTAGCAAATTTCACACCATTTTTGCTAAGTAAATTTTGTCCATCCCAGTAGGCCCTTATACCATCAAGCTTTTCACTAGCAAGCCAGCCACTTACATTTTGATCCTTAAACTCACCAAGCCTTAAAAGCTCTATACCAAAGGCAAAATTTAGCAAAAATACAAATAAAAATATAAATTTTCTCACAAATTACTCATCATTTAGATTTATCTCTGGTAACTTTTCTTCAAATAAATTTCCGCTCTTTTGCTTTGTTTTTAAGCTCGTGTCAGCCCCTTTTTTTAGTAGTCCATCTAGTCCATTTTTAGTAAGATGAGATCCTAGCTCGCTTTTATCTATCTTTTGAAAATACTCATCAGTGTCATCACTAAATTTATCCTTGAAATTATCATTATTACTAACTTCTAGCTCATACTCTCTTTTACCTTCAAGCCTTTCAAGTTCATTAGCAACAGCAGCGCAAAAAACATCTGTATAGCCCATGAGTTCCTTTTTCTCGCGTAAAAACCTACTCATGACACTTAGCGAATTTGCATAGTCATCTTTGTTTATACGCCCACGCAAAAGCTCGTATTTTAAAAACAGCCAGTAGGTATTTAGCACATCAGACTCGCAGTATTCGTTGATCTTTTCTATATCGCCACCATGATAAAGCTCAAAAACTTGATCCCCATGCACATCGTATTTACCCGGCAAATTCAAGCTAGCGCAAAGCAGGTCTAGCTTTAGTCCACGCACCGCACCAAAGTCACTTATATGATCAAGCAAATCAAGATGAAAGCGGTCTGAGTTGCGGTACCTATAGTTATCCCACTTGCTCTTATTTAGCTCACGATTCTCCACTTCAAAATATGCCCAAGCACTTAGGTTATATCGCATTGCGCGTGCCATAATGGTCGGCAAGTCAAAGCCTCTGCCATTAAAACTCACAAGACGAGGGTTAAACTCATTTATAAAATTTATAAATTTCGTAAGAATTTCTTGCTCACTGTCGCCCTCCATAGTGCTAACTTTTATAAACTTACCGTACTCATCAGCGATCACGGCCGATATAGCTACTATCTGATGAAATACAATAGGCAAAAAACTGCTACCACTTTGCTCTTTTTGCATTTCAAAAGCCTGCAAACCAACTTGCTCATCATCTCCACTAAAGCCATAAATTTTTCTTATCAGTATAGCATCTGGTATGCTTTCACAGTCAAAAACACAGATATAATTTTTTGCCATTTTTACCCTTTTTAAGCCACTTTTTTATAAAATGATAGCAAAATTTATATTTAAAGTTGATAATGAAAAAAAATTTTAATCACAGCCTTTAGACCACTTAAAAAAGAAGAGCTAATCTACCTACTTGAGCTTTTAAACACAAATTTTAGCTCATTGCAAATTGGCATTGCGACCATAGAGCAAAATGAGCAAATTTGCATACAGATCGTCCCAAATGCCACACTTCATATCGCATGGGATGAGAATAGTTCGCAAAAATTTCATAAAAGAGTATTTAACGAAGTTAAGACTATATTTCGCATAAAAAAGCAAAAATACGACATAGCAGTGCAGCTTTGTGGCTCAAAGCGCGGCATTATCATACCAAAATATGCCAAGATAAAAACCATAGTCGGATTTGAAACAAAAGATAAAAAGATAAACAAGCTCATCACCCACAAAATAACTGCTAGCGTAAGCCCAGAGCAAATCCTAAAAACCTTAGTAAATGCATAAAAATTTTTATATGGATAGCGCTGATGAGCGTGAATTTTTTGACTTTATTAGCGAGATAGGTGGAGAGTTTTTGTTTATGAAAAATTTGCAAATTTTTAGCTTACAAAGTGCTTATGCGTTTGATCAAGTCGCTCGCTATATATATTCAAAAAAATTTGGAGAGCTAAAAATTTATAACGAAACACGGATAAAAAACGAGCATATCGGTGCTTTTAGTCAGATTGATTCGCCTGTTATAACCTATACTCAAACACAGATTATAACCAATGAAAAGCTTGTTAAAGCTGGTAAAATTTCAGCAAAGATGAGCTATATGCAAGATGGTAAAATGGTTAAAAAGTCAGACGAGCTTGAGAAATTTTATCATAAACTAACTCTGTGGATTGAGACTCATGTAAGCAAAAGCCCATTTTCATGGGCTTTTATGAAGCAAAGGTAAATATGAGTAAAAGTATAGCTACTATGTTTGAAGATGGCATTCTTCACAAATTTAGCTAATATACTCTTCTAAAAAATATGCCTCTTTTAGCATAAACTCAAGCTGCGCAACAGCTAGCATTGCGTGTTTTTTAAGCTTTTCACCCTTTAGCTCTTTGTTATCTTTTGAAACTATTTTTACATCATTTTTCTTAATAAATTTAAGATACTCATCAACTATCTGCGCAAGAGTATTAACGCCATCAAATTTCAATGCCAAATAACAATCAGCCTTTGAAAATTGCATATTTTTATTAAGACAATTCGCAAATGATATAAGGTTATCGCTACTATGCAAAAAATACTTGATATACTTTGCATACTCTGGTTTTAGACGAGTTTTTCCAACTTCATACGAGATACTCTCAAACTCTCTAACAGTAAAATTTGTATCTCCTAAACTAACAATATCTATCAAAGCTGCGTATGCACTAAGTTTTTTCTCAGGCTCTAAAAGTTCTAAAATCTGCGGCAAGCTTGCGCTTTGTGGATAAATTCTGCTAAAAACATCACTAAGCCATGCCGTGCTATCTTTTACCGCTATATGATCTTTTGAAACCCACTTACCATCATAAAGCTTAAAATCTGCGACAATATTTAGCTTTGCAAAGTCATTTGGACCTATTTCACGACCATGTACACTGTCATAAGCCTCTTTGTGTACAATAAGGCTAGTACGAAATGTCTTATTTGAGAAAAAGTCCATAAATTGCTCTTGATCATAGCGGTGTGACATATTTTCTTGCATAAAACTCATCGCACCTTCATTATCAAGACCTGGCGCAAATATATCATCAAGATTACTTTCACAAAGATAACTTAACTGCCTTTTTTCAAGCATATCAGCAAATTCTCTAAAGTAAAAAGGCTGATTTATGGGATCTAAAAACTCATGAGCTATATAGCTTTCGCTATTTAGTAATGTGTTATTTATAAAGTGGATAAGCTGATCGGCTGGGATAGTTTCGTTTTTGCATTCAATAAGAAATTTTTTATAAACCTCAAGTGCCTCTTTTGCCTTTTTTACTTTCTCGATCTGATTATTAGCACCACTTGCTGCTTGAAGCATTATTTGTCGCAATATATCTTTTATCTTCCAGCCAGGATAGACATTATACGAAATATAGGCAATACCGTGGGGGGGGGTAAGAAGCTCTTTAATGATGTTAAGTATCGCATCACGCACATTTGCTGGAACCCAGCTAAAAACGCCGTGTGCGATGATGTAATCAAATTTCCCATATCCTTTTACATCGTCTGGACTTAGGCTTGTGATATCCTTTCTTACAAGCTCTAAATTTTTTATACCCATATCAGCGACAATAGCTTTACCTTTTTGAATATGCTCGCTACTAAGGTCTATACCAAGCACCTTTGCCTCTGGATTTGCAATCGCAAAAGGGATGAGATTCCCACCATAAGAGCAACCTATCTCAAGTACCCTTGCCTTTTTCGTATCAGCTGGGCTAAGTCCTAAAAGCGTTGCACACGCCTCAAGTCTTAACGGAGATGAGAATCTAAATGCCGCTGATGGGTAAGTAAGTTCGTCATAAGCGTGTTCTAGTTTATTTGTTATAGCGTCACTCATAAAAATCCTTTTTTATAGTTTTAGCTCGTATTATACCCTAAATTTTAACTTTTTGATTAAAAATATACAATAAAAATAAAGTAACAAAACTAAGTCCTAACATCATAAGCGCATAAGTTTGTGCTAAATCATAATCAAGCATCTCCACGGCCTCATAAATGGCAATACTCACAACCTTAGTCTCGCCGCCCACACTTCCGCCTATCATCAAAACTACGCCAAACTCACCCATAGTGTGGGCAAATGTAACTACAATAGCACTTAATAAATTTGGCTTTATATTTGGCAAAGCCACGCGAAAAAGTGTACTAAGCGGACTTTTCCCAAGAGAATAGCTTGCTTCAAAAAGACTTGGCTTTAAGCTTTCAAAGCCTGATTTTAAAGGTGCAAACATAAAAGGAAGCGAGTATATGCAGCTAGCTATCACAAGACCTGTAAAGTTAAAAACAAGCCTTATGTCAAAAGTCTCTTCGATAAATTTACCAAAAGCATTATAAGGCGATAAAAATAGCAAAAGATAAAAGCCCATGACACTTGGAGGAAGCACTAATGGAAGAGAAAAAGCCGCCTCAAAAACTGCTTTACCACGAAAATTTTTACGAGCAAACAAAAACGCAAGTGGCAACATAAAAGCAAAAAGAACAAGTGTTGTAATGAGCGCAAGTTTTAACGAAAGATAAAATGGTGTTAAATCTATCATCCTCTATCCTATCTTTGTTAAATTTGCACCAAATGCTTTAACGCTAAGCAGCGCATCATCGCCTTGGGATAAATTTCTAGCTTCGTTTTCGCTAAGCACCACCCTACAAAGCTGGTTTTGAACGAGCACAAGGGCTATCCACGCAGCGTCACGGTGTAAAATTTCAAGCACCTTTGCATTAAAAGCTAGTTTTTTTGAGCCAGACTGTTTTAAAAATATCTCTTTTGGAGTCGCTATGTCCGTTATAGTGCCATTTTCAAGCACAAAAACTTTTGAACAAAGCTTATAAATTTCGCTCACATCATGACTTACTAAGATGATACTCATTTTAAACTTTTCATGTAGCGCAAGTAAAAAGCCCTGTAAATGCTCTCGCATAGCATTATCAAGAGCCGAAAGTGGTTCATCAAGCAGTAAAATTTCTGGACGGCGCATTATCGCACGAGCTAATGCCACACGCTGCTTTTGACCACCTGAAAGCTCTGCTATCCTAGCGTTTTTAAGAGCAGATATTTGCATCATTTCAAGTAGCTCGTCGGCAAATTTTTTATCATTTTTTGCAAAAAGTAAATTTTTATAAACATTCATATTTTCAAAAAGTGCGTAATCTTGAAACAAAAAGCCTACATTTCGGCTTTGTGGAGTTAAATTTATATGCTTTTGAGTGTCAAAAAAACTCTTGTTAAAAGCTAAAATTTTACCGCTTTCTGGCGTCTCAAAACCAGCCAAAATGCGCAAAAGCGTTGTCTTTCCGCTGCCACTTTTTCCATAAATGCAAACAAACTCACCCTTTAAAATTTGCATCTTTACATCTAAGATAAACTCGCCATTTGCGCCATTTAGTCGCTTTTTTATATCAATATCTATCATCAAAGCTGCTTATAAAAAGTGAGGTTGATTTAACATAGGCATAAACTTCATCGCCAACACTTAAATTTAAACGAGAAAACGACTCTTTTGAAATAATGCTCTCAAACTCAAAATCATCCGCATTTAAGTGTAAGCAAGCGATTATCTCGCCGATATTTGCATGAGCTATCTTTGCCTTTATGGCATTATTTACCGAGCAAGCAAAAAGTGGGGCTTTGGAGATGATAACATCTGAGCTCTTAAAGCCAAGCCTCACACTCTGTCCCACTTTTAGTCCTAAATTTTCAAGACTTAGCATACTAAACAAAAGCTCATCGTGTAAAAATTTTACTACGCTTATGCCATCATTTTCATGAATTTCTAGGACTTTTGCTGGTATCATTTTGGTAGATTATATCCGTAGCGTTTAAAAATTTCTCTACCTTTTTCGCCAAGCATAAAATCATAAAATGACTTTACTTCTGCGTTATTTTCACCCTTTTTGGTTATAACTATGCCTTGATCAATTGGCTCATAAAGACTTTGATCTAAAAATATATAATTTACATTTTCTTTATACTTGCTCATTTTTTCATCATAAAGCGAGCTAGCCGCGATAAATCCAAGATCTGCTGCACTTAATGCCTGCGAAAGAGTTTCAGAAATTTTGCCAGCATAAACTATATTTTTCTCGACTTTTTCAAACAACCCAGCATTTTTAAGTGCTTGTATGCTAGCTTTGCCGTAAGGTGCGGTCTCTGGATTTGCTATTGAGATTGATTTTAGTTCTGTAACAACATTTAAGCCTTTCTTAAAGTCAATATCACGGATACTAAACAGAGCAACCGCACCTTGTGCGTATACAACTGGCTTGGTAGCTGCGAAACCTGTATCAAAAAGCTTTTGAGCAAAAGGCATATCTGCCGCCATGAAAATATCGGCTGGCGCGCCGTTTTGTATCTGAGTAACAAGCCCACCACTAGCGCCAAGGACTACATTTATCTTTGTGTTTGGGTTTTCTGCATTAAACCCCTTCACAATGTCCTTAAAAGCATAAGTCGTATTTGCAGCTGCAAAAACAACAACTTCACCACAAAATGCAAATGTAACGCTTGCTAAAAGCGCCAAAAATGTTTTTTTCATATCATACTCCTATAATGATGTCACTTGATTTAACTATCGCTTTAAGCTTATCGCCAACGCCTATTTTTAGCTCCATTGCGCTCTCTTTTGAGATGATAGCACTTAGCGTTTGTGAGTCACTTAACTGCATTACGACCTCAGCCGTAACAGCGCCTATTTTTACCGAGACAACCTCACCATTTAGCTGGTTTCTAGCACTTAAATTTAAGGTGTCAAATTCTTTTGCAAGCATTACAGCTGGTGCCTTAAATATAAAAACCACGCGCTTTCCCACAGCTAAATTTAGGTCATTTTCGCTTTGTACTGTGATATTAGCTCCAAGCTCTTCGCCACTACTTAATCTGGCCAAAATTTGACTATTGAGTGCACCTGTTTTTATACTTGTTATCTCACAATTTAACTGGTTTCTAGCACTTAGCGTTATGCCAAGTCGTGAAAAACTGTTAAGATCAGCACTTTGTATATTTGACTTTGCGCAAATTTTTGCTAAAAAATCCTGCTGCGCAAGCAAAAGAGCATCATAAATTTCTATCATCTTTTTACCGTGCTCACTTAGCTCTGAACCACTATTTTTCTTAAGACCCTGAGCTCTAACTATGAGCGGCTTATCACTTTTGTTGTTTATAATATCAAGGCTATCCCAGGCATTTTTATATGAAATTCCAACCTCCTCGGCAGCCTTTGTTATAGAGCCAGTTTTTTGTATAGCTTTTAGTAAATTTATATGCTTTTTTAAGACGCTTGAACCATCATCAAATAAAAATTCCAAACTTACATCAGCTCTCATATTACTCCTATAAAATCAAAGTTATATAAAAATATAATTTTGAAAGTATAATAAAAGATATATATAAAATAGCTTAAATTTTTTATATATTTAAAAGCTACAAAAGAGTAAAATCTCAATTTATTTTAAAAAAAGGAAAATTTTGAAATATCTCTTAACTTTTTTTCTTAGCATAACGCTTGCTTTTTCTCAAAGCAGTGATGAGTTTGATGCAGAATTTAACGATAAAAACACATTTGATCCACTAAGTGGCTATAATAGAATGATGACAAGCGTTAATGATAAAATTTACACATATATCTTTGATCCAGTTGTAGATGGCTATAGATATGTTGTGCCAGCAAAAGGTCGAGAAGTTATAGCAAATGTATTTGATAACCTACTATTTCCACTTCGTTTTGTAAATAACATTTTGCAATTTAAATTTCAAAATGCAGCAGATGAAACACTTAGGTTTATAGCAAATACAATAGTTGGCTTTGGCGGCATAAGCGATGTTGCCACCACTTACTACAAAATTCCACGCCACGATGAGGACTTTGGTCAGACACTTGGACACTGGGGTGTTGGAAGTGGCTTTCACATCGTCTGGCCAATATTTGGACCTTCAAATTTAAGAGATACCTTTGGGCTAGTTGGCGACTTTTTTGCAAAACCTATAAACTATGTCGATCCAAACGAATTATCTCTTGGGCTAAATGTAGGCAGCAAAACAAATGAGATGGCTCAAAATCCAGATATGTATAAGAACTTAAAAAAAGATGCTGTTGATTTATATCCATTTTTACGCGATGCTTATGAGCAAAGACGCGACTATTTAATAAAGGAATGATAATATGAAACTTAAACTTTTTTGTGTAGCATTGCTAAGCGCAACGATGTTATTTGCTCTACCAAAAGATGAGATAAAGCCACAAGTTGAGATAAAAACAACACAAGCTATAGAGGTTTTAACAAATGCAAGCCTTTCAAATGAGCAAAAGATGGATGAGCTGTTTAAAATTTTTGATCCGTTATTTGACTATAAACAAATGGCAAAGATAAGCCTTGGAAAACGCTTTAATACCCTAAATGACTCACAAAAAGCAGAATTTAGCAAAGCCTTTGAGCAAAAACTAAAAAGCTCTTATGCTGATAAACTTTTAGGATACACAAACCAAGAGATAAAAGTAAAAGAGCTGACCGAGCCACAAAAAAACAGAGTCTTTTTGCACTCTGAGCTTTTAAGTGAGGGCAAGAGTTATGATTTTATATATAAATTTTATAATGACAACGATAACTGGCTAATTTATGACATGGAGATTATAGGTGTTAGTCTACTTCAAACCTACCGCAGTCAGTTTGCTGATATGCTTGACAATGCCGACTTTGAAACACTTATAAAAAAGCTAAATGAGACATCAGCTATAAAAGTTGATAATTGAAAAAAATCTTTAAATTTATACTAACAAACTCAAAGCTCGTTTTATGCATAATGCTTGCATTAACGGGCTTTTTTGGCTATTTTTCAAAAAATCTTGAAGTTGACGCATCGTCTGAAACACTACTTCTTGAACACGATAAAGACCTTGAAATTTGGCGAGACATAAATAAACGCTATACATCACAAAATTTTCTTGTCGTAACCTACACTCCAGCAGATGATATGTTTTTGCCAAAAAATCTTAAATTTATTGAAGATATAAGCAAAGAATTTGCAAAAAATGATCTAATCTCTAGTGTTACAAATATCACAAATATCCCGCTTTTAAAGAGTGTTACTGGTTCAATAACCAATATCCTTAACCACACGCCAACTCTTAAAGATGCCGACATAAACATCACTTTAGCCAAAAATGAGTTTAAAAATAGTCCAATTTATAGTGCAAATTTGATCAGCAAAGACCTAAAAACAACAGCAATAGTGCTAAATCTAAAAGATGATAAGCGCTATTTTGAGCTTTTAAATAAAAGAAATGAGCTTCTTGCATTAGAGCAAGATGGAACGATAAATAGCACTCAAAAAATAGACCTAACAAATGTGCAGGCTGAATTTAAGGCATATAGGGATATTTTACGAGCAAAAGAGCACGCTGGACTTGAGGATATAAAAAGTACGATTAAAAAATTTAAAAATAGTGAAAATCAGCTATTTTTAGGTGGCGCAAATATGATCGCTGATGATATGATAAGTTTTGTAAAAAATGACCTTGCGACTTACGGTATCAGTGTTGCTTTGCTGCTTGCAATTTGCTTATGGCTATTTTTTAGACAAATTCGCTGGGTGGTTTTGCCACTTTTTATATGTGTTATAAGCGCTATTATATCAAGCGGGCTTTTTGGACTTTTTGGCTGGGAGATAACAGTCATTAGCTCAAACTATATCGCCCTAGTTCTGATCATCACCATCTCAGTTGTGATACATCTTATAGTAACTTACCGCGAATTTTATCAAAAACACTCACATTTTAGCCAAAAAGCATTGATATATCTAACACTTCGCGACAAAGCAAAGCCTAGCTTTTGGGCAATCTTTACAACGATAGTTGGCTTTGCTTCACTTATGAGCGCAGATATAAAACCTGTCATAATGCTTGGCGTGATGATGAGTACTGGCATAGCGGTTACGCTATTTGTAGCATTTGTCATATTTGCAACAGTGCTTGTAAATTTAAAAAAGATACCGCCAATTAATAGCTTTGAAAAAAGCTTCAGTTTTACAAAAATTTGCGCGAATTTTGCACTACAAAAGCGCGGTTTAGTCTATACATTTTCACTAATCGCGCTATGTTTTGGAGTGTATGGTATCACTCAACTTAAAGTTGAAAATAGCTTTATTGGCTACTTTAAAAAAGATACGCAGATTAGGCAAGGTATGCAAGTTATAGATGAAAACTTAGGCGGAACGATACCGCTTGATATTATCATCGAATTTGAACAAAACCAAAAGAATGAGCCTAAAAAAGATGAATTTGATGAGTTTGAACAAGAATTTATCAAACAAGCGTCTCAAACAAAATACTGGTTTGATAGCTATAAAACAAGGGTTGCCGAAAAGACACATAAGTTTTTAAAAGAGCAAGATTATGTAGGCTCTGTAAGCTCTTTGGCAACACTAACAGCAGTTATTAGAGAGTTAAATAGCGGTGAAGTAGATGACTTTTTACTTTCAGCTATGTATGAAAAACTTCCAGATGAGTATAAGAATATACTACTTAATCCTTATGTAAATATCGATAAAAACGAGCTTCGCTTTGTACTTCGCATAACTGATAGTGATGAAAATTTAAGGCGTGATAAATTTATAAAAGAGCTAAATGAAAATCTACATGAGCTTTTAAAAGACGATGGGGTTAAGATAACGGTAGCTGGCATGATGGTACTTTACAATAACATGCTTTTAAATCTAGTAAGCTCTCAAACTGACACTCTAGCCATAAGTATTGGACTGCTTTTTGTACTATTTTGCTTTATTTTTAAAAGTATAAAATTTGCACTAATCGCAATCATCACAAATCTCATACCACTTTGTGTTCTTTTTGGCATTATGGGAATTTTTGGAATTGCGCTTGATATGATGAGTATAACGATTGCAGCCATAAGCATAGGTATAGGAGTAGATGACATTATACACTACATGCACAGGTTTAGACTAGAGCTACTTTCAAAAAGCATCACTCAGGCTATCAAAGCTTCGCATGCTAGCATAGGCTATGCTATGTATTACACATCATTTACTATATTTTTAGGTTTTAGCGTTATGATGAGTAGCAACTTTATACCGACTATATATTTTGGGCTTTTAACAGACCTTGTAATGGCACTAATGCTTATCTGCGCACTAGTTTTACAGCCTACACTGCTTGCTAGCTTTTGTAAAAAAAATTAGCGAAGCACTCTTAAAAATGAATACACATCAGCAACGCCATCTATATGTTTTGCATACCAAATGGCGTGCTTTTCGTACTCATGTGTTGCCACGATGCCACTAAACACAACATCACAGCCAACAACTCCTATGCGGACATTTGTTGATTTAACAGAGCTATCGCTAAATAAATTTGCTTTCAAATTTGCTAAAATTTTAGTACTTGAACAAGGATAATTTGCCTGCTTTATCCTGATATATTCATGCACTTTTCTAACACCAGCAGTATCTTTTGCCAGCTGCAAAAGTGCATTTTTAAATCCATCGCTTTGAACTAAACCAAGCAGATAAACTTCGCCGTAAAAAACCTCAACTTCTATATCAAAACTACTTAAACCTTTTGTAAAAAGAATTTTTGAGCGAATTTTACTTTGTATGTATTTGTCGTTTGTTATAGAGCCTATATCGCGCTCATCGCGTGAAACAGAGTATATATCATACACATTTATCGCATTTGAAGCTGGCATTAAAACACTAAGGCAACCAGTAAAAAATAGTGATAAAAATGATAAAAATACCCTAAAAATATCTACACCTTTTTAAAATTTTAAAGATTTTAATAAAACTAGACTAAAATTTATATAAAATTTGGTAAAATAGGCAAACATGCGGAGGATAAAGTAATCTGGTGGTGCTCACGGACTTCAAATCCGATGGCGGGGCGGTTGACCGTTTCGCGGGGAGTTCGATTCTCTCATCCTCTCGCCATCTATTTGCTTTTAGACTTCAACTTTTTTAACTATAAAGCCTATCCTTGTTGCCTGCGATAAATTAGCAGTAAGTATACTAATTTGGATCAAACCTAAGCTCTCGTGCCTTTTGTATAAAAATTCTTAGTGCTTTTTGCTCTTTTTTACCCATTTTATAGCTAATAAATTTCAGATACCATCTGATGTTTTCAGGAGAAATTTGTCTGGCTTTTGCATACCTTTCAAGTATATAGCGAGGTATTTTTATATTTTTTGATAAAAAGCTATTAACCAGCTTCTCATAAGTTGAGCCATTTTTTATATAACAAAAACGACCAAAAACAAATGGCAAACCCTGCTTTTCGTGCCAGATTTCACCCATATCATAAAAATTTTCGCTACCTTCATTAATATATGCTCTCAAAGCTCTATCGCCAATTAGCACTTCGCCTTTTAGTCCTAAAATTTTAGAAAGCATATTTGAGCTAGCGCTTGCGCTATCAAGCTTACTTGGGCTATTTTTACGAACCAAAACACTTTTTACACTCTTTTTTGCGACAATACCAAAATTTAGTTTTTTATATTTTACACGGCGACTCTCTATGCTTGAGATGATGGCTGCATCGATTTGACAGCGACAGAGTGCACCATTTAGCTTACTTGGCACACCCTTTTTGTGTTCTATGGCTTTTTTAACATAACTTTGAAGTGGCGAACGCTTTAAAAAAACATGAAATGGTAATAAATTTAGATAGTCTATCTTACCAAATTTCAATCCAAAGCTTCCTTCCAATCCTCATTTTTCAAAAGCTTTTTATATATTTCACAACACTCATTAAGGCGCTCATCACTGATATTTGATGAATCATCTACTACAAAAGGCTCACCAAAATCCATACCACAATAATTCATCGAAGCTTCAAAAGGAACTAAAATTTCGCTCATATCATGCTTTGCTCTACCAAATTTTGAATAATCAGCTATCGTTCCGCCAACGCTAACTGCAACTTGAACATCTTTTCCAGTTAGCACACCAGTACTTCCATATGCCCAGCCATAAGTAAAAACCTCATCCAAATATGCCTTTAAAATAGCTGGCGTTGCATAAAAATATAGTGGAAACTGAAAAATTATACGATCTGCGCTTTCTAAAAATTTCTGCTCTTTTGCTATATCAAAACTTTTGGTCTTTTCCCCATAAATTTCATCTAAAAACCTTACATTTTCAGAGCCTAAAGTATCTTTTGCAACTTTTAAGAGTGCCTTATTTACCTTTGAACGCTCAAAATACGGATGTGAAAATACAACAACTGTTTTCATCTTTTGCTCCTTTAAAATTTTAATAAATTATATCAAAAAATTTACATTTTATTTATTTTTTACAGGCAAAATTCCGCGCCTTTTCATCTCTTTTATAAGATTTTTACTTGCACTTGTAGTAGTTTCTATATCAGCATTTAAGCCACCAGCAGCTGAAAATAGCCAATATTTATGCATTTCAAGCCACTGAATAAGCTTATCTACTTTTTGCTCTTTTGTATCGCTTGGCGCAACTGAAATTTTAGCCAACTCAAGTTCTTGAAAATTTACTGAGATCGCTAGTATATTTTCAATAATCTTGACATTTTTTCTTGACATAATAAAGTCTTTTACTTTATCTATCTTGTCTGAAATTTTAACAAGCTCGTCAAAATGTTCCGCACCAAGCTTGCCTTCATTTTTAATAGCAAGAAATTTATCTATCTTTGGCACAATGCTCAAAAAAACCTTTTCTATACGCTCTTTAACCTTAGTTTGCACGGCAACCTTTTTTTGAATAACATCGTAAATCTGCAACATACTTTTACTAGCATCCTCAAAGCTTACTTTTTGTATCTGTGGTAAATTTTTAGTCTTTTTACTAGCTAAAATTTCATCTACAATCTCAGAAAATGGTCGTTCAATTGTACCAGATATATGTGCTCCACCCTCTGTACAGTTGTAAGTTTTTATATCTTCTTTGCTTGCTTCTTCGATATCTTTTTCATATTGATTTTTAAAGATATTCCAAATATGCGTTGTTCGGACTTCGCCCTCACCGCCATAAGCAGTAGTAAAAAGATCATACTCACCGCTTTCAGTAAATGTATGACCTATAGCATGTGACGAACCATCCTTACCAAAAGCTAAATCTTGTCCGATAAGAACGATCTGCTTGTGTTTTAATACATACGCTAGTTGATAAGCTTGATTTGCGGTCGAATGACCGATACCTAGATAGCCATGTCTTTTTAGCTTATAGCCCATCTCATCAGAACCAGGACGCATCGTCAAAACCAGCTTTCTATCTTTTAAATTTCTAATTGTATCTGCATGTGTTAATGTTGCTACCACAAAGTAAATATTCTTATCTATTTTCTTATCTTTATTTAAGAAAAATGTCGATGTCGCAGGAACTCGTTCAATTGAGGTAACATAATCAGGTGCAATACCGTGCTTTAAAAGTATCGGATATGACGCATCGACACTTATTACACTTACATAAGGCGCAACCTTTTTCAAAAGCGGTAGCTGCTTAGTAAGTGATGGTCCAGTAGCTACGATTATGGCGGTTTGTACTTTTTTAAGACGAGCTTTTACAAGGTCGTAATATGGATAGTTTGTGACAGCATGAACGATATTTTCTAAATTTTGCCTAATGCCTTGGAGGTTATCATCTATACTGTTACCACAAGCTGATGCATACTGCAAAAATGCACGAGTAAAATATTTATTAATGCGATCAACATCATCACTAAATTTATCATAAAACGGCGAATGTACATGCATATCATAAAGCTTCATATATGATGAGATCGTAGAATTTGCGATAGTGAAATATACCTGCGTAAAGGTCATAAATTTTGAGTAAAAAAGCACTAAACGCTCATTTGCAAGCTCCTCTGAAAGATCGATAAGATGCAAAATAGAATATATAATTTCAATCTCAGGTTCAACCACCAAAATTCGCTTATGAGTTTTGTTTGCAAGTAGAGCCTTATAAAGTATGCCGTTACCAAGTCCGTAAAAATACATAAAAGGATAACGCTTATACTGTTTTTCAAGTATTTCAAGCTGGCTATGTACATTAGCAACTGGCTTTTCATAGACATATTCTAAACTCTGCCTATCAATAAGGTTTATATCTATCGGATCTTTACCTATAAAAATTTCATACTTTTCTTGTTTTTCTATACCAAAAAGATGTGCCGCTAAAAGCTCATCTTTTTGAAAAAGTGCTTGTAAATTTTTACGAAATATTGGATTTTCAACCTTGGCTTTAATGTCTATATCTTTACTTGATTTTTGATTTTGTTTTCTTGACCTTATAATTTCATCTTTTTTCATAGCTTACTCCTTTTATAAATCATTTTTTGTTATTTTTTCACCAAATTTTATCTCTCGTTTTGCAACTTTACCAAGTAAATTTGGCAAAGATTTCGGATGTAGTCCGTATCCAGGGCGCACACTTTTTACATTTTTTTCGCTAAAAATTTCACCCATTTTTATATCACAACTCGCATAAAGAGACCTTGAAAACCGCCTATTTGCAAAACTTTTTTCATCTAGCTCATAACTTACTTTACCAAGTAGCGCCTCAGTATCACGCACAGCCCTTACCATATCACCAAACTCACGCTCATCAAGACTAAACGCCTCATCGACACTTCGCACGCTCTTATCCAAGATAAAGTGCTTCTCAACGATCCTAGCCCCAAGCGAAACTGCAACAACTGGCGCAACTATGCCAAGAGTATGATCTGAAAAGCCCACTTGAGTGCCAAATTTCGCCCCCATATCAGCGATCGTAGCTAGATTCATCTGTGAAAACTCCGCTGGATAGCTAGAAGTGCATTTTAAAAGTGCAATCTGATCGTTTCTGGCCGCTTTACAGATCGCAACAATATCTGAAATTTCTTGCTCAGTTGCAATACCAGTTGAGATGATGATAGGTTTTTTAAGAGCTGCTACATATCGCACAAACTGATAATCGGTAATCTCAAAACTCGCGATCTTATACGCTGGTGGGTTAAACTGCTTTAAAAAATCTACATCATCTTTGCAAAATGGACTTGAAAAACACATAAGCCCTTGCTCTTTGGCTACTTTGAAAATTTCAGCATGCCACTCACGCGGAGTCAAGGCCTCGGCGTAAAGATCGTATAAATTTCGTCCATCCCACAAGCCGCCTTTTATCATAAAGTCACTCTGTGTCGAGTTTAGCGTAAGGCTATCTGGTGTGTAAGTTTGTATCTTTATCGCGTCTGCACCAGCTCTTTTTGCTGCTTTTATCGTATCTAGTGCAGTTTGCAAACTTCCACTATGATTTGCCGAAAGCTCAGCAATCACAAAGACCTTTTCATTGGTATCAAAATCGCCTATTTTCATAATCTATCCCAAATTTTTATTTACCATCATCAGTTTGTTAAATTTAGCAAATTTTAATATAGTAAATCACTCGTCTTAGCTAGATAAGCTTAAACTTCACACTGCATTATCGACACCAAAATCCAAAGCCTATTTTACCCAACTAACCACAAAACTTTTAGTAGTTTTGCTAAGTTTTAGGTAGAGATTAGCCACCTACACTTAAAACTGCTACTTGGCGGCTTTTTACGCTTCACTTGCCTCATATCAACAAACGCCACTGGCGATGAAAAAGAAACTTATCTATAAATTTTACAAACTACCACTATATCGGCAAAATTTCAATTTTTTTATGAAATTTACCCACATTATAGCCAATTTATTTTTAAGCCACTATTTTGATCTCAAAACTATTAGATAGACTTTGGATTTTTTGCATAAATTTTGTCATTTTATGCTCTTGCCAGTGATGTAAATCTTGCCTTAAATAGCTAAATTTCTCATCTTTTTTAACCTCGGCAAACCCAAAACTTCTATCAAATTTCAGCGCATTTTCATTCTCATTTTTTACAAGTGCGTTTAGCGTTTTGCTCTTTGTAAAGGCAAACTCCAAAAAGCTAAACACGCACGCACAGACTACAAATCCACTTGTATTTGGCTTAAAAAACAGCCCCCAGCTATACTCACCACCACTTAAAACCAAATTTATACCACCGCAAATTTTGCCATCTTCAAGCACAGCTAAGTAAGTATTGCCCCCCTGCGAGTCTTGTAGCCACTTTTTATACTCTTCAAAGCTAATGACTTTATCATTTAGGCTCATATTTCGCACACTTTCAAGGTTTCTAATGGATAAAATTTCCCTATTTTCATCATCGCTTAAAAGCTGATAGTTTTTCATCACGATCTGCATCATTTCTCCTTCATTTTTTATCTGAAAAAAGCTATATTTCTCATCTTTTTTAACCATTTCAAAGCCAAAATCAGCATAAAGCCGTGTCGCTCTTTCGTTCTCATTAAGCGCATAAGCGTTGATCTGGCTGACATTTAATACCAAAAAGCCATATCCTAAAATCGTGTGTAAAAGAGTTTTGCCTTGCGCTTTTAGGCTTGGGTTTGCATAGACACCAAACTCACAGCTACCGCTGCAAATATCTACAAAATCAATCACACCGATAAATTTTTCACTATCTTTAAGCAAAAAATACAGCTTGTTTTTAGCATTTTTCAAGTTTTCAATGAAATTTAAATGCTCCGCCAAACTCATACTTTTATTTTGCATAAATTTCGCCACTCGTTCATCATTTCGCCACTCCAAAATCATCAACTTTTGCTCGTGTGAAAGCTTGGTGAAATTTATTAGCTCAATATTTTGCATATTTGCTCACTTACATAGGCTTTAAAGCCATTAGTTTTGAGCCATTTGTAAAGCTCATTTTGATTATCCGCTGTTTTTACGGCTGTGAAATTTGCCCCCAAAACTAGGGCTTCATTGACAAAGCCGCTTGCTTGGATTATTAAATTTTGGCTTTCGTTCATAAGTTTTGCGATTTGATCTGAGTTTATAAAAAGGCTTAAATTTTCATTTTCATCTGATAAATTTTTAAGCTCAGTCAAATTTGTATTCGCACTTGTTGTGATTAGGGCGATTTTGGCGGATTTTGCTAGTAAAATTTCAGCGATTTTGCAACTTAGATTTAAAATATCCGTTCCACCAAAACCGATAAAAAAATCATAAATTTTCTCTCGTTTCACACTTTGCTCTTGATAAAACTCATCTCGCACGAGCATATACTCACGCCCACACCAAACCTCACACCAATAAGGCACCAAAGTAGCATATTTTAGGCGCTCAGCAAACAAATTTACATTTAGCAAAATGTCGCAGTAATGTTTGCCATAACAATCATCAAAGCATAAAATTTTAGCATCAGTTTGCTCACAAATAGCACGCTCATTATCAAAATCTATACCATAATGATCAATCACCACAAGCTCAAATTTTTCCATATTTATAAGCTCTATAAACTCTGAAATTTCAGATGTTTTAAGCTCAAATTTTGGATAATTTATCTCATTAAAAATATCGCCATTTAACCTAACACAAGCGAACGAAACATCGCTAAATTTTGCCGCCATCACAAGATTGCGCCTAATGTGTCCGTGTCCGATCTGGTCGCTGCTATCGGCTCGGATCAGGGTTTTTAGATGAGAAATTTTTTTAAACATTATTTATCTTATAAAGCCTTTTTGTAAACTCAAAATCCTCTGGCGTATCAATATCGCAGACTAAATTTCTAGGCAAAACAAACGCCTGTGAATGTGGTGCAAAAACGGACTTTTTATCCAGCCAAGCAGACCTTGTGCCAAAATAAAACTGCCCTGCATCGTGGTAGGCTCTTTGTAAATCCTGTGAGCGGGTGCGTTCAAACTGCGGATAAAACATACTTACAGCGTTATTTTCATCAAGTTTTATGGCTCGCTGTATAGGAAAGCCAAACTCAGTAGCAGAAAACAAAAACTCACATTCAATACTATCAAATTTAATCGCTGCTTCACGCAAAATCTCACTCGTTAAAAGCGGAGCAGTAGCGTAAAGACAGCAAATTTGGCTGAAATTTTCGCCACATCTTATAATCGCATCACGCACGACATCGCTACTTGTTGTATAATCATCACTCAAATCAGCTTCACGCACGAAAGGAACTTTTGCTCCGTATTTTAGGGCTACTTCAGCGATTTGTGCGTCATCAGTCGAAACTATCACCTCATCAAAAACGCCCGATTGTAACGCTGTTTGGATACTATAAGCAATCAGTGGTTTGCCAAAGAAGTCTTTAATATTTTTCTGCGGTATGCGTTTGCTTCCGCCCCTAGCTGGTATCACGCAAAGGTTTTTTTTATAGATCATTTTAACCCTTGTTAGGCAAAATTTTGTAAAATTTGAACTAAATTTTTAGCTACAAACTCTGCATCACTTACACTCATATTTTGATGACACGGAATGCTAAGCTCGGATTTGTAAAAATTCTCTGTATTTGGTAGCGAAATTTCGCCCTGTTTTTCTCGGTAAAAGCCAAACTGGTAAGTCGGCTTATAATGCACCTGAACACCTATGTTTAAGGCATGAAGCGCATCAAAAATCTCACCCTTTTTACTCCAAAATTTCTCATCTAACAAAATCGCATAAAGATGTCGTGAGCTAGTCGTACCGCTTGGGATTTTGATCGTTTGAAAGTATGGGTTATTGGCAAATTTTTCATCGTAAATTTTAGCGATCTCGTTTCGCTTTGTGATCATCTCATCAAGGCGTTTTAGCTGACTTAGTCCCAATGCACAAGCCACATCTGGCAGACGATAGTTGTATCCAAGCAGGCTCATATCGCTATCCCAGCGAGTGGTTTTTGTGATGCCGTGCGAGCGGTAAAGTCGTGCTAGACGCGCGATCTCATCGTCGTTTGTGGCAAGCGCACCGCCTTCAAATGTCGTAAGCGGCTTAACTGGATGAAAGCTAAATATGCTAATGTCGGCTTTTGCTCCCACTTTTACGCCGTTTTGACTGCTTCCAAGCGCGTGAGAAGCATCATCTATTACCCTTATGCCGTTTGCTTTTGCGGTGGCTAAAATTTTATCTATTTCAACTGGATTTCCGCCAAAATCCACGGCGGTTATGACCTTTGTTTTAGAAGTTATAAGTTTTGAAATTTCGCTTTCATCGATGTTTCCATCAGTTTTTACATCACAAAATTTAACATCTGCTTGACACATCAAAGCAGCATTTGCCGTCGCCGCAAATGTGATTGGTGTCGTGATGATCTCATCGCCACAAGCAACACCAAGTGCAAGATATGCTGCGTGAAGTGCCGAAGTGGCCGAATTCATCACTATGACATGCTTTACGCCGACATATTTTGCGATAGCGTTTTCAAATTCACTAACCTTTGCTCCACCTGTTAAAATTTCATCTTTAAGTGCCAAAACCACGGCATCTATGTCATCTTGCGTGATCTGCTGACGAGAGTATGGCAAAAAGCTCATTTAGTGTCTCCTATCATCTCTAAAAGCCCCTTGCGATCAAGCCAAATAGTGTTTTTATCCGAGCTGTATTCAAAATTTTCTTTGACCAAATGCCCCTTTTCGCCGAGCGCATTAGCACTAAAGTCCTGAATATCCGCCAGTTGAATAGACGGCGAAATCACATAATGATCGTCAAATTCATAAGTCAGGTGCGCATCATCCTTACCCACCATAACTTCGTGCATCTTCTCGCCTGGGCGTATGCCGATAACTTTGATACCAAGCTCTGGTGCAAGGGCTTTTGCAAGGGCTGGCATCGTCATAGACGGGATCTTAGGGATGAAAATTTCCCCACCCTTCATTCGCTCGAAATTTTTAAGAACGAAATTAACCCCCTGCTCCAATGTAATCCAAAATCGTGTCATATCTGCGTGCGTGATCGGTAGCTCCTTTGCGCCCTCGGCGATTAGGCGTTTAAAAAGTGGCACAACCGAGCCACGAGAGCCTACGACATTACCATATCGCACAACTGCAAAGCGCGTTTTTTTAGAGCCTGCAATGTTGTTCGCCGCCACAAAAAGCTTATCGCTGGCAAGCTTGGTTGCTCCGTATAAATTCACAGGGTTACACGCCTTATCAGTTGAGAGAGCAATCACTTTATTCACACCAGTGGCAAAGGCTGCGTTGATGACATTTTGTGCGCCGTTGATGTTGGTTTTGATGCACTCCATTGGGTTATATTCAGCGATTGGCACATGCTTTAAAGCAGCCGCATGAATGACAAAATCCACACCGTCCATCGCCGTTTTAAGTCGGCTCTCATCACGCACATCGCCGATGAAATATCGCATACACTTATCGTTAAAAATTTGTGCCATTTCGTATTGTTTTAGCTCGTCGCGAGAGTAGATTACAATGCGTTTTGGCTTAAATTTTTTGAGTAAAATTTCAGTGTATTTTTTACCAAAACTACCCGTTCCACCAGTAATTAAGATACTTTTCGTATTAAACATTTTTACTCCTTGTAAGGCACTATAACTGTAAATCTACAAGCAATTTCTATACCATTTTATTTTGCTTTAAAATATCTAAAAATTCTGCTATATTTGTATTCCAACCATTTACTAAAAACGGCATAAATTTATCTTTATCTGAGCTTTTATGATAGGAACCTATTACCCCCCCCCTCGTCTGTTGAGGTATGGAAACTATAGTTTTATTCTTTATTGCAAACCAATTTCGTTTAAAAAGCTTTTGAATTTCTCTTTGAAGTATATTGTAACTACTGGCGAATGTATGCATTCTTGCATCAAATACAATAATCTCTTGAGCTATAATATCTCCTTTATCCAATCCTTCATTCATATAGTGAATACTGACACCATTTGGGGTCCCATCAACAAATGACCAAAAATTCGGATCACTTCCTCTGTTAAATGGCAAGAAAGATGTATGTAAATTTATAGCAGACTTAATAAAATGTCGTAATATCTGAGCTGGTAAAATATATCTATATCTATAACTTATTAAAAAGTCAAATTTCTCTTTTATAATAAAATTTTCATCAATTTTATTATTATTTTGATAAATAATATTTTTATCATCTTTTAAAAATTCAACTAACTCAGAATATGGCCCAAGGTATAGAATTTTCACTTAAGTATCCTAGGCAAAGTTATACCCTCTTGTGCTTGATACTTGCCCTTTTTATCAGCATATGTGACCTCACACGGCTCATCTCCTTGCAAAAATAGCACCTGTGCGATGCCCTCGTTTGCGTAAATTTTAGCTGGAAGTGGCGTCGTGTTTGAAATCTCAATCGTAATATGCCCCCTAAACCCCGGCTCAAACGGCGTTACATTTACGATTATACCGCATCTTGCGTAAGTGCTTTTACCAAGACAGATCGCCAAAACATCATCTGGCATATTAAAATACTCAACCGTTCTAGCCAGTGCAAACGAATTTGGCGGCACTATACAGACATCGCCCTTAAAATCAACCACATTTTTCTCATCAAAATTCTTAGGATCAACGACTGTGCCACCGATATTTGTAAAAATTTTAAACTCATCAGCCACGCGTATGTCATAGCCATAGCTACTAACACCGTAGCTTACCACGCCGCTACCGACTTGATCCTCACAAAAAGGTACGATCATATCGCACTCTTTGCTCATTTTTCGTATCCACTTATCACTTTTTAATCCCATTGTTTTTCCTTGTGTAAAATTGATTTAATTTTAGCAAAAAATGGCTAAATTTTAATTTTAGCCAAATAAAAAGCTGCCATACTTACAAAGCATTAAAAAAATTTTAATCAAATGTAAAAAATTAAAAATTTGTAGGATTAGGCAAAAATTTGGAGTATTATTCTAACTACTTAACTAACAAATTTGTTATAATATGAGAACTTAAATCAAAGGATACAACGATGAAAATTAAAAATTTAACACTTAGTTTTATACTAACTACAGCTTATTGGGAGGAAATTTAATGGCTTTAAATAATGTCGTGCCAAGCTCTATGGCGCAAATCACAACTGCTGCGCAAATTACTCAAATTTGGGATAAAACATTTACAAAATCAGACAAAGTAGAACATAAAAAAGTAACATTTAAAAATCACTACGGTATTAGCTTAGTAGGCGATCTTTATACGCCTAAAAATTTACAAGACAAAGCACCAGCTATAATTGTAAGCGGTCCGTTTGGAGCGGTCAAAGAGCAAAGTAGTGGTCTTCATGCTCATGAGCTTGCCAAAAGAGGATTTATCACGCTAGCTTTTGATCCAAGCTTTACTGGAGAGAGTAGTGGCGAGCCTCGCGGTATGGCAAGTCCTGATATAAACAGCGAAGATGTAAGTGCAGCTGTTGATTTTGTAGGATTATTACCAAATGTTGATAGAGAAAAGATCGGTGTGCTAGGGATTTGCGGATTTTCTGGTATGTCGCTTACCGCTGCTACCTCTGATACCCGTATAAAAGCTGTTGCAACCACTGCAATGTATGATATGTCAAGCTCTATTGGGCGTGGAATGGGTGATGGATACACTAAAAAAGAGCGCGAGGCTGTGCTTGAATATATAAATCTCCAGCGTTGGGAGGATGCAAAATCTGGCACTTATGCACGAAATTATCACGAAGTGCCAGTGCTAGATGGTAAACCACTTCTTGGTGATAAAATTCTGCCTGAAACTTTGGGCGAGGATCCACACCCTGTTTTGGCTGTATTTTTTGATTATTACCGCACAAAAAGAGGTTATCACGCTCGCTCGCTAAACTCAAACTCAGCATGGCTAGCACAGATGCCAACGGCGTTTTTTCAGTTTAAACTATATGATAATATAAAAGATATGAATAAACCCGTGCTTTTTGTAAATGGTGAAAACTCGCACTCATTGCACTTTTCAAAGAGAGCTTATGAGATAGTAAATGAGCCAAAAGAGCTTGTTATCGTACCAAATGCACATCATGTTGATCTTTATGATAATTATGAAAAAATTCCATTTGACAAATTTGAGCAGTTTTTTAGGGAAAATTTAAAGTGAAAATTTTAGCCATTTTCTTTTTAGCTTTAAGTTTAAATGCAGGAGAAAATATGAAAATTATATTAAAAAATATAAATGGCGAATTTAATGCTATGCTTGATGATACGCCTGCAGCAAGGGAGTTTGCAAAGCTCTTGCCACTAAGGCTAGACCTAAAAGACTATGCTAAAAAGGAAAAATATGACAAACTCCCACAAAAGCTTGATATAAAATATGAGCCAAAAGGAACAGATGGAAAAATCGGAGAACTTAGCTACTTTGCACCGTGGGGAAATTTTGTGATTTATTATGGCTATCAAGGATATTATGAGGGTATAGTAAGACTTGGCAAGATCCTAAATATCGCTGAAATAGATCTAATCGCGGTTGATGGCGAAATAATTATAGATAGACCAAATAAATAAAAATTTTTACATTATATTTTGTTTTAAACTATTGCGAAAAATTTTGGCGGTTAGTCACCTCTAAAGTCACAATGCTTTTTAACTCAAATTCTTTTCATAATGCAGGTAGAGTAGTTATAAATTTTCCAAAGGTGTTCGCACAGCATACACATCTAGCAGGGAAAATTTGATCGTAACAAAAGGTAAAATGATATAACAGCCGTGGCTGACGATGTCATGCTTTGTCCACCAAATGGCGTGAGGCAAGACTTTTTAAAAGCAGTAAATAGATTACGGTGAGCTTTAAAAAGGATGGCAAAAATGTAGTTATGAAACATTTATAAAAATAGCTGATGAGTGCTATGTAAAATAAATTTTGATTTTTATATTTTTAAACCATATATTAAAAGTGAAATTTAGCACACAAAAACGCTTATATAAAAATTTTAATAAATTTTTGCTACAATATGAGCTTAACTCAAACTAGGAGAAGTTTATGAAAAAAGAAGACATCAAAGAGCTTATCGAATTTTTCAATCAAATGGATATGAATAAGATAAAGATCAAAGATGGTGAATTTGAAGTAGAACTTGAAAAATTTTCAGATTGTTGTGAGTTACCAAAGCCAGTTCTACAGCCAGTAGCTCCTGCACCACAGCCACTAAATATCCAAGTTGTTAATGAAAAACCAGCAGTCGTTCAAACACATAAAAATACGCTAAACTCGCCTATGGTAGGCACATTTTATGCTGCCCCAAGCCCAGGCGCTGCGCCATTTGCCAAAGTTGGTCAAAAGGTAAGAAAAGGCGACACTATCGGCATAGTTGAAGCAATGAAAATAATGAACGAGATAGAAGCTGAGTTTGACTGTCAGATAACTGAAATTCTCGTAGCTGACGGACAGCCTGTTGAGTTTGGTATGCCACTATTTGGCGTGGAGAAAATTTAATGCAAATTAAAAAAGTACTCATCGCAAACCGCGGAGAGATCGCGTTACGTGCTTTGCGAACTATCAAAGAGATGGGGAAAGAGGCAATAGTTGTATATTCAACAGCGGATAAAGATGCACTTTATGTAAAATATGCTGACGCTGCCATTTGCATAGGAAACCCTCGCTCAAGCGATAGCTATCTAAATATCCCAGCCATCATCTCAGCCGCTGAGATAAGCGGTGCAGACGCGATATTTCCAGGATATGGCTTTTTGAGTGAAAATCAAAATTTTGTCGAAATTTGCGCAAAACACAACCTAAAATTTATAGGTCCAAGCGTAGAAGCCATGGCGTTAATGAGCGATAAAAGCAAAGCAAAGCAGGTTATGCAGCGTGCTGGTGTGCCAGTCATACCTGGCTCAGATGGTGCGATAAGCGATATAAAAGTGGCAAAAGAGCTAGCTAAAAAGATAGGCTATCCAGTCATCTTAAAAGCAGCAGCTGGCGGTGGTGGTCGCGGCATGAGAATGGTCGAGCGCGAAGAGGATTTAGAAAAGGCGTTTTGGTCAGCTGAAAGTGAGGCTATGACAGCATTTGGCGATGGCACTATGTATATGGAAAAATACATTCTAAATCCGCGCCACATCGAGGTTCAGGTTATTGGTGATAGCAAAGGTAATGTTATACATGTAGGCGAGCGCGACTGTTCTATGCAGCGTCGCCATCAAAAACTCATAGAAGAAAGTCCTGCTATTTTACTAGATGATGAAACACGCAAAAGACTACACGAAACAGCCATCCGTGCAACTAAGGCTATCGGATATGAAGGAGCTGGAACATTTGAATTTTTGGTAGATAAAAATTTAGACTTTTACTTTATAGAGATGAACACTAGGCTTCAAGTCGAGCACTGCGTAAGTGAAATGGTAAGCGGACTTGATATAATCGAATGGATGATACGCGTAGCAGAGGGTGAGAGCCTTCCATCACAAGAGAGCATAAAACTAAACGGTCATGCTATCGAATGCAGAATAACCGCCGAAGATCCAAAGAGCTTTACACCAAGTCCTGGCGAGATAACAAAATATGTAGCTCCAGCAGGTAGAAATGTCCGAATGGAAAGCCATGTTTATCAAGGATATAGCGTGCCCCCATACTATGATAGCATGATAGGAAAACTGGTGGTTTGGGATGAAGATCGTAATAAGGCTATACAAAAAATGCATGTTGCTCTTGAGCAACTGGTAGTAAGTGGCATAAAAACGACACGCGATTTTCATATAAATATGATGAAGAATAAAGACTTTTTGACAAACAACTACGATACAAACTATCTATCAAAGCACTAAAATTTGGGGCTTTAAGCCCCTTTTACTCATTTTGCTTAGCTTTTTCTTGTGTATCTCCACGCAAATTTCCCTCAATGTCTATAGTAATCCAAACATTATCACCTATAAACTCGATAGGATAATCTTTCCCAACATTAAACTCTCGCCTTTTTAGCATAGTTTTTAAAGTAAAGCTGTGCGCTAAGCTACCATTTATATTTTTGGCTGAGCCATTATAGGTATAGTCAAAAACAACATTTTTACTAACATCCTTTATCTTTAAGATGCCGTAAATTCGATTATCGTCACTATCAGTCATCTTAAAAGTCATGCTTTTAAATTTTTGTGTATCAAAAAATATTTCGCTAGTTAGGTTTTGGTCTCTGGTTCTATTTTTTGTGTATATCGAATCAACTTTAACGATAGCCTCAAGCGAATTTATCCTTTTTTTAGCAGCATCAAAATCTATCGCCGCTTCGTAGTCATCAAAATGGCCATTTATATTTGATATGCTTAGGTGTTTTATCACAAATTTTATATCTGAGTGAGTTTTATCTATCTCTAGCCACTGCGAAAACGCAACGCTAGCCATAAAAAATAGTGCCAAAATTTTTTTCATAAAAACCTCCTATTACAATAAAAATTATTTTAAAATAGCAAAGCCAAGACCGATTTTATTCATATGCCTATCATAGTCCATCAAATTCTCACCGTATCCATTAAAGTACTGCAAATATCCATAAAGTCCGCTACTAAATAGCGGGAAAAACCAGCCAAACTCAGCAGCCCCACGGTTTGTGCTGTCAAGCCTGAAGTTATTTCTAAGCATTAAATTTAGATGATGACCACCGATAGTATATTTTACTTTTAGATCAGCAATACCAACATTTTTTCTTATATTTTCATTGTCACTAATATCACCAACAGTCATCCAAGCTCTAGGTGTCACGCTAAGCCGCCCAGCCACAAAGTCAGCACTCATATACGCCCTATTCCAACTTCTTGAACGCTCACTTCCCTGTCCGTTTGACTCATGCAAAAGACCAACCCTCACACCCCTAAATATCCCAAAATTCTCAAACGGAATACTAGCATAAAGCTCTGGGCGGTAGTTACTCTCTCGAAATGGCGTTGAGTCACGCGATGTTTGCCACCACGATGTTTGCGAATACGCGATCCCGACACTCTCTTTAAAACCGAACAAATCATAAAGCACTGGCTTTTGCAAGCTTATGTGAAATTTTGTTTCAAATTTGCTGCGATTATCTGGTATTTTTGAAGTATAAGTAGCTGGTAACAAGTAGTTTGGCTCCGCAAGGGTGATATTTAAATAGCCTGTCTCGCCTTGCTTTTTTGGCTCAGCAACACTATTAAAAACATGTTTTGCAACATCATCATCAGAGCCTGACTCACTATCTTGCTGAACAAATTCTTGGCTACTTTTAGTAAAACTATCCGACAGATCGCCATTTGCCCTAGCTTCATACGCCATCTTATAAAATCTCATAGCCTGCGATATATCGCCAGCTCTTTCATAACTTAAGGCCTCATCATAAAGCTCACTCGCACTCTTGGCAAATAATGCACAAAAACAAAAAAATATCAAACTATAACGCATTTAAGGCCCTTTCATATTCATCTGGGTTATTAACATTTGCAAACTGGCTACTATCATCAAAATACACCTCTTTTAAGCTGTTTGCACTAAGTAAAAGCCCTATTTTATGCTCACCTTTTTCATACAGCTCTCTTGCTTGATTGGCGATTTTTGGGTTAAAAAATCCACAAAGACTATGCCTATGTTTAGCATCTCTTGCCACAACCACATCAAACTCATCTTTAAATTTTGCCAACTCATTTACACATTCAATGCTAACAAATGGCATATCCGCAGGCATGATAAAAACACTGTCATCAAATTTTTCTAATATACAAGCAAGTGCCAGCATAGGTGAAAAATCATCACTATCATCAGTCAAAATTCCAAGTGGAGGGTTAAATTTTTGAGACTTTGAACTTATATAAATTTCTTTAAAAATCTGCTCCATCTTTTTAGCCAAAAAATGCGTCATACTAGGCTCTCTGCCAAATGGCAAAAGTGTTTTATCTTGCCCCATTCGCGAGCTTTTACCGCCTGCTAAAATGACGCATACATTAAACTTTTGCATATTTTACTAAATTTCCCTTGGATCAGCTATCTTACCAGCTATGGCTGAAGCTGCTGCGACGGCTGAGTTTGCTAGATAAATTTCACTTGTTCTTGCACCCATTCTGCCTACAAAATTTCTATTTGTAGTAGCTACGCATCTTTCGCCATCAGCCAAAATTCCCATATATCCGCCAAGACACGCACCGCAAGTTGGGTTGCTAACGACTGCACCAGCCTCAGCAAATATATCCATTAGCCCCTCTTTTTGAGCTGCAAGTGCTATTTTTTGTGTGGCTGGAGTAATGATAAGGCGTGTTTTTTTAGAAACTCTTTTGCCTTTTAAAATTTCAGCTGCTATACGAAGATCGCTAAGTCTGCCATTTGTGCAAGAGCCTATAAATACTTGATCTATGCTTAAGTTATCTTTAACTGCCTCGCGCACACTTTTGCCGTTGCTTGGTAAAAATGGATATGCCACAACCGGATCAAGCTTGCTAACATCTATCTCGATTATACGCTCGTATTTTGCACCTTCGTCTGAGTAGTGAATGACTGGTTTTGAGCGTAAATTTTTATCACTTAAAAATTCTTTCGTTATCTCATCGTAAGCCACTATGCCGTTTTTTGCACCAGCTTCGATAGCCATATTACACAAACTAAAACGACTATCCATATCAAGCTGTGCTATCGTATCTCCAGTAAATTCTAACGCTTTATACAACGCACCATCAACGCCGATTTGGCGGATTATCTCTAGTATTAAGTCCTTGCCATATAGATGCTGTGACATTTTGCCACTAAATACGACTTTTATACTCTCAGGCACTTTAAACCAGTTTTTGCCAGTTATCATCGCATAAGCTAAGTCGGTTGAACCCATGCCGGTTGCAAATGCCCCAAGAGCGCCGTGAGTACAGGTGTGACTATCTGCTCCGATGGTAACATCACCAGGCACCACAAGCCCTTTTTCTGGAAGCAGGGCGTGTTCTATACCCATATCTTTTTCGTCAAAAAAGTGCTTTAAATCATGCTTATAAGCAAAATCGCGTGAAATTTTAGCCTGATTTGCACTTGCGATATCTTTTGCTGGGATATAGTGATCCATCACAATAGCAAAACCATCTGGATTAGCAAGTGATTTTGCTCCGCTTCTTTCAAACTGCTTTATAGAAATTGGCGTAGTTATGTCATTGCCAATTACCATATCAATAGGGCTTTGCACGATTTGCCCCGCAAATGCCGCTTCACCTGCGTGAGCTGAGAAAATTTTTTCAGTTATGGTTTGTTTCATTTTTTGCCTTTTATTTTTCATTTAATTTTATCAAAAAAATCTGAATTTTTATAAGGATAAAGATTTTTTGTATAATAACGCAAAAAATAAGGGTAAAAATGAAATACGCACACCTAAGACAGATTGCTGATTTTCTTGCAAATTTCAAAAAAATAAATGATATAAAAAGAAGTGCTAATATGCAAATTCTTATAAATTTTGATGGCAAAAATATATTTTTTGATCTTTCAAAATCAGACTCTTCAATCTATATAAATGATGACTTTAGCACTATAAAAAACTATAATGCTCCATTTGATAATGCACTAAAAAAACGCTTAAAAGGGGCTAAAATCACCTGCATAAAATGCCCAGAAAATAATAGAATTTTACAAATTTCAACCTCGCTTGATGGCTCATACAAAAGTACAAAAAGTGAGTTTTATCTAGAATTTACTGGACGATTTACAAATGCCATCATAACAGACGAAAACGGCATTATTATCGATGCGATTAGGCATATAGAAAATGACTTTAGAACGATAAAACCAAACAAGCCTTTAAAGATGCTTGAGCCTATCCAGATAAAAGAGAGACAAACTGCCACCATAACAGACTTTCACACTTTTTTAAAATCTGAGTTTGATAGGCTAAATAGCGGCTTTTTAGCAAATTTAAAAGCTATAAAACTAGGACAGATTGATAAAAAAATAGAAGCTCTAAAGGCAAATTTAAATAACCTTGAAAACGAACACGAACTAAGCCAACAAAGTGAAATTTTACGCCTCCAAGGAACAGTTTTACTAGCAAATTTAGCCAACCTAAGAGACCATCAAAGAAGCTTTAAGCTAAAAGATTTTAATGGCAAAGAAATTTCATTTAACCTTGATAGCACGCCAAAAATATCTGCAAATACATACTTTAATAGAGCAAAACGCCTTGCACAAAAGGCAAGTGGCGTAGTTTTAGAGCGTGAAAATTTAAGTGAAAAGTTACGCTTTTATACAAATTTAGAGCAGATGTTACAAAACGCAACATCAGTTTCTGAGCTTGAAATTTTATATCCAAAAAGATCAAATTTATCAAAAAATCAAAATAACTATAGCGAAAATATCCAAAATTTTTATATAAATGAGTATAAAATTTCGATAGGAAAAAATGAAAAAGGCAATATAGAGCTTCTTAAAAATAGCCGAAAAAACGATGTCTGGATGCACATGAAAGATATTGCAAGCGCACATGTTATCATAAAAACAAACAAACTAAATCCAAGTGATGAGATTTTAAATTTTGCTGCAAAAATTTGTGTAAATTTTAGCGTGAATGGAGCTGGAAGGTATGAAGTTGATTATACAAAGCGACAAAATGTGAAAATTTTACACGGCGCAAATGTAAATTATATCGATTTTCAGACGATAATAGTCATAAAATAAAAGGGGATAATATGTCAGTAACACCCATAGGCAATGCAAATTTTATAAACCAAAATGCTCCCGTCGTCTCATCTGTAAATGCAAACCAGCAAGCCAGATTTGACATGCAAAATGCCCTTGCCATGCAAGTAGCAGCTGATGACAATAACGAAATAACAGAGGTTAGACCAACAGAAGAAGCTTACAAGATCGACCCAGAAAATGAACACGAAAAATCAAAAAGCGATCAAGAGCAAGCTGCTATGCAAAACGAAAACGAAGCCAATAATAATAGCCCAGAAGCCAAAAGCGAACAAATTCAAGAAATTTTTTATGATGAGGATGGCGAACCAACTCATATCGATATAAAAATATAAGCAAATTTTTGATAAAATCACTAAAAATTAAGGAAAATGTTATGAAAACTCGTCTGATAACTGGTCTTACGATGCTTGCTGTAATACTAGCGATCTTTTATATAAATAGCTATTTTTTAAATTTTATAATCCTTGGCATAGTCCTTGCTGTGGCATTTCTTGAAGCTTTAAAGCTTTATAATATTGATCAAAAAAGCCTTGTTTTTATTGTGATCGCTTTTTATACACTAACTTTACTTACAAACCCTATATATATCGCTCTTTTAGCTGTTATAATCGTAGTTTCAGTACTTGCACACATAAAAAGTGATAATATAAAAGCCGTGCTACCATTTTTATACCCAGCCACGCCTATTTTTCTTATTTGGATGCTTTATTCAGAGTACGGCATTGAGTACCTTGCATGGCTTATATTATCGGTCGTGGCTTGCGATAGTGGAGCGTATTTTGTAGGTAAATTTTTTGGCAAACATCCATTTAGCCCAAGCTCACCAAACAAGACTTTAGAAGGTGTTTTAGGCGGACTTGGAATAGGAACGATAGTTGGAACTATATGTGGAAATTTTGTAATGGACGCCACTGTGCATGTCGTTTTTGCAAGCTTTTTAATCTGCATTTTTAGCGTATGGGGAGACTTGTTTGAAAGCTATCTAAAACGCTTAGTAGGGGCAAAAGACAGCGGATCACTCTTTCCGGGTCACGGCGGTATGCTAGATAGGATCGATGGGTATTTATTTGGCGTTGTTGCGCTTCTTTGGTCGCTTTCGTGGTAGTTCTTGGCTCTACTGGTAGTATAGGCACAAACACTCTTGTGCTTTGCAAGCAACATAATATAGCGATAGAGGCTCTTAGTTGCGGAACAAATGTAGGGTTATTAAACGAACAAATAGTAGAATTTAAGCCAAAATTTGTATGCATAAAAGACGGCTCTTTACGCTCACAAGTAAAGCATGATAAAGTCTTTGTTGGAAATGAAATTTTAGATATGCTAGAACTTTGCAAAAGCCAAAAAGTGGTAAATGCCATAGTTGGTTTTGCAGGACTTCGCGCAAGTATAGCAACGCAAAAACTTGGAAAAATTCTCGCGCTCGCAAATAAAGAAAGCCTTGTTGTTGGTGGCAAATTTCTAAAAACAGATGAAATTTTGCCAATCGACAGTGAGCATTTTGGATTGAAATTTTTGCTTCAAAACAAAACGAAAGTATCAAAACTTATAATAACTGCTAGTGGCGGGGCATTTTACAAAACGCCACTAAAATTTCTAAAAACAGCCACAGCAAATGATGCATTAAAACATCCAAACTGGGATATGGGCGCAAAGATCACCATAGACAGTGCAAGTATGGCAAACAAACTTTTTGAAGTCATGGAGGCTTACTGGCTTTATAATACAAAAAATATACAAGCATATATAGAACCAACATCTATGGTACATGCGATTGTTGAGTTTGTTGATGGCTCAAGCGTTACGCATATCTCAAAAGCCGATATGAAGCTTGCTATAGCCCATGCAATACTTGAAAATATAGATAATAATATCATACAAAATACAAATTTACTAACATTAAAGCCCATAAAATTTAAAGAGATAAATCTTAAAAAATATCCTATCTTTTCACTAAAAGATGAGCTTTTAAAGGCTCCAGATATGGGTGTTGTAGTAAATGCCGCAAACGAGTTTATGGTGTATAAATTTTTAAAAAATGAGTGTGAGTTTTTAGATATTTCAAAGGCTGTTTTAAAGGCATTTGAGAAATTTAATGGCATAAAAATACAAAACCAAAACGATATTTATGAACTTGATGATGAAGTTAGAGCTTATACTAGGGGGTTATATGCAGCAGTATGATGGTTATAAATTTAGGTTAAAAGATAGCCTTGTTGGAGTGCAGTTTTTGTTCGTGGCGTTTGGTGCATTAGTGCTTGTGCCTATGCTTACTGGACTAAATGCAAATGTTGCGCTTTTTACAGCTGGAGTTGGGACTTTAGCATTTCAGCTAATAAACCACGAGCAGGTGCCACCTATATTTCTAGCAAGCTCTTTTGCTTTTATCTCGCCTATAACTTTTAGTATCTCTCAATGGGGGCTTAGCGCAACTATGGGCGGTATCATAGCAGCTGGACTTTTGTATGTTGTACTAAGTTTTTTAATAAGATTTCGTGGGGAAAATTTTATCCATAAACTACTTCCGCCAGTTGTTGTTGGTCCTGTTATCATGACTATAGGTCTTATACTCTCTCCAGCGGCTGTAAAGATGACAATGGGTGTTGGAGCTACAGCCTACACACCTACTCAAGCTATGTTCATAGCATTTTTATCGCTTATGGCGACCATTTTTTTAATGCTTTTTGGTAAGGGAATTTTTAGGCTGATACCTATACTTTTTGGCATATTAATAGGCTATATCGCATCGCTTTTTATGGGTATAGTAGATTTTTCGCCTATTGCTAATGCTGCGTGGTTTTCAGTGCCAGATTTTACCGCGCCAAGTTTTGAACTTGGAGCTATTTTATTTATGATACCTATAGCCATAGCCCCAGCGGTAGAACATATCGGAGATATGCTAACTATATCAAATGTTACAAAAGAAAATTTCTTAAAAAAACCAGGACTTAAAAATACCTTACTTGGTGATGGCGTAGCAACGAGTATAGCCGGACTTTTTGGTGGTCCACCAAACACAACATACTCAGAGGTTACTGGCGCGGTTAGCATTACAAAAGCTTATAATCCAGCTATTATGACTTGGGCAGCCATAGCGGCCATACTTCTGGCTTTTGTTGGCAAGCTTGGAGCATTTTTATCAACTATACCTCAACCTGTTATAGGTGGTATTATGTTACTACTTTTTGGAGTTATAGCAAGCGTTGGCATGCAAATGCTTATAAGAAGTCAGGCTGATTTAAATGAGCCACGAAATATGATAATCGTAGCGCTAATATTTGTCTTTGCCATAGGTGGCATGGTTATAGACCTTGAGATAGTTAGCTTTTCAGGCATTGGGCTTGGTGCGATTATAGGAATTTTGCTTAATCTCATACTACCACAAAGCAAGGAAAATGCTTGAAAGCGATTAAAATTTTAACGATTTTTATTTTTGTATCCTTAAATGCATCTCAGTTTGACTACACGCTTTATAAAAAGGGCATACAAGATGACAATACTATGCTTTTAATAGGCGGCATACAAGGTGATGAGCCAGGAGGATTTTTAGCAGCATCGATAGTCGCAACTGATTATAACATAACAAAAGGAAGCCTTTGGGTTGTACCGAATTTAAATTTTAAAAGCATTATAGAAAGAAGTCGTGGTACAAAAGGCGATATGAATCGAAAATTTGCACATATTGATAAGAGCGATCCTGACTATAAAGCAATAACTCAGATAAAATCTTTAATCACAGACAAAAATGTCTCCTTGATACTAAACCTACACGATGGAAGCGGTTTTTATTCGCCAACTTTTATAAACAAAGATCGCAATCCAAACAAATGGGGCAACACTGTTATCATTGATCAATCTGAGCTTATAGGCGCTAGTTACCCTGAGCTTGGCGGAGTTGCAGAGCAAACAAAAAATGGGATAAATACAAAAAAACTAACCAAAGAACACGCATACAATGTTAAAAACACACAAACCGCAAAAGGTGATGTTGAGATGTTAAAGTCTCTTACTTACTTTGCAATCACTCAAGGCAAGTCAGCCTTTGCAAATGAAGCTAGTAAAAATTTAAACGCAGAACAAAGAACTTACTACCATCTTTTAGCAATAGAAGAGTATTTTAAGCTTGTTGGTATCGAGTTTTCAAGACCATTTGAGCTAAATGTAAAAGCTGTTAAAGATGCCATTGAAAAAGATATACATCTAAGCCTTTTTGATGATTATTTTGTCTTAAATTTAAAAGGTTTGCGACCGAGTCTAAACTATATACCGCTTCCAAAAGATGAGCTAAAATACACAAGCAACAATCCACTAGTAGCTGTTATAAAGACTAAAAATGGATATGAAGTTCGCTATGGGAACCGCCTAATGACAAGACTAATCCCACAAAATTTTAGCTATGTAAAAAAGCTTGATGGTATCAAAATTTTAGCAGACAAACAAAGCTTCATCCTAAAAAGTGGGGAAACGATAAAGGTAAAAAACGCATTTGAAGTTGAAAAAATACCAAACATAAGAACAAATATAATCGGCTATAGTGCAAAATTTAGCGATGAAGCTGGCGAAAAAATAGATAAAAAGATGATTGACAAAAGCTTTAGCGTAGATAAGGCTGGCAAAATTTATCGTATCGAGTTTTATGACACATCAAGCATACCAGACCGTTATGCAGGCATGATACTAGTGGAGTTTGAATGATACTGGGCATAGAAAGTAGTTGCGATGATAGCTCTGTGGCACTCATTAACAGTAAAAACCTAGAGCTTATATATCATAAAAAAATTTCACAAGAGCTTGAGCACTCGGTATATGGTGGCGTAGTCCCAGAACTTGCAGCTAGACTTCACACACAAGCGCTCCCTGCTCTTTTAAATGATATAAAGCCATACTTTAAACAGATAAAAGCTATCGCCGTTACAAATGAACCTGGACTTAGTGTTAGTCTAATTAGCGGTGTAAGCATGGCAAAATCTTTAAGCATAGCTCTAGATGTACCGCTTATCGCTGTTAATCACCTAGTTGGTCATATATACTCGCTATTTTTAAATAGCGAAATTTCGCTTCCGCTTGGCATTTTGCTAGTTAGTGGCGGACACACTTTAGTGCTAAATATCGACAAAAATGGCTGTATTGAAATTTTGGCTCAAACAAGCGATGATAGCTTTGGTGAAAGCTTTGATAAAGTGGCTAAAATGATGGGGCTTGGATATCCAGGTGGGGCGATCATAAGCCATCTAGCACAAAGTGCAAACGATAAAGAGAAATTTAAATTTAGCATCCCTCTTCGTGGCGATAAAAGATTAGAATACAGCTTTTCAGGGCTTAAAAATGCAGTTAGGTTAGCCATAGAAACGCAAGGTGAAAATTTGCAAGCTAATAAGGCAAACATAGCCTATGCTTTTGAGCAAACCGCCTGCGCTCATATAATGGATAAACTAAAACTCATCTTTAAAGAGCAAAATTTCAAACATTTTGGTGTAGTTGGAGGAGCTAGCGCTAATCCTATTTTACGCCACAATATCAGCGAACTTTGCAAAGATTTTGACTGCAAACTTACTCTTGCTCCACTTGAGTTTTGTTCAGATAATGCGCTAATGATAGCTAGAGCAGGACGAGAGAAATTTCTACGCAAAGAAACGCTAAACTACAAAGAGCTAGACATAAGTCCAAAAAGTAGAAACTTAAAGCTGTAAAGTTTTAACATCGCTTGACTTAAGCTATGATGTTGTATCAAATTTGCAAATTTTATCTATCCTAAGCGACGCCGATAAAAAGATTAAAAACTTCTTGCCTTTAAAACTTAAAACCAAAAACTACCTTTTTCACTAAGCTGATTTAATCTATCTTTGCAACTAAGTTGCATAAAAGGAAAATTTCGCTAGTATTTTGATTTAAATTTTCAAAATAGGAGCAAAAATGAAAATAAATAAAACACTTTGCCTGCTTTTAGCTGGCTCTATCGTCTCAGTTGCAAACGCACACGATTTTTGGCTAGTCACAAATAATGACAAAGATTTAAATGTTAAAATAGGTTACGGACATGAATTTCCAGGCTTTGAAGAGATCTCAGAAAAACGCATAAAACTTTTTGAACAGCCGTTTATACTTGATCAAAAAACTGGTAAAAAGATCGAACTCAAACAAGTTGGTAAAAATTACAACTTTGAAGGCAAAGCGCTTACAAAAGGTTCATATATGGCAGTTGGTGAGTATAAGCCTACATTTTGGAGCGAAAAAAATGATGGCAAATGGGATATGCACACTGACCGCACAAATGGCAAAGATATTAAGTACTGCGAGCTAGCAAAAATGAGTGCAAAACGCGTTATAAATGCTGGCGGCGTTGTCGATGAGATAGTTACAAAACCAATCGGTCAAACCCTTGAGATAGTCCCACTAACCAACCCTGCAAATTTTGCTGTAGATGAGTTTTTTGGTATGCAAGTTTTGTTTAAAGGTGAGCCTCTTGCTGGAGCTGATGTGGGTGTAATAAGTCCTTATCTTGAAAATACTCACGACAACGAGCAGCGCGCCTTCTGGGGTAAAACAAACGATAAAGGTCGTATAAACATAAAACTTTTTAAAGCTGGCACATACGCTATCAGCGTACTTCACAAAACTCCTCATGCCGATTTAAAAAAGTGCGATGAAGATGTTTATGAAAGTACATTTACATTTGATATAAAATAATTTTGAATTAAAAAAGCAAATTTGCGTTATAATTTTACAAATTTTTGTAAAATGAGCGCAAGATGTTACTACTCAAAAATGCAAATCTCTACACTCCAAAACATATCGGTAAGTCCGATGTTTTGGTGGGTGGAGGTAAAATTTAGGCATTTTGCATACAACCGACCAATAAGCCATAATCCAGAAAATTTTTAATTTAATCCTGACAATTAAATACAGAATATCACAAGAGGCTTATTAAGAAAATTTTATATTTTAAATGCAAATTTATAAATTTTTAATTATACTTAGTACAAAGTTATAAAAAGGATCAAAATGGCATATCAGGAGAAAATTTGGCAGGATTTTTACGAAAAAGCATGGGTTTATAGGGCTAAATTTATGCGAGAATGCTTAAGGGGGGGGGGGCAAACACATATCAGGCTATAAATGAGCTAGCCAAAAAAGAGCGCTCATACTATCTTGTAAAAAACGATGACGGTCAAGTAGGGTGGGAAAAGCGCGAAATCGAAAACGGTAATTCACTCTCTTTTGCTGATGTTGCGATATTAAAATACAGCTCAGCAAACGGCAAATACATAGTCATTCCATACCATGCCTACTATCTTTATACGGATTTTTTAATCGATGTACTTGAACAAAGTGGCAGATACGACTGTATTGTAGAGCTTGGTTGCGGATACGGTAAAAATTTATTTTCAATCTTTTACTCTGGTGGACCACGAGATGTACCATACTTTGGTGGAGAATTTACAAAAAGCGGTGTAGAAATAGCAACAGAGCTTGCAAAAGCTACACCAAATATGAACGCAACTTTTTTTCATTTTAATCACCTAACACCTGACATCAGTATCATCAAAAAATATAAATTTAAACGAGCCTTTGTCTTTACCGCCCATACCATAGAGCAAGTTAAGCAAATACCAAGTAACTGGTTTAAAGAAGTCTCAAATATAGCTGAAAATGTGCGTTGTGTTCATCTAGAACCTTATGGTTTTCAAACAAAAATTTTAGGCGAAACCAGTAAACAACATAAAGAATTTATGATACAGCAGGGCTGGAATTTAAATTTCATACAAGAACTTTTAGATGCTCAAAATAGAGGCGAAATAGTTATTGACGATACTGTTTTAGAGATAGGTTGTCCTTCTGATCCTACTAACCCTGGTTCGATTGCTATTTGGCATAGTCTAAAAAACCCAGCTTGAAAATGAAAAATTTGCCAAAATAAAAACAACAAATGACAAAGTAAGCGTCGTAAATAAAACGCTATTTTTCCGACTTATTTAAATTTTCAAGCTTTTCATAGCTTTGTTTTAATGCTAATTTTGCTTCGTCTATCGCCAGTCCTTGCATTATCACTCTGTATAAATTTGGTCTAGTTTTTTGCCAGTTTCTAAGAGTTTGCACATCAACGCCTAAATATCCAGCTATGTCTCGCTTTGTCATTTTTTCTCGTTTTTATTTTATCCTAATTCACATGAAGGCAAATCTGTTGCCATTAGATGGCTGATAACCAAAGATGGAAAATATAGTAAAGAAGGTTATCCAAAGTGTAAATATGTTCGAATTTACAATAAGTTTGTTTTAGCATTTTTAAACGAACTCTTAAATCACGATAACACTGACAAAGTGGCGGTAAAAAATGCACTTGGTTACTTTGAAAATTTATTTAAAGGCAAAAAATGAAAAGATTATTAACTATTTTAACTATTGTAGCGTGTTTGATTGGTTGTGGTGATGGTATTGATAGATATGAGAAGGTAAAATTTGGAAATGTCACAGAAGTTATACCTTATAATGACAAAAATCAAATTCACGGCACAGTAAAGAGTTATAATGCTAATAATGTACTTATGTCAGAACAAACTTTTGTAAATGGAATTGCTAATGGTTGGCATAAGACATATATTTATAAGGTTACAGATTATGAAGTTTTTTACAAAGATGGTAAATAAAGAAGGAGAAGAAAGACATTTTAACAGTGATGGAAGCAAATACAAAGTAGTTAATTATATAAATGGAAAACAAGATGGATTAGTAATAGAGTGGAATCGAAATGGAAAAATAGTGCAAGAGTGCAACTATAAAAATGGAGAAAGAGATGGTATGTGCAAAAGAATTAGTGGAAACATCGTATACGAAACTGAATATGCAAACGGAAAACAACATGGTATATACAAAGAAACAGGAGAAGATTATTACATAGAAGGCATATATGAACATGGTTAACTTGTATCGGAAGTAGCTAAAAACAATAATCGCTTGGTTCGCTTAAGTGGTGGCATTAGGTATAAAAATCAATATCATAGGTATGATAAATATTTTCATGACAATGGAATACTTAACAAAATATATATAGGCTTATGTGGACTTGAAATATACGAAGGAGATAGTTTTGAAAATAGCTGTAATGGTATCGATGATGAGTTGATAAATATGGTAATTCAAGCTAAATAGATATATTTGCAAAATTTTAGCTTGAATTTAGTAAAATTTAAGTATAATCCAACCCTTATTTCACACACACCAATCCTAAATTTGGTTGCGTTTTTGAAATTTTATTAAAATTTCAAGCGTTAAGGGGTGTGGAGGTAAAACTAAATTTCGCGCACATTGCGCACAAGGAGAACCATAATGGTAACAATGAGAGATTTGCTAGAGTGCGGCGTTCACTTCGGACACCAAACACGCAGATGGAACCCAAAGATGAAAAAATACATCTTTGGCGAGAGAAAAGGTATCTATATCATAGATCTACAAAAGACAATCCGCTACTTCCGTTATACTTACAACATCGTTCGTGATGCGGCAGCTGAGGGCAAAACTATCCTTTTTGTTGGTACTAAAAAACAAGCTATCGAAGCGATTAAAGAATACGCTGAAAAATGCGGTATGCCATATGTAAATCACCGCTGGTTGGGTGGCATGATGACAAACTTTGGAACTATCCGCCAAAGTATCCGCAAACTCGAAGTTATCGAAACTATGGAAGAAGATGGCTCTATAAATTTACTAACTAAAAAAGAAGCTTTAATGCTTCGCCGCAAAAAAGAGAAGTTGCTTGCAACTCTTGGCGGTATTAGAAATATGAAAAACTTGCCTGATATGGTATTTGTTATCGATACTGTTAAAGAAAAAATCGCAGTTGCTGAAGCAAATCGCCTAAGAATACCAGTTGTAGCACCTATCGATACAAACTGCGATCCAGATGTAGTTGATTTCCCAATTCCTGGCAACGACGACGCGATCCGCTCAGTTCAGCTTTTCTGCCAAGAGATGGCTGAGGCTATAAATGAGGGCAAATCACTTCTTGAGCAAGATGCTGATGAAAACGCTAAAGAAGAAGTTAGTCAAGATGAAAAAGATGCTGTTGTGGCTGAGGCTATGAGCGAGGAAGACTTTGATGCGGAGGATGAAGAATAATGGAAATCACGGCACAGATGGTAAAAGAGCTCCGCGAAAGCACTGGAGCTGGTATGATGGATTGTAAAAAGGCACTTGCTGAAGCAAATGGCGACATGCAAAAAGCCGTTGATTTGCTTCGCGAAAAGGGCTTGGGTCAGGCTGCTAAAAAAGCTGACCGCCTTGCTAGCGAGGGTCTTGTGGCTGTTGAAGTTTGTGAAAAATGCAAACAAGCTACGATTACTGAGATCAACTCAGAAACAGACTTCGTCGCTAAAAATGATAAATTTCAAGCTCTTACAAAAGATACGACCGCACATATCCAAGCAAACGGCATAAAAAGCGTTGAAGAGCTAACAGCAAGCACGATAAATGGCGTAAAATTTGAAGAGTATCTAAAAAGCCAGATTGCAACTATCGGTGAAAATTTGGTTGTTCGCCGCTTTGAGACGATCACAGCTGACGCAAAGGGCGTTGTAAATGGCTATGTGCATTCAAATGGTCGTGTTGGCGTTCTAATCGGCGCAGCTTGCGAGAGCGAAGAGATAGCCGATAAAGCTCAAGACTTCATCCGTAACCTATGTATGCATGCAGCAGCGATGAAACCAGATGTTATAAGCTATAAAGATCTTGATAAAGAGTTCGTTGAGAAAGAATTTATCGCGCTTCGCGCTGAGCTTGAAAAAGAAAACGAAGAATTTAAACGCCTTGGTAAGCCACTTCATCACATCCCAGAATACGCAAGTCGCTGCCAGATCGGCGATACAGAGCTTGCAAAGGCTACAAAAGCTATCGAGGACGAGCTAAGAGCTGAGGGTAAGCCTGAGAAAATTTGGGACAAAATCATCCCTGGCAAAATTGAGCGTTTTTATGCAGACAACACTGTGCTAGATCAGCGCCTAACGCTTCTTGGTCAGTTTTATGTAATGGACGATAAAAAGACGATCGAGCAAGTTATAGCTGAGAAGTCAAAAGAGCTTGGCGGAAAAATAGAGATAGTAAAATATATCCGCTTTGAACTTGGCGAAGGACTTGAGAAAAAAGTAGATGATTTTGCAGCTGAAGTAGCAGCACAAATCGGCTAAAAATGGAAATTTTAAAGGGCGTAGATCTTAGTTTTGCGTATGATTATACGCTCTTTGAAAATGTCAATTTAACCCTAAATGCTGGCGAAAGCACGGCGATTTTAGGCGTGAGTGGGTGTGGCAAAAGCACCCTGCTTCACATACTTTCAACACTCCTTAAGCCAAATTCAGGCGAAGTTATCTACAATACAAAGTCGCTTTACTCGCTTTCGCAAAATGAGCTTATAAAAACTCGGCGCTATGATTTTGGCATTATCTTCCAAGCACACTACCTTTTTAAGGGCTTTAACGCACTTGAAAATATCGAACTAGCAAGCATTTTAGCCAACAAACCAATAGAGCAAAAATACCTTGATGCGCTTAAAATTTCTCATGTTTTAAATAATAAAGTTGGCGAACTAAGCGGAGGGCAACAACAGCGAGTTAGTATCGCAAGAGTGCTTAGCAAAAAACCACGAATCATCTTTGCTGATGAACCGACTGGAAATTTAGACAAAGAAACAGCAAGTGATGTTATGAGTGTTCTTTTTGAATACATCCTAGAAAACAACGCTGCACTTGCTATCGTTACTCACGATAATGATTTAGCAAAACAGTGCAGTTGTGCATATAAACTTCAAGACAAACAACTTTTACAAATATAACCAAACCCACTTTCTAAAAATATAAAAACAACAAATATCAAATAAAAATCAAAAATATATCTTAATTTTATTTGATTTTAATTATCATTAAGTTAAAATAGAACTTTACATTTTCAAATTAGGAGTAAAAATGAAAAAAACTTTAATTTGTCTAGCTGTTGCTGGATTAGTTGGAACCTCTATGGCTCACGATTTTTGGGTGGATGGCAAGAATGAGGATAAATTCAATGCGCATATAGGCTATGGACATGACTTTCCAGCCCCAGAAAAAATCTCAGAAAAAAGAGTTAAACTTTTTGATCCGCTTTATATTGTAAAACAAGACGGCTCAAAAGTTAAACTGAACCAATCAGGAGAAAACTACGAATTTTCTACTGAAAAACTAACTGATGCTAGTTATATTTTAGCAGGAGACTATAAGCCTACATTTTGGTCGCAAGATAGCGACGGTAAGTGGCACATGGATAAAACTAGAAAAGATGTGAAAAATGTTGAATTTTGTGAGGTTGCCACTATGGCAGCTAAAAGAGTAATATCAATTGGCGATAAAAAGCATGACTTTATACACAGCCCGATAGGACAAAGTATTGAGATAGTTCCACTTAGTGATCCTTTTGAATTAAAAGTCGATAAACCGTTTAAAGTTCAAGTATTTCTTGATGGTAAGCCGTTAAAAACAGCAAAAGTTACTGGAACTTTTGATGGATTTTTAAAAGATAAGCACGCTTTTTCTGGTACAACAGACCTAAAAGGTGTTATAGAAATTTTAGCGCTAAAGCCTGGAAAATGGCTACTAGAAGTTACTCATGAGCGCCCTTATAAAGACAAAGAAGTGTGTGATGTGGAGATGATTTTAGCAACTTTAGTTGTTGATATAAAGTAAAACAAGGGGCTTTGTCTCCTTTTGCTTATAAAAACACTTGTAAATTTTAATCAAAACACGCTAAAATCATAAAAAACAAAAATAAGGTAAAAATGGAGTTAGTGGAGTTTTTTGGTGCAGACCAAGTGATAAAATTTATGCTACTTTTCGCTAGACTTAGCGGACTTGTCGTATTTTTTCCATTTTTTTCGCACAACCAAATTCCGCTAAGTGTAAAAACGCTACTCGTTATGGCACTTAGTATCGTTCTTTTCCCCCTTGCAAAAGTTCATGAAAACCCTATAAATTTCTTAGTTTTTGATATATTAAGTGAAGTCATGCTCGGACTTTGCGCTGGCTTGCTTTTAAATATCATCTTTGGGGCTCTTTCAATGGCTGGGGAGCAAATTTCCATGGTTATGGGCTTTTCGATGGCAACAGTTCTTGATCCGCAAACTGGCACAAACTCACCAGTCATCGCAAATATCATAAATTTCATGGCTCTACTTACTTTTTTGATTTTTGATGGACATCATTTACTTATACAGTTTTACGCAAACTCGCTCGCACACATACCTCTTGGCGACTTTTATCCGCGTTCAGGAGTTGCTATGTATGCCTCAAAAGCGATGTTAAACCTATTTATGTTTGGTTTTATGTTAGCTTTTCCGATCATAGCCTTATCACTTTTAGCTGATCTTATCTTTGGTATGCTTATGAAAACGATGCCACAATTTAACCTTTTAGTTATCGGCTATCCTATAAAAATAACCATAGGTTTTGCTGTTTTGGTGGCTATTTTAGCAGGTATTATGAAAATTTTTACAGACCTTACACTACGCATAATAAACGACTATCCGTCATTATTTTTCTAAAATTAAGTAAAGCAAAATGAAAAATATCATAAAATTAGGAATTTATTAAGGAGAGCCCATGAAAGTTGCATTAATCAATAAAAATCCAGCTGTTTCTCGCCTCATAACTCTTAGCTTAAACAAGATAGGCGCTGAGTATATCGAGCTTGAGGATGCGAGTTTGCTTGAAGAAAAAGTTGATTTTGCTATTGTTGATAGCGATGTAGATGCCAGTAACGAAACACTTAGCGCGTGGGCTAGCAAAGTGATGCACTTAGTGCCTCGTGGCAGTGAAAAAGTCGGTGAAATTTGCCTTGAAAAGCCATTTTTGCCAACAGAATTTTTAACACTTTTTGAGCAAAACAAACCACAAGAGCAACCAAGTACAAAGACAGAATCTCAAAATGTATTTGTAGATGAAGATACAAATTTAGAAGCAGAGTTTGATAGCTTTGAACTACCAGAAATTTCAGACATAGAACCTTTACAAGAGCCAGAAGAACTTGACATATCAAGCGCTTTTGATATAGGCGAAGAGCTTGATATAGGCAACGAACTTGATATTGCGATGAACTTAAATTTAAGCGAACCAGAAGATGAAAAAGCACAAGACAAAGATATGGACAACACGCTTGATGAGATGGCGCTTAGCATAGATGATGATGCCAAGATAAAGGGCGATGGAGATGAATTTAACCTTGATGACCTTGTGTTAGATGAAGCACAAAAAGATAGCGATAAAATTTCCAAGACAAGCGACGACGAGATCAAGTTTGATGATAGTGATCTAAATTTTGAAGAAGAGCAGGCAAATGAGCTTAGTGATGACGCAAATTCTGTTCTTGATGAGATAGAGCACATGTCAGACGAGATTATAGAGCAACCAAGCGAACCTACAAACAAAGAGGCATTTGATGTAAGCAACCTTGTAGATGAACTTAGCGATATAAGCGAAGATGATGAGATAAAAAATATACAAAACGCCCTAAATGAAATAGATGAAAGCGAGCCTGAAATTTTAGATGAGCTTGAAAATGAAGCCTTAGATAAAGCTACAGATGATGAGCTTAGTTTAGATGAAGCAGAGCTAAAAAGCCAGATTGAACTTGATGATGAGACAAAAACTTCTGAAAAAAGTCAAATAAACCTTGATGACGAGATTGACGAGAGCGTGCTTGAAAATGAGATAAAACATCAAGAAATTCCATCCCTTGTTGATGAGAGTGAGCTTGAAAATGAAGATATGCTTGATGAGCTTGACATCAATACTTTAGCACTAGATAGTGATCAAAAAACAGATTTAACAGATGATAAAATTTTAATGGAGCAAGAAAAGCTTGATGCAGCTGAAGATTTGACCGAGATAAAAGAAACACAAATGTACGAAAGTCTAGATGACATGCAAGAAGAAAAGATAGAACAAGATATTTTTGATGAGGCTTTAAAAGAAGAGCAAACAGCCAATAAAGCCAACAAACAAGACGATTTAGTAAATGAATTTAAAGATGAGTTAAATGATGAAATTTTAAGTTCAAACATTGATACTAGCGCTATGCAAGATATAGATGACATCTCTGAAAATGCTATGCTTTTGGCATTTGGTATGCCAGCAAACGAACCTGAGATCCTAATAGCTAATGAAGTAAAAGAGACAAAAGCACAAGAGATTGCTGAGTCAAATGAAGTTGTTTCTCAAATAAAAGAGCAAATTTCACAGCAAATTTCCGCCTCAATTAGCGCAAGCTCGATAAGAGAAGCGCTGAAGGGTATGAATATTAAGATAAATATAAGCTTTGAGGAAAACGAGTGAAGGGGCAAATTTTACTTGTCTCAGGACCTAGCGGAAGTGGAAAAAGTACACTTTTAAAACGCCTTTTTTCTGAAGAAAAAGGACTTTACTTCTCTATATCAAGCACGACTAGGGCTATTAGAGATGGTGAGATAAACGGAGTACATTATAATTTTATCAGCAAAGAGGAATTTGAAGAAGGGATAAAAAACGATGAGTTTTTGGAGTGGGCTCAAGTACATAAAAACTACTACGGCACCAGTCTAAAACCAGTCAAAGAGCAACTTGAACTTGGTAATATAGTTGTTTTTGACATCGATGTACAGGGCTTTGCAATAGCAAGAGAAAAATTTAAAAGTCTTATCACATCAGTTTTTATAACCACAACAAACAAAAAAGAGCTTAAAAAAAGGCTTGAAAGCCGTGGAACTGATAATGCTGAAACTATCGAAAACCGCCTAATGAACGCAGTTGGAGAGATGGAGCATATATTAGAATACGACTATTTTTTAATAAATGATGATATACAAAAAAGCTACAAAGGACTAAGATCTATCGTGCGTGCAATGCGCCTAAAAAGCACAAATATCAACCTTAGACAAACAGTAGAAAATTGGATAGATTGCTAAATTTTAAAAATTTTATGATAAAATCAAAGTTTTAATTTTAAGGAGTGAAAAATGGGTATCAGTGTTCAGCAGTTATTAATAATACTTGCGATCATCGTTTTATTGTTTGGAGCAAAGAAAATTCCAGAACTTGCAAAAGGTCTTGGCAAGGGCATAAAGAGTTTTAAAGCCGAAATGGAAGATGAAAAGCCAGTAGAAAAAGTCGAGGAAAAAACTTCTGATGTGAAGACAACTGAAACAAAAGTAGAAGAAAAAATACAGGCATAAGCTTTGAAAGATATTGTAAAAGCTGAAATTTTCAAGGTTTTACAGCGTGAATTTGTGCTTGAAAAACCAAAAGATAAAAACCTAGCGCACTACGCAACTCCGATAGCCTTTAGTTTGGCAAAGGAGCTTAAACGCTCACCAATGCTCATAGCCCAAGAGCTTGTGAGCAAATTTGCAGATAGTGAAATTTTTGAAGCTAGTGCAGTAAATGGCTACCTAAATTTCAAGTTAAAAGGAGCTTTTTTAAACGACTGTGCCACAAAAGCACTAAATAGTGGCGAAAGTTTTGCTAGCTCAGAACCTAAACAAAAAAGCCTATTGATCGAATACATAAGCGCAAATCCCACTGGTCCGCTACATATAGGGCATGTGCGCGGTGCAGTTTATGGTGATACACTAGCACGCATAGGTAAGCATATTGGTTATGATATAGCCACAGAGTACTACATCAATGATGCAGGCAATCAAATAGACCTGCTTGGCACATCCATTAGTCTTTGGGCCAAAGAGAATTTACTCGGCGAAAATGTTACATATCCAGAGAAATTTTACCGAGGTGACTATATCGCAGATATTGCAAATGCAGCATTTACTAAATTTGGTAAAGAAATTTTTACAGATGAAACCAGAAACCTTGAATTAGCAGAATTTGGCAAAGACATAGTCCTTGACATCATCAAAAAAGATCTAGCAGAGGCAAATATCTTTATAGAAAGCTGGGCTAGTGAAAAAAGCTATTATGATAAACTTAATGCGACTATCACTAAGCTTGAGCGTTCAGGACAGATGTATAAAAAAGATGGTGCAACCTACATCGCATCAACCAAACTAAATGACGATAGTGACCGTGTTGTCGTGCGTGATGATGGTAGACCAACCTACCTAGCTGGCGACATAGTCTATCATAATGACAAATTTGAGCGTGGATATGATGAGTATTTAAACATTTGGGGAGCCGACCATCACGGATATATAACGCGCTTAAAGGCAGCTATAAATTTCTTAGGGTATGATGAAAACAGACTTGAAATTTTACTAATGCAAATGGTAAGCCTACTAAAAGATGGTAAGCCTTACAAAATGAGTAAGCGAGCTGGCAATGCTATACTTATGAGCGATATTACCGCTGAAATAGGTGCCGATGCTTTACGCTTTATCTTTATAAGTAAAGCAAATACAAGCAGTCTTGAGTTTGATGTAGATGAGCTTAAAAAAGAGGATAGCTCAAATCCAATTTATTATATAAATTACGCTCATGCAAGGATAAACCAAGTCTTTACAAAAGCTGGAAAATCAACCTCTAGCATAGCTAACGCAAACCTTAGCAAGCTTGATGAAAACGGGAAAAATTTGTTGTTTGAAGCACTTACTTTAAGTGAAGTTTTAGAAGATGCATTTTTACAAAAAGCGCTTCAAAAACTACCAGAATATCTAAAGTCTCTTTGCGCGAGCTTTCATAAATTTTATAACGAAAACAGAGTTATTGGTAGCCAAAATGAAGATGTACTACTAAAGCTCTTTGCGCTTGTTGCACTTAGTATAAAAACCTCACTTGCACTCATGGGCATTGTAGCAAAAGAGCGCATGTAAGAGATGATAGGGCAAAGCTTAAAGCATTTTTTTACATATAAATTTGCTTGGTTTTGCCTTATCTTTCTTGTGTCTTTTTCACTTTTACTATCTCTTTTTCCACCATTTTCAACACTTTACATTAGTCCATTAATAATCTCAGTTATACTTGGGATGATGATTGCAAATTTATTACCGCGCCAAGCACACTTGCTAAAAGAAAGCGGGATTTTGACTATCTCAACAAAGCAAATTTTAAGACTTGGCATTATTTTATTTGGTTTTCGTATAAATTTTCAAAACATCACAGAGCTTGGCTCAAACACCATGATACTAGCGTTTTTAGTAGTTTTTAGCACTTTTTTTATAGCACTTTTTATAGGTAAATTTCTTGGACTTAGTAAGAGTTTAAGTGCCCTTATTGGCTCTGGAAGCGGTATATGTGGGGCTGCTGCTGTAATGGCAAGCTCTAGCACTATAAAATCAAACGAACAAGAAACCGCCACAGCTATTTGCACAGTTGTTCTTTTTGGAACAACTTTTATGTTTGTTTATCCTATTATTTTTAGACTAAATTTGTTGGATTTTAATGATACTTTTATGGGTGTTTTTACTGGCGCTTCACTTCACGAAGTGGCACATGTTATCGCCGCTGGAGCTGCTATTAGCGATGAAGCAAAACAAAGTGCGGTTATAGTTAAGATGCTTAGAGTTTTGATGCTAGTGCCTTTTTTGATACTGCTGTCTGGAATTTTTAAACAAACCTCGGGCGAAAAAAAGAGTGTATTTCCATTTTTTGCACTCTATTTTTTTATCGTAGCTTGCATAAATTCACTACTAAACTTACCAGAAATTTTTCTAACTGTTCTAAACTGGCTTTGTGTATTTTTACTCTGTATGGCTATGTGTGCACTTGGTTTTACTCTAAATAAAAATGCCTTTAAAAATATGGGCTTAAAGCCGTTTATCCTAGCAAGTATCTTATTTATCTGGATATTTTGCCTTTGTTTTTTGTATGTTAAATTTATATTTTAAGGACTAAGATGAGTTTGATTAAAGCGATAAAAAATTTTAAAAACACACCAGATGCACAAGCTGAGATGAAACTGATAGCAGAGCTTAAAAAGGCTCAGTTTTTAGCACCGATCATACTTGTTGCGCCACTGGCAAATCCTGATGGAAGCGCAGTTTTTGAAGAAGAAGGCTCAAATATAAAATTTGCCCTACTCCAAGATGATGAGAGCGGTGAGCGATTTTTCCCAGCATTTAGCAGCAAAGATGAGATGATGAAGTGGCGAAATGATAGCGAGCAAGAGGTGATAAATTTACAGCTTAAAGACTACGCCAATATGCTTTTAGAAAACATGGATAAATACTCCGGTGTTGTTATTGATGCTTATTCGCACTCACTAACACTAAATTTAGATTTTTTTAAGGCTTTGTTTAAAAAATAGTTTCTTTAAAGCTGTCTTATAACCAAAGCAACAATAATTTTATTATAAATTTTTAATACTTTTTCGTTATAATTCAAGTAAATCTTAAAATTCACGAAAGGAATAGTATGTCCGTAGAACAACAAAGACGCAGTTTTATCGGTCTTGCATTCGGCGCAGTAGCCGCAGCAGGTGGCGCTATATCGCTTGTAGCCGTTAAAAAAACATGGGATCCGCTTCCTAGCGTCAAAGCGGCTGGTTTTACGACTGTTGATTTATCTCCAATGAAAGATGGAGAGATGAGACAAGTAGAGTGGCGTAAAAAGCCTATTTTTATACTTAAAAAAGATGCGAGCATGGCTCCAAATGATGCGCGTGATGTTGTTGTAGGAGATGCAAGATATACCGTAGTTATCGGTCTTTGTACTCATCTTGGCTGTATCCCTGAGTATAAAATTTCAAAGCAAACTTTTATATGCGCCTGTCATGCTGGGGAATTTAACACTGATGGCATAAACACATTTGGACCGCCACCACGCCCGCTTGAGATACCTCCATTTAAGATAGATGGCACAAAGCTAGTTCTTGGCGAGACAAGTCCAGAGTATGAAAAACTATCTGGTAAAGCATAAGGGGTAAAATATGGCACAAATTCATAAATCAACTGGCGTTATTGACTGGCTTGATCAACGCTTGGCAGTTACAAAACTGATGAAAGTCTTAGTCAGCGAGTACTGGATACCAAAAAATATTAACTTCCTTTGGGCGATGGGTGTTATTCTTACAACACTTTTTATGCTGCTTGTTATAACTGGATTTTTACTACTTATGTATTATAAACCAGATGTAAATTTAGCCTTTGACAGCGTTAATAAAACTATCATGCAAGAGGTTGAATACGGCTGGTTGTGGCGTCATATACACGCAGTTTCAGCATCTGTCATCTTTCTTATAATGTATATCCACCTGCTTACTGGTCTTTACTATGGCTCATACAAAAAGGGTCGCGAAATCATTTGGATAAGCGGCATGGTGCTATTTATCTGCTTCTCAGCAGAGGCATTTAGTGGATATATGCTACCTTGGGGTCAGATGAGCTACTGGGCAGCAACTGTTATAACTCAGCTTTTTGGAGCTATACCTGTTATAGGGCCTGACTTGGTTGAGTGGATAAGGGGCGATTATGCAGTTGGCGATGCAACACTTACACGCTTTTTTATGCTTCATGTTTGCTTGTTGCCGCTTGTTACAATAGCTGTTTTAGTGATACACTTTTACTCACTCAGAATTCCTCATGTCAATAACGAAACTAGTGAAGAGATTGACTTTGAAGTTGAGGCAGAAATTTATCTAAAAGGTGATAAGGCCAAGTCAAAAGTTATACCTTTTTGGCCTGGATTTTTAGCAAAAGACTTTATGTATGTTGGGTTTTTCATGATATTTTTCATGTATCTTGTCTGCTTTAACTATGGTTTTGCAATGGATCCTATAAACTTTGAGCCTGCAAACCCACTAAAAACTCCACCGCATATCTACCCTGAGTGGTATTTCTTATGGCAGTATGAAATTTTAAGAGGCTTTTTCTTTGATATATTTGGCATAACAGCTTCAAATATAGGTCTAATTTCATTTGCATTTGCTGGAGCGGCATTTATGATCATACCACTACTTGATCAAAGTCCAGTCGTCGCGCCAGCACACAAAAGACCGCTATTTTTTATATGGTTTTGGTTACTTGTGATCGACCTTATAGCGCTTTCTATACTTGGTAAAGTTCCAACTGGTGGCATTATGGATTGGTTAGGATTTGGTTTTTCAGTGCTATTTTTATTCTTATTTATTGTCATGCTTCCAGCTATTAGTATAATCGAAAAGAGAAGGGGATAATTATGAAAGAGCTTAAAATTTTTGCCATAGTTGTTTTTCTCTCTGGCGTTTTATACTGGGGTATTGAGCCTTATGCTCACTCAAAGCTTCATGTTCATACATCTGAAGCTAACTTTGACTACTCAAAAGCTGATGAAGCACAGGCAAATCATGTGATCCAAGCCAAAAAAGCTGCCCTTGCAGCCATTGAAGCAACTGGTGATAAAACTAAAATCGAAGCCGCAAAAGCAGATATAGCAAAAGCAGAAGCTTCATTAAATGAGTATGTTACATTTTGGAATGAGATAAAGGCTATCGACTTTACAAAAGGTGATGCAAAAAGAGGAGCTGAGACATTTTTAGCCGCTGGTTGTACAGGCTGTCACGGCATAGAAGCTGCTGGCATGCCAGCTACAATGGATGCCGCTACTGCCAGCGCTAGTTTTGGCATTGTTCCACCTGATCTTAGTACTTCAGGCTCAATTTATGATGAGAAATTCTTGGCAGCTGTCATAAAAAACCCTACACTAGCAGTTAAACTTTCTCATAAATTTAATGACGAGAAGCCTTTTCCGATGTTGCCATTTTTTGGTACTGGTGGGGATATAAATGTTGAGCTTGCAGATATTGTTGCATACCTAAAATCTGTTGGTGAGCAGTATAAAAAAGACAATAACGGCATAAGTGATGCAAAACTTTTTGAAGATGCTTGTCAACGCTGCCACGACAATAAGTATGATAACAAATACACTCTTACAAACCGTGTAGATCTAGCAGCATATATGGGCTCAAATCCACCTGATCTGTCTATGATGATAAGAGCTAAAAACTCAGATAACTATCTTGAAAAGCTTATCAATGACCCTCAAAAAGTACTAGCTGGCACATCAATGCCTCGTGTTGGACTTAACAAAGAGAGTTCTGATCAGCTAATTAACTATCTAGAAAAAACTGGCGATAGCAAAAAAGCACAAAGAGAGAGCGTAGGCTATGGCTCGATGATATACTTCCTTATCTTTGGAATTTTTGCATGGTTATGGAAGCGCAAAGTCTGGAGTGAACTCCACTAATTTTAGGGGCTCATGCCCCTTTAATCTTTTAAATATTTAATCGCTTGATTTTTTACTTCTTCTAAATTTCCAATAAATTTTCTCTTAAACTGCGATCTATTAAATGTGCGTTGCCTCTTTGCAAGTTGTGCGGTATGAACACTTATAAGCTCACAAAGTTTATCTTCATTTTCAATAAGCCCATTTAAAAATTCTCCGCACTCCTTTAATCCTATTGACTTTAAAGGTTTGCACTCTGATGAAAATTTATCAAAAAGCATTCTAGCTTCATCTAGCAAGCCATGCTCTAACATTAGCTTTGTGCGTAACTTTATGCGCTCTCTAAGCTCTTGTACATCCCACAAAATTTCATAAATTTCTAGCTCTGATATGAGCGGTGGTTTAGTATTTTGTTCTAGCCAAAGACTAGGTACTGTTTTAGAAAAAGTATAAATTTGATACCATTTTTCAAGACGGTAACTATCATTTTGACTTATCTTCTGTAAAAATTTTGGATCTATCTTGCTTGCAAGTTCATAAATTTCAGCATTACTTGGAGTTTTACATTTTGCAACATCTGGGGTAAGCCCACTAAGCATAGCTTTTAGATAAAAGCCACTTCCGCCAGTTATAATAAGAGCAACATCTGCTTGTTTTGCGTATGCAAGGGATTTTTTATAAATTTCAAAAAACATACCAGCGCTAAAATTTTCATCAACACTAATCTCATCTATCCCAAAGTGTCGCACACTTGCTAACTCATCTAAGGTTGGTTTTGCACTTGCGATATTTATCTGCTTATACAAACAAAGCGAGTCAAGACTTAAGATAACACTTTGAGTTTTTTTTGCAAGCTCAATAGCAAGAGTACTCTTGCCACTTGCAGTTGTCCCAATGATCGCAAGCTGTTTAAACATTTAACCTCCAAAATTTTCAAACATTTTAACAAAATCGGTTAAAAATAGGCTAAAACTGGGCGTACTATTTTACTTTAAAGCAAAAGATTGTAAAATCATATAAAAAATATATGGAAAGATATGCAAAAATTTTTAAAAACTTTAAGTGATATAGGTGAGTTAATAGTATTTAAACACTCCATTTTTGCCCTGCCTTTTATCTTTACAGCAATGATAGTATCAAGCAACGAGACAAATGCCTCGCCTTGGTTTGGCTTTAAGTTGCTATTTTTAGGTCTTATCTGCGCTGTTTCAGCTAGAAATTTTGCCATGGCTTTTAACCGTTATAAAGACGAAGACATCGATAAACTTAACCCAAGAACAGCTACTCGTCCAAGTGTAGATGGTCGCATAGGTCGCAAAAATTTGCAAATTTTTATCATAGTAAATGCAGCCATCTTTATAATCGTTGCAGCCTGCATAAATTCGCTTGCTTTTTGGCTTAGTTTTCCGATACTTTTTGTGCTTGGCGGATACTCAATTTTTAAACGCTTTAGCCCACTAGCTCACCTTGTACTTGGGCTTTGTCTAGGTCTTTCACCGATCGCTGGCGTGGTAGCGGTGGCAAATGAGATTACTCTTTGGAGTGTTTTACTTTGTCTTGGCATAGTGTTTTGGACGGCTGGCTTTGACCTGCTCTACTCGCTACAAGACATTGAATTTGACAAAAACAACGGACTTTTTAGTATCCCATCAATATATGGAGCAAATGCCACCATGTTTATCTCTGCTATCTTCCACACACTTGCAACTATTTTTTGGTTGCTTTTTGCATGGGCGGCAGGGCTTGGTGCGATGGCTTACATAGGAGTGCTTATAAGTGGGATCATACTTTATAAAGAGCATCAGATAGTAAGAGCAGACTTTACAAAGATTGACCGAGCATTTTTTACACTAAATGGCTATATTAGCATATTATTTTTTATATTTGTTTTAGTGAGTTTGTTATGAGTAAAATTCGGCTAATACCAGCTAGCTTAGAGCTAGAATTTGATATAGAAAGCAACGATAAAGATGGTTTTTTGCGTGAGTTTAGCAATATCACACAAAACGAAGAAGATCCTCTTGGAGCATGGCTAAAAAGGGCAAAAGCAAGAGGCGAGACTAAAGAGAGCGATCAAGTTTTACTAACGCTTCTTATAGAACTTCATAGAAAATTTGATGACCTAAACGAGCGATTAAGCGGCGCTAAAAAGCCTCGCATAAATCTACTAGGAAAAGCACAGATAACACACATTGGCTTTGAATACATTAAAGTTAGCGAGCCAGCTTTTGTAAAAGATGAGTGTTATTATGCGAGAATTTTACTACCTATGTTTCCAGTTCGAACGCTGGCACTATTTTTAAAAGCCATGAATGATAAAACTTGTAAGATAACAAGGCTTCATGAGGATGATGAGGGTGACTGGGGCGCCTATGTGGCGGCAAGAGAGCGCGTGATGATAAGGCAAATTCGCGCAAATTCGTAAGGGGATAAGATGCAAACCATTTTAGTAGTTGGTGTTTTGGTAGTTTTGGCTATATTTTTTCTATTTTTACTGATAAAAGAGGGTGAAAATAATCGCCGTTTTTCCCGTTATGAAAAGGCACTAGAAGGTCTTATGCAAGAAAATTTTACTTTAAAAAAACATATAGAAGCGCTTGAATTTCCAATCAGCGAAAATATCTCAGAAGAAGATATAGAAAACAGACTAAAAATAAAGCTTGAACAAACACTAGATGATAAGCTAGCTCCGATAATAGGCGCCTTAAACAACATGGGTAGCGTCATGGATGAGTTTGCTAGTGATCAACAAAGCAGACTTTACCATCTTGAAGAGCGCACAAGAGAGATTAATAAATTTTCTCCAAGCTCAGAAAATGATGAAGGGCAGATAATGCGTCTTTATAATGAGGGTAAAAGTGTCGAGACTATCGCAAGAGATATGCGAATTGGTGTAGGCAGAGTTGAGTTTGTTTTAAAACTAAACAACCTAATCTAACTCCAAAACCTCACAGCTATCGTGATATAGCTCAGTACTAGCGACTATCTCATATTTACCAGCAAGCACACACTCAAGCACGATTATGGGATTTAAGCTCATAGCACCTGATATTTTTGCTCTAAGCGCTAGCTCAAAGTCTAGGCCAAACTCGCTTTTACAAATCTCGCCAACGCTTTTAAAGCTAGTTTTCATAAGCTCATTTAGCTTAGTAAGACTTAGCAAAATTACACCATCGCGTAAATTTGTAGCGATTTGCTCGCTAATTTTTAGCGAAATTTTGACACTTTTTCGCTTAAAATTTGAGTAAAAAACAAAATAGCTAGACACAGCCTTACCATCAAATTTCACAAGCCCTCTAAGTAAGCGGTAGTTTAAAAACTGCCGTCTAAAAAGCTCAAATTTCAAGCCTTTGCTCTCGCACTCTCGTACCTTAGCATAAAGAGCTAGCCGTTCTTCGATGCTTCCAGGAAGTATTCGCGCATGAATGTCACTCATCAGCTCAGCCAAAGGTAAGCCCTGCTGATCGCGCTGCTTGCTAAGCCCAAAGACACAACCGCAGTAGTTTTGATGATAGAGTTTATCTTTTTTGGCTAGTTCAAACTGCTCGTTTGTGCCACCACCCGCTCTAAAATCAACAGCAAAAATTTCAAGCCCAGTACCAGCTACAGCGCGCTTGAGCGCATTAGTAAGCTGGATAAAATCCTTTTTTGGGCTCATTAAAAGCGTCGTCGTAATGCTTTTATGCCCTAGCTCAACCGCTTTTTTTGCCGAATTTCCCACACGAAAGTCAAAGCAGTAGGAACATCGCTTGCCCTTTTCTGGCTCGTTTTCAAACCCTTTTGTGCCAGCTAGCCAGTTTTCGTACTCATACTCGCCCATGATAAGCTCAATGCCAAGCTTATCGCACGAGCGTTTGACATCCTCATAGCGTAGTAAAAATTCACTGTATGGGTGGATATTTGGGTCATAAAAGTAACCAACAAGTGGCTCATCAGGCATCTCCTTACGCAAGCGCTGCAAGAAATAATGACTATCAACCGAACAACAGATATGAACTAACATGGTTTTCTCTGATTGCGATTTATCTTGGTAAATTTTAATAAAATTTCTTGTTTTAAAAATCGGTTTTTCATAAGTATCATTGAAGAAATTTAGCCCAAAAATGGGCTAAATTTTAATGCAAGCTTTCAATATAGCTAAGTGCGCTAAGTGCGGCTACTGCGCCATCTCCTGCTGCTACTACAACTTGCTTTGGAGCGTCTTTGCGTATATCGCCCGCTGCAAAAAGACCAGCTATGCTTGTCTGCATTTTTAGATCTACTTTGACCTGTCCGCCATCTACCATTTCACAGATAAATTTTTCGCCGTCAAGCAAAATGCCATTATTTACATTTAGTCCAACAAATGTAAAAACCCCTGGTACTTTTAGATTTCGCTCGCCATCTTTTGTATTTAGGATAAGACCACCAAGCCCCATTTTATCGCCGTAAGCCTCTTTGATCGTTGCGCCTGTTATAAACTCAATCTTTTCATTTTTACGAGCTTTTTCAAGAGTTACAGGAGCACAGCGAAACTCATCGCGGCGGTGTATAACATAGACTTTTGAGCAGATGTTTGCCAGGTAGATCGCCTCTTCAATCGCCGTGTCGCCACCACCAAGCACTGCTACTTCTTTATTTTTGTAAAAAAAGCCGTCGCAGGTAGCGCAAGTACTAACACCTTTACCAAAAAACTCATCCTCTCCAGCAAAGCCAGCCCTGCGCGGAGTTGAGCCAGTCGCAATGATAACCGCTTTTGCCTGCTCTTCTTTACCACCTTCAAGCAAAATTTTAAAGCTCTTGTCGGCATTTTGGCGCACACCAATGACATTTGCCCAAGTGTGTGTAAGACCGAAGTGACTACACTGCGCCCACCATGTACTCATAAAGTCAAATCCACTCTCACCTGGGTTTTTCTGACCTGGGTAGTTTTCGATCTCAGAGCTTGATGTGATCTGACCACCTGGCTCACCCTTTTCAAACATCACGACATTTTTAAGTCCGCCACGAGTTGCGTAAAGTCCTGCACTAAGACCAGCTGGACCACCACCGATAATCGCTAAATCTAACATAGTTTTTCCTTTAAAATTTATTTATTGCTGAGTCTTGCTTATAAATTTTCTCACTATTTTGCACTAGCTCAACCGAGCTTGGAAGCTGAGTGATATTTAGTGTATTCATAAGCTTTAAGATCGTATTTATATCAGAACTAACAAAGCTCACGCTTGCATTGCTTTCGGCTCGTTTTTGCATTATATCCACCGCAATGACTGGCAAATTTGTATCAAGTTGTGCCAAAAGCTCGCTAGGCGAATTTTGGTTTGAGCTATAAAGCAAAAGCATGTATTTAGATGCTTCAGGATCGAAAATATCACTCTTTTGATACAAAATAACCTTGGAAAAATCGACAAATTTATATCTTGAAAAACGATAATTGCTATATGCAAACACTACAGCGATCATAGCCGCACCAATAAACGAACCAAAGATATAGGTTAGAGGAAGCAAGCTTCCTCTATGTTTTTGTCTCATTAAAGAAGTGAGTTTAGCTTGTCTTTTAGAGCTTGCTTTGACTGAGCACCGACCATTTGATCGACTACTTCGCCGTTTTTGAAAAATAGTATAGTTGGGATAGAGCGGATACCAAACTCAACTGCAAGGTCTTGAACCTCGTCAGTATTTACTTTGCAAATTTTTGCTTTGCCGTCAAACTCCTCTGCAAGTTCATCAATCACAGGGGCTAGCATACGGCATGGTCCACACCATGGCGCCCAAAAATCAACAAGAGCTACACCCTCTTTTGCAACATCAAAATTTGCTGATGTTAGTTCGATATATTTTCCCATATTTTCTCCTTAATTTTAAAATTGCGGTTATTATACATTAAAAATTTTAAATTTAATATAAATAATAATTTTTACAAACTAATATTTTCTATCCAGCTAATCTTATGTTTTTCTATCGTTATTAAATCAATCTGAAAATCAAACTCAACGCCGTTTTTAAGAAGATAAAAATCTATCGCTTTTAAAATTTTAGTGTATTTTTGCGGTGTTAGGCGGTAGATCGCTTCGTAATCTTTGCTTGTTGCCTTAACTTCAATAAAGTGCAAAATTCCGTCACGCCTTGCTATGATATCAATCTCTCCATATCGTGAGCTAAAATTTCGCTCCACAATCTCACAGCCATTTTGGACTAAAAACTCACAAGCCCTACTCTCACTATCAAAGCCAAAAAGATACTCTTTTAGCCCCACTACTCCTCTATCCTCATCATAAATGGCTCATCTTTAACGAACTCTTGCTCTCTTAAAATTTTAAGCATCCTTTGCACATCGGCTTCACGGCTTGTATGAGTAGTGAAAAATAGCGTCGTCATATCACCGTCATCAAAATTTGGCTTTTGCAAAAAGCTATCAATTGATATGTTATTTTGGCTCATTAAATTTGTAATGGCTGCCAAAACACCAAGCTTATCTTGCACTTTTAGTCTGATGTAATAGTGAGTTAAAATTTCATCTTTATCCAAAATTTTAAGCTCGTTTAGTGTGTTTTGGTTTTTATATCCTAGCATCGGAGAGCTTTGTTCGCGTGCAATATCGATAAGATCGCTGATAACCGCACTTGCCGTAGCCGCTCCACCAGCCCCAGCACCATAATACATAGTCTCACCCACCGCATCGCCAACCACACTTATGGCGTTCATTACGCCATCAACCTTGGCTAGCATTTTATACTTTGGAACGAGCGTTGGATGAACTCTTAGCTCGATACCACGAGCTGTTTTCTTGGCTATGCCAAGCAGTTTTATCGTGTAGTCAAAATCATTTACAAAATAGATGTCAGCCGTATTTATACGCTCAATACCCTCGATCAAAATGTCCTCTGGACGAGCATTTATGCCGTAAGCAATACTAGCAAGTATGAGTAGTTTATGCGCTGCGTCAAATCCACCGATATCAAATGTAGGATCGGCCTCTGCGTAGCCTAGCTCTTGTGCCATTTTTAGGGCATCGTTAAATTTGGCTCCATCTTTCATCATCGAGGTTAAAATGTAGTTGCAAGTGCCATTCATTATACCTTTGATGCTTTGTATGTCATTTGCACTTAGTCCCTCTCTAAGGGTTTTGATGATAGGTATACCTCCAGCCACGCTTGCTTCAAAGCCAAACGGCGTATCGCCTGCGATGCTTTCAAGCTCATATCGATGATATGCTAGAAGAGCTTTGTTTGCGGTTACGACGGATTTTTTGCGTTTTAAAATTTCCTTTACCAAGCGATAAGGCTCATCGACCCCACCCATAAGCTCGATAAAAACATCGATGTCATCACGAGCCAAAACCGCGTCAAGATCGGTCGTAAGCTCAAAACCCACATCGCGTTTTTTATCTAAATTTCTCACCACGCCCACGACTGGAACGATATTTTTACCGCTTCTGGCTGATATTAGCTCGGCATTTTGTGACAAAATTTTAGCAACCTGCTCACCAACCGTTCCAACACCTAAAATAGCAACTCTCATTGTGCCTCTTTTAAAAATTTCTTTACATTTCTTGCTGCTTGGCGTATGCGATTTTCATTTTCTATAAGGGCAAATCTCACATAGTAATTTCCGCCTTCGCCAAAGCCGATACCAGGGCTAACTGCCACTTGCGCCTTTGTTAAAAGCTGTTTTGAAAACTCCAAGCTTCCCATGTGTGAGAAATTTGCAGGAAGTTTCGCCCAGATAAACATACTTGAGCTTGGCTTATTCATCTTCCAGCCAGCATTTTCAAATGCTTCAAGCATCACATCGCGGCGTTTTTCGTAAATTTTACAGATCTCATCAACGCAACTTTGATCACCATCAAGCGCTATCGTAGCTGAAACTTGAATCGGCGTAAACATACCATAATCAACCCATGATTTTATCTTTTTAAGTGCGGCACAAAGGCGTTTGTTTCCGCACATAAAGCCCACACGCCAGCCAGCCATATTATAGCTTTTTGATAGCGTATAGCACTCCACAGCGACATCTTTTGCGCCCTCGACCTCAAAAATGCTTGGCGTTTTATAGCCATCAAATGTAAGATCAGCGTAAGCTATGTCAGAAATGATGTAGAAACGCTCCTGTTTTGACATCGCTACAAGTCGCTCGTAAAAGCTCTTTTGCACGGTTACGGTCGTTGGGTTATGTGGGAAATTTACCACGACATATTTTGGGCGTGGTGAGCTTGAATGGATCGTATGCTCTAAGTCTTCAAAAAATTTATTCTCATCTATCTCAAATTTTTCGTTATATTTTAGTGGCATCTTTGCCACGCTTCCGCCAGCAAACAAAAATGCTTGTGTGTGGATCGGATATGCTGGATCTGGCACGACTGCTACATCGCCTGGATTTACCACGGCTTGGGCAAGATGCACAAAGCCCTCTTTGCTTCCCATGACGGCGACTGCTTCGGTTTCAGGATCTAAATTTACGCCGTATTTTCGCTTATACCAGTTGCAAATCGCAAGGCGCAGCTTGTAAATTCCAGCGCTTGCGGAGTAGCCATGAGTTTTATCTTTTTGTGCGCTTTCGCAGAGTTTATCAACAATGTGTTGTGGCGTTCTGCCTTCTGGGTTTCCCATAGAAAAGTCGATGATGTCCTCTCCTACACGGCGCGCAGCCATCTTTATGGCATTGACCTCGGCAAATACATAGTTTGGCAACCTCTCAATCGTATTAAAACGAATTTCATCAAACATTTTTGAGCCTTTAAATTTTTAAAAGTCGCTTACCACGACTTTCCTTTGTTTAGTTTTACAAACTCATCATAATTAACTGACCTTATCTCTCCACCAGTCACTAAAAACCTAGCCGCACGACCCGGATCAAATTTTTTAGTTCCATTTTTTGTCCGAAGTTCTATATTTCCATTTCCAAAGACTATTAAAAGCTCTGAATGCATATCAATATCAAGAGGCTCATCAGATGTTCTTGAAAATTTCTTTCCATTTGCTAGCTCGATAACTCCATACCAAATTTTTGCCTTTGGAACAAAGACTGCACTATCGGTTTTTAATATAGTAATCCCAACATCAGAACCAACTGTACTAGTGACATTATTCTCACTCTTTTTTACAGCTTGCTGCTCGATAATCTCAGTTATTTCGGTCTTATTTTCATCTTTTTTTTGCGCAATAACTGGCACTATGGTTGTATTTTTTTCACTGCTAGTAGTTGTATTTTTTTCGCTTAAATTTTGATTAAGAGAGATTTTCATACTAGTGTTTTCATCTTTTGGAATTATAACAGTTGTTGTGTTTTCTTCAATGATATTCATATTTTTCTTAACTTCTTGCACAACTGTTGCGCTTGTATAGCTCGCACTTTCGTTTTTATCCTCTAACATTTGTGGTAATTTCTCTATATATTTATGTGCGTCAAAATAGTATGCGACACCCAAAAACAGTGCTAAAATAAAAAGCCACAATATCCAACCCAAAGAGCCTCCACTCACACTTTTTGTCGGAACACCAGTAGCTGTATAGGCAGGAATTTTTGGGCTTACTTTTGGTTTTTTATTGTCTATATTGTGCTGCTTTTTGTACTCATCAAACTCAGCAAGCCACTCATCAAGACTAATGCCATACTCGCGCTGTAAAATTTTGATATAGCCAGCAACATTTAGCCTTGAAAGCTTTTGAAAGTCCTTTTCTATGATAGCCTGCAAAAAATCAGGCTCAATATGCGTCTTTCTCGCAACCTCTTTTAGTCCAACATCTTTTAAAATTCCAAGTTCATTCATTAATCATCCTATCACAAATTATCGCAAATGCAGCACTTACATTTAGCGAATCCCAACCATTTTTAAGGCTTATACCAATGCATTCATCACATTTTGCGACTGCTTTCTTTGGTATCCCCTCGCCTTCACTACCCATTATTAAGGCGGTACGATTTTTAAATTTTATCTCGCTAACATTTTTCCCACCGCTAGCTGTTGCATAAGTACAAAAACCGGCTTGCTTTAGCTCATTTATAAGCGTTAGTCCATCCTCAAAAAGCACTATCGGAAGCTCGTACGCAGCCCCACTACTGGCGCGAAGTACGCCCTCTATATTTATATTTTTAGCAACCACAACAACACCCTCAACACCAAGCGCGTAAGCCGAGCGTACCATAGCTCCGATATTTCCAACATCACTAATACCGTAAAATACAGCAATACGATCAAGTTTTTTTACCTGCGAAAATGTGGCAAACTCATACTCTGCAACCTTGGCTAAAAAACCTTGATGGTTGCCACCATGCGCCATAGATTGCGCTTTTTGGTTATCAACTCGCTTTATTATCGCACCTGTACCGCAAATCTTACCAAAGAGCTTTTTGTCGCACTCTTTTGCCAGATAGACCTCTTTGATCTTGTCGGCATGGTTGTTTAAAATGTGTAAAAATAGCTGTTTTCCATATATTATCATGCGTGAGATGATAGCTAAAATCAAGTAAAAATTTACTTATTTTTTATAAAAATTTTATATTATGTGTAGTTTTAGAATTTTTGTGAGATTAAATTTTCATAGATTTTTTTGGCGTTTTCACCGCTAATCTTTGCAAGTAGTTTTGCTTTGATTTTTGGGGCGATATCAAGCTCTTTTATATCGTTAATGCCAATGGTTTCAGTTGATACATTTTTGCTTTTATCAACCACTACACACCACTCGCCATTTAAATTTGCGCAAGATAAAATTTCAACCATTTTTTTAGCACTTGCTCTAAATTTTGTTTCAAATTTTTTTGTTGCCTCTTTTATTAAAAAGATCTCTCTATTTTCATCAAGTTTTTTAATACTTTCAACAAGGGCTAAAATTCGCTTTGGACTCTCATAAATTATAGCTGGATATGCCAAGTTTAAAGCATTTTGGATAGCTTGAGCACGCTCTTTACCAGTGTTTGGTAAAAATCCCAAAAATATAAACTCCTTATTAACCAATCCACTTGCAACCAGTGCAAGAAGCGAGGCAGATGAGCCAGAAAGAACTTCATATTTTATATCATTTTGCTGAGCATAACGAACAAGAGAAATACCGGGATCGCTAATGCCTGGCATACCAGCATCACTAACAAAAGCAACATCTTTATCAAAAATTTTAATATCTAAATTTTCAAAAAAATCCTGCTCATTATGAGTGTGTAAAGAGTAGAAATTTTGGATATTAATGCCCGCATCAAATCGGTCATTTAGCAGATTTATAAGCGATTTTGAAAGTCTAGTATCTTCGCAAATGATACTCTCGCAACCACGCAAAACATCAAGTGCGTGGAGCGAAATATCTTTTAAATTTCCTATCGGAGTAGGAACAAAATAGATCAAGGCTTATTTTAGAGCGTATTTTTTCTTAAATTTCTCTACGCGACCAGCACTATCAACTATCTTCTCGCTACCTGTAAAAAATGGATGGCATTCAGAGCAGATGTCAATTCTAATCTCGCTTTTGTTTGACTTTGTCTTAAAAGTATTGCCACAAGCACAAGTCACAGTAGCTTCAACATAGCTAGGATGGATCTCTTTTTTCATAATTTTCCCTTTAAAAATCTTTAAATTTTGTAATCTTTAAGTTTAAGTAAGCCGTGATTATACAAAAAGTTGTTTGAATTTAAGCTTAGAAAACTAGCTTAGCAGCCGTTGCGATTATAGCTGTTTGCGAGCGCAATATATCCTTGCTCATTGGAGCGTAAGAAGAGCTAAATTTTGCTACCTCATCGGCACTAAAGCCACCTTCTGGACCAATAAAAAGAAGTTCATTTTTATAGCTTTCAAAGCTTTTTCCGCCAAAATTTACAAGTGCAACATCCTTATAGACTGCCAAAAAATCATCCAAAGTTTTAAAAATCTCAAACTCTATCAAGCTCTCTCTGCCAGACTGCTCACAAGAAAGCGCACAGATACGCTCAAAACGCTCCATATCAATCTTAAAATTTGCCTGAGAAAATTTTGTATAAACAAATATAATCTTACCGACCCCAAGCTCACTTAGAAATGGCAAAGTTTTTTCGATGATTTTTGGATCAACCACCGCCCAAGCAAGTGCCAATGGATAAGTTTTTGTTTCATTTATTGAGCTAAAAACAAGCTCTAAAGTAGCGCTCCTACGCCCAAAAGAGATAATCTCATACAAATACGCCTTTTTATCTTTTAAATTTCTTAACTCAAGCCTTTGTCCAATCTGCAAGCGTCTAGCCTTAAGGTGCAAAAATGGCTCATTCACAAGCTCTAGAAGCTCCTTGCCAGCGTCTGGCTCAAATAAAAATTTCATACAAATCCTACCACCAAAACAAGCAAAATGCTAATAACTATGCTTTTTAAGGCAAATTTACGATAATCTGTAAAATTTTGGCTAGGTATACAACGCTTTAGGCGTTTAAAAGAGACAGCACTTAGTCCAATAAGAGCAACTGAGCACAAAATCATACTCACAACATGTAAACTAGGTACAAAGCTAAAGACTGAAAGTAGTAAAAACCCAGTAAAAATAATCGCCGCTAAAAAGCTATGATATATCGGTAAAAAGTATCGTATACGCAACGCATAAGCCTTATTTTGCGCCCCAAAAAAGGTGAGCCCAAGCCAAACTAACAAAAGTAACAAAATGCCATGCATAAAGCCTTTGTGATATGGCAAAGTATATGTAAAAAGTGATACTAATGACTCGTTCACGGTGCCTCCACTACCGGCTCTGGCGGTAAATTTTCATCTATTGTAATATTTGTTTCGCTTTGTGAGATATTAACATCGGCTGGAATTTCTTCGGTTTGTTTTTGCACTTCTTGAACATTTGTATCATCATTAGAACAGCCCCAAAATAGTATGAATGCACAAAATAAGGCTAAAATTTTACCCATTTTAAACATCCTTTTCATTTATAATAGCTTGTTTTTTCTTTATTTTTTCAAAAAGCTCTTTATCTTCCCACTCATCGATAATCGCTTGCGAAAAGATAATCTCGTCTAGCTTTATCTCACCCATTTGTTTATTATAAGCGTCTTCTTGAAAGCACTGAGCATATCCAGTGTCTGTTTCATGTACGATAACACTATGGATTTTGACATCTTTTTCGCCATTTTGCATAATAGAAATTTTTAAAAGCTCATCGATGATGACAAAAAATATCCGACAAAACTGCTCTGCGGATGGATTTTGCGGCACTTCTATCCAACGCTGAGAGTGGCGTTTTAGATCGTTTTTGTATCCCTCGTCATCACCCGAAAATATCGTGGTAGCATGATCAAAACTATCGATGATCGTTTTGATATTTTTTTTCATTAAACCAAAGTCATAAACCATACCAGCGTTATCTAAAAAATTTGAGCTAAGCAAAACCTCAGCCCTATAACTGTGCCCATGTATGCTTGTTCTGCAGCGTTTTGAACTACAAAACCGCACTATATGAGCATTTTCAAATTTAAACATTTTTCTGATTATCATACGCCCTCTTTTTTATCCCAAATCCTAACATGGATGCGCTCTGAGTAGTTAAAGCCCTGTTTTACGGCAAAATCTACAACATTGCTAGCATTTTTTTCCAGCTCTTGTTTGCTTGAGCCCATTGGCATACACCAAACTTCATTATCACAAATGGCTAAAATTTCATCTATCTGCGCCTTTTCGCTCTCGTCACCTAAAAGTACAAATTTATAAAAGCTATCTTTTGCGTGCATTTTTATAGCTTTTAAAGCATCTTCATTTATGCGTTTTTGCCTGCTTTCACCGCTATTGTCGAGCTTTACACTAATGGCAAAATGGCACTTTTTATAAATCGGAAATTTTGCAAAATCAACCAAGATTGTCCCATTTGTTTCAAAATGCACCTCATTTGATAGCAAAATTTGTTCCAAAAATTCCAAAAATATCGGCTCTTTATGGTGCAAAAGTGGCTCTCCGCCAGTTATGACAACGATGGGTTTTTGGGCTAAATTTGCACTCAATTTTTGCACCAACGCCACAAGCTCGCTAGCGCTTTTTACTTTTGGAGTATCAAAGTGGCTAAAAACCGCACGAATCGTATCGCAACCAGTTAAAATTTCGCCAGTTTTTGGTGAAATTGCACTAACGCCAAAGCCACTACAACGCAGATTGCACCCAAAAAATCGCAAAAAAATAGCAAGCCTGCCTTGATATTTGCCCTCGCCCTGAATGCTTAAAAAGCTCTCAACTAGCCTAAGCGCCATCAACCGCCTGTCTGATAAAACGCACGAGTTGAGATCTCACTTTGCTCGCCGATCTCCCACTTGTTTTTCTCTGGTTTATTTGCCAAAACTTTACGTAAAATTTCACTCGCAGCTACGATGTCGCCACGCTGAACAGCCTCTTTGATACTCATGGCATCTTCAAAGTAAAGACAAGGTATCAAAAAACCCTCAGCGGTTAGGCGTATGCGATTGCAACTTTCGCAAAAGTCGTGTTTGTGCGGATCGATGATGCCAAATGTGTAGCCATCATCGAGCTTAAACAGCGATGCTGGAGCACTTGGTAACTTCTCAGCCTGAGTGATATTGTATTTTTCGCCGATGATCTTTAAAATTTCAGGTGCTTTTAGCCCCTTTAGATCGTCCTTGGCGTGCGTGTTTTCCATATATTCGATATAGCGAATTTGGCTTTTATTTGCGCGCGCAAACTCAAGCAAGCTTACTATCTCATCGTCATTTACTCCCTTAAGCGCAACCGTGTTTAGCTTTACTTTTAGCCCTGCCTCAAGCGCCGCGTCAAAACCAGCTAAAACTTCGTGTAAAACGCCTTTTTGAGCGATAAATTCAGCCTTTTTACTATCAAGCGTATCAAGCGACATATTTATACGCTTTAGTCCAGCCTCTTTTAGCCGTTTTGCAAAGTGGCGCAGCATAAAGCCATTTGTCGTGATCGCAAGGTCAATGTCGGGCTTATACTCGCTTATCATGCCGATAAATTTATCAAGATCTTTACGCACTAGTGGCTCTCCACCGGTAATGCGAATCTTTTTTACACCCTCATCGATGGCGACTTTGATAAACAAAAATAGCTCTTCAAAGCTTAGCAAATTCTCCTTTGGAGTCCAGTTAAACGGCGTTGTTGGCATGCAGTAACGACAGCGAAAATTGCACCGCTGTGTAACTGAAATCCGCAAATAATCAACAACCCTGCCGTATCCGTCTATTAGCATCATTTTCCCCTATTTTGCACTTTTGCGCAAAAATTATAGCAACATTATATGTTAAATTTTTTAAATTTAAATAAAACTACCCATATTAAATTTTATATTTTAAATATGATTTTTTACTATTGGCATTTTTGGTTTTTGTTAAGTGTATTATAAATTTACTTCCAGCTTAGCATAAATGTAGTATCTTAGTTTGGCGAGCTTTTACACTGTATGTTTATGTTGTTGTTTTTACAACACTCTTTTACGACACTTAGCCCTATGCCAAATCCGCCTTGATTTGCGTTAAATCTCGTGTGCCTATCAAAAATTTTAGATATTTGCTCCTTGCTCATGCCTTCGCCCGAGTTTGTAGTTTTATCTTTATATCTCCGCCTTTGTTTGTATATTTTATGGCGCTTATTAGTAGGTTATATACTATGCGTATAAGCTCTGGTTCACTAGCTTTTATTGTAGCATTTTGTAAATTTTTACTCACATTTAAAGCTCTTTTTTCGAAAAAATTCCAAAATACTCTATATGCTCATTAAGTAGCGTTTTAAAGTCTATCATTATGCTTTTTCGCATGCTTGGCTTAAAATCTTAGATAAAGCAGGTCTTCACAGATATTATGCAGGCTTTTTGCGGCTAAATTTATATTGTTTACACGGTTTAGGTTGCACTTATTTAGACTTGATTTATCCATCGTTTCGGTACTCATAAGCACTATGCTAAGCGGGGTATTTATCTCATGTGTTGCATCTTTTATGAAGTTATTTAGTGCTTTTATCTTTTCATAAAGTGGCTTTAAAGCAAGCCTTGTCAGCACAAACGCAACTGCAAGCATAGCTAATAAAATGGCTAAAATTTCACCGAAAATTTTAGCTTTTAACGCAAAAAGTTCGCTTTTTATATCTTTGCCAAGGATTATGATCCTAGCCTTAGCAAGCTCGCTAGTTTCACCTTGCATATTTTGTATATTTTCATAAATTCCTACCCTATCATTACTTAAAAATATACTCTCTTTTGGTAGATCACAAGTTCCATTTTGATAAAGTGCTTGGTTATTTTCAGAGATTATGCAAAGATTTACGCCTTTTTGCGATGCATAAATTTCAACATCTTCAAAGCTATTAACGGTGGCTTTCATATACACGCCCATTTTTATCTCTTTTAAATTTTTAACCTCTTCGCTGATAATCATCTGCTTTTTATTTGAGTACTCATCATTAAAAAAATAAGCCAAAAACAAAAATATGCTAACAAAATAAACCGATAAAATTTTAAATATTACAGCATTTTTTCAGATATATAAATAGCCGTCTCCTCGCTTGTTTATGATACTTTCTTTGCCTAAAATTTTGCGTAAATTTTTTATATATACGCGCAAACTAAGCTCACTAGGCTCTTCGTCATAGTCATATATGTGGTTTAAAATTTCATTTTTGCTTAGAAGCTTGTTTTTATTTTGTAAAAAATATAGTAAAAGCTTGGTCTCTTTGTTGCAGATATTTACATTTTCATCATCTTTTTTAAGGGTTTTGCTTTGCGGATAAAACTTATACCCGTTGCCTATGTCTATAAACTCATCATTTGTATGCAAAAAAGTGCGTTTTGTTAATGTTTTTATATGAAGCAAAAGCTCTTTTAGCTCGTATGGTTTTTTAGATAATCATCACAATCGCTCTCATATCCGCACTCAACATCATCAAGAGTGTTTAGCGAGGTTGTAAAGATAGCCAGCGTACTGACACCGGCTGTTCTTAGGGTTTTTAGTAAAGAAAACCCATCGCCTTTTGGTAGTTTTACATCTATGATAAAAAGGTCAAATTTTTGCTCATATGCTAGATCTAAGGCACTATTTACATCGGTTGCAGTGCTTATGTCATAGCCATTTTCGCTAAGATACTCTTGCGTAAGTTCCAGCAGTATCTCATCATCTTCTATGAGTAAAATTTTCACTACATAGCCTTTTTCATTTCGCCTTTCATCTCGTCTTTTTTCATTTCCTCTTTTTTCATGCCCATATCGTTTTGTATCATATCCATCTTCTCTTTCATCTGGGTTTTCATCTCGCCCTTAGACATATCAGCAAAAGCAACTCCACTCATAACCAAAGCACCAAGTGCTACTAAAACGATCTTTTTCATTTTTTCTCCTTTAAAAAGTTTTGTAGCATTATAGCAACGAAGTATAAAATTGGTGTGAAAATTTTAGTAAAATTTATGTTTGGCTTGATTAATCACCAATGTTTAACATATATCCAGCATCTTGTATATTTTTGATGCTTATACCAAGCTCATTTTTAAGCCTTGATATGCTTTTTTGTATGGTGCTTTTACTGACTGGTTCATTTTCATAAACGAACTCTTCAATCATCCCATATGTTATGATATTTGAAGCATTGTACACAAACAACCAGAAAAGTTTATTTTGCAAAAAAGTTAGATATATCTCATTTGTGCCTTTAAAAATTTTCTCTTTTTTTAGGTCTGCGTATATGTTATTGCCTAAATTTATAAAATTTTCCTCATTTTTGTATGTTAAAACTATGAGTGCTTGGCGCAACTGATTTATGTCAATAGGCTTTTTAAAAAAGAGTGTAGCCCCAGCCTTGACACTTTTTAAAAGATTATTGTCAGTATCATAACTTGTAAAGACGATAAATTTTTGATGGGGCTTTATCTTATGAATATCTTTCATCATATCAAAGCCATTCATAAGTGGCATGTGTATATCTGTTAGGATGATATCTGGGTTTATTTTATTAAACTTTTCAACGCCATCTACTCCATCATTTGCAAGACAAACTTGCTTACAATAAGGCTCGAGTCCATCATATATGGCTTGTCTTGCCATATCATCATCTTCAACGACTAAAACAGAAATTTCACAGAGTAGCTTTAAGCTCACACTTATCATCTTTTGCCCCTAAATTACTATCAAATTCCAAACAAAAACAGGTTGGATTTTTATCATTTTTTAGAAAAATATCTCCGTTTATCTTTTGCCTTGCAAGTTTTTTGCCAAAGTAAAGCCCTATACCGTTACCAAGCTTTTTAGTGGTTTTTGGCGTATCAAAAATTTTATCTAGTACATGCTTGCTTAGTCCATTGCCATTATCAATAACATAAATTTGACATTTATTTTCTTTAAATTTTACATCTATATCGATAATCCTAAGCTTTTTATCATCTTTAAATTTTTCTAACAATGCATCTTTTGCATTATGAAGCAGTATGAGTAAAATTTGCTGAATTATATTTTGTATCTGCATAATCTCTTTATCATCAAAATCTTTTAAATTTACCCTAATGCTTGCAGCACTAAGCTCTGTGTGCATAAGTGCCAGTAGGTTTTTAATGCACTGTTTTATGCTAAATTTTTCTATATTTTCACTTGTTTTATAAAAATTTCTAAAAATTTCAATCGTATCACTTAGAAGCGATATAGATCTATTTTGGTTTTCAAGCATTGCTTGCAGTTTTTCATAACTTAGCTTGTTGTCATTTTTAAGCGAAATCAAGGTTGAGTTTATAAGTCTTAGCGAATTTACAGGCTGGATAAACTGATGATTTATCCCGCTTATAAGCTCGCCTATCTCACTCATACGAGCTTTGTGTGCCAAGATAAGCTCATACTCTTCTTTTCGCTTGTTTATTTTTTTATATGCGATGTTATGAAGTAAATTTATAAAAAGAGTAAGAAGTAAAAATCCGCCAAGTAGCGAAAATGCACTCTTTGCCATATCGCCAAGCAAGGCATTTGCCTCTTGTTTATTGTCAGTTCCTGCACCGATAAACCAACTAAGATATTCTATCTCAGAAATCGCTATAAAATTTGAACCGATATTAAGTTCATTTTTTACACTATCTTTTAAAAACATATCATTTAATTTTGTTTGAATCCGCGTTTTTAGCTTTTCATTGCTAAAAGGAGTTAAAATTTTGCCATCATTTTTGGCGATAAAGATATACGAATTTGATGGGATTTTAAAATTTTTCATCTTTTCAAAAATGGCATTTATCTTAACTATGCCACACAAAACGGCTTTAAATTCTCCATTATAAAAATTTGGCACACAAAAATTTAGCGTTTCTTGACCTAAAACATAATGTTTTGGCATAAAATTTACAGTTGGTTTTTTAAGCATTTTTGTTTCTGCATACCAAAGCAGTCCCTCTCTGATTGTAGTAGAGTTACCGCGTGGAATTTTATGTCCGCCAGCCCAAATATCCTCATTTTCAGACTGAAGCTGAATAAGGTCAAATTCTGGCGAGTTAGCCGCAAATACATTTAAAAAGTTATTTATATTTTCCTCATTTTCAAGCATATTTGAATACTCTATATACTTTGAAGCTCGCTCAAGCATGCTTATACGCTCACCAAACCATGCATGAAATGCACCCAAAATGTTTTGACTCATGATAACTTTTGTCTTATTTGAAAGTGCATTTATACGCTCTTTTGAATCCTCATAAACACTAATGCCAAGTAAAATAACAAAAATTGTTGCTAAAAATATAAGAATATAGTTTTTTGTATTTGTATTTATATTTTTAAAAATTTTAAAGCCTTTTTCTTAAGATAATGAGTATTATATATAAGTTAAGCTTTTTTTAATTTTAATGTCAATATTTAGTCAAAAAATTTCTTATGATTACACAAATTAAAATTTTTCTTAGGAGGAAAAACCATGAATAAATTTCTAAGTTCAGCACTTGTTGCTGGTTTGCTTATCTCTGGTAGTGTCTCTTACTCCCTAGCTGCTGGTGGCGCTAGTGGACCAAAGACATTTAACGCTGTTGGCAAAATAGGTGCTGTTGTCATGAATCCTTATGGCGTTGCTCCATTAACTGCTATCATAAACAATGGTGGTTATGGCCTAGGCGATATAAAAGTTACCGTAAAAGGCAAGGGCGAAAAGGGTGTTGATATAATCTATGAGGTATCAGATCAAAAAGCTATGCAGCACGGTGGGATACCGGTTTTTGGTATGTATCCTGATTATGTAAATAAAGTTGAAGTTAGTTATACAAAATTTGCACCAGGCGGCAGAGATAAGTCTGAAAAGATAACCGAAACATACTCTATCTATGCACCACCTATAACAACTTATGGCTCGGGCACAAATCAGAAGAATTTTCTCCCAAAAGCTGAAGTTATAGTGCCTGCAAGTAAAAAAGTAAAAAACAACCTTTACCTTATGAATCACCTAAGCTCAACCATGCCAAACGCAGCACAAGCTGTTTGGAATTTCCCAGCTGGCGGTGCGCTTGAGTGGGATTATGAGAGCGAAATTTGGATGATAGATACAAATGGGGACATTAGGTGGCAGCTTGATGTTAGTAAATTTAGAGATACTTGGGATCTTCGCAAAAAAGGCAATCTTATGGGCTTTGATCAAAGCAAAGATGGCGACATAATATGGGGTCAAGGTCAAACCTATAAAAAATATGACCTTATGGGACGCAAGGTATTTGACAGAATGCTTCCTCGTGGCTATATCGACTTTTCTCATCACCTTGAAGAGACACCAAAAGGAACATATTTGCTTCGCGTAGCAAGCGCTGACACAAAAAGAAAGGACGGTAAAAATGTTCGCACCGTTCGTGATGTCATCGTAGAGCTTGACCGAGATGGTAATGTCATAGATGAGTGGAGACTTTATGAAATTTTAGACCCATATAGAGATGTAAATATACTTGCTATGGATCAAGGTGCGGTATGCTTAAATGTCGATGCAAATAAGGCAGGACAAACAGTATCAAAAGAGGAGCTTGAGGGCGATCGTATGCCTTGGGGTGATGTTACTGGTGTTGGAACAGGACGAAACTGGGCTCATGTAAATAGTGTAAATTATGATCCTTACGATGATAGTATCATCATTAGCTCACGCCATCAAAGTGCGGTCATAAAAATTACACGAAATAAAAAGATAAAATGGATACTTGGTAGTGCTGAAGGTTGGAGCGATGAGTTTAAAAAGTATCTTTTAAAACCAGTCGATAAAGATGGCAAAGAGATAGTTTGTGAGGCTAGCGGATCAAAATGTCCTGGATATCTTGATGCTAAAGGTGGGTTTGATTGGTCTTGGACTCAGCATACCGCCTATGTTATCCCAGAAAAATCAAAAGGTGCGATACGCCATGTAAGCACATTTGACAATGGCGATAGCCGCGGGATGGAACAGCCTGCATTAGTTAGCCAAAAGTATAGCCGTGCGGTTGAATACGAAGTAGATGAGAAAAATATGACTGTTAAACAAGTTTGGGAATTTGGCAAACAAAGAGGTCTTGAGTGGTATAGTCCTATAACCTCTGTGACTGAGTATATGCCAAAAACTGATACTATGATGGTTTATAGCGCAACAGCTGGCATGGGTGATTTGGTAGCATTTAGAAAAGGTCAAGCGCAACTTACCCCGTATCTGTATGAATTTACATATGGAACAGATAAGCCTGAGCTTGAGATAAAAATGGTCGGTGGAAATATCATAGGTTATAGAGCTTTAGTAATAGACCTTGCGCAGTCTTTTAAATAGCTAAATTTAGTCCAGAGCTTCTCTCCTTGCTCTGGACTAGCTCACTCTACCGAAGTTAACATATACCCCGCCTCTGAGATATTTTTTATCTTTATGCCAAGCTCTTTTTTAAGTCGCAAGATAACATTTTGTATAGCACTTTTACTAACGGGTTCATTTTCATAGACATATTCACTTATCATCTCATAACTTACGAGCTTGTTTAGGTTGTAAGCAAATAACCAAAAAAGTTTGTTTTGTAAAAAAGTTAGATAAACTTCATTTCCATTTTTAAAAATTCTCTCTTTTTGCAAATTTATACTTAAATTTTCATCGATTTTAATTAACTTTTCCTCGCTTTTTGCACTAAGGGTTAGTAGCATGGAGCGAAGCACTTGCATATCGATAGGCTTTTTAAGAAACATTGCAGCTCCTGCTTGTATGCTTTTTAGTAAGTTGTTGTCAGTGTCAAAACTTGTAAAGACGATAAATTTTTGATGAGGCTTTATGGCTAGGATATTTTTCATCATCTCAAAGCCATTCATCATAGGCATGTGAATATCTGTGAGTATAACATCTGGGGTATTTTTTGAAAAACTATCCACGCCCTCATATCCATCGCCTGCGACAAAAACAGCCTTGCAGTAAGGCTTTAGCGCATTTTGTATCAAAGTGCGCGCCATAGTATCATCTTCAACGATTAGCACACTTGTATTTGAGAGCAATTTTAGCGTATCAGCTTGCATTTTTATCCTTTAACTTATATCAAATTTTCTAAATTTCTTTGAAAGCTTAGCTCAAAGATAGTTGGGTTTGCCATTTGTTTTAAGGCTATGTCGCCGTTTATTTTTTCATTTGCCAGCTTTTTACCAAAGTAAAGACCTATGCCATTACCCGTTTTTTTCGTAGTTTTTGGTGCGTTAAAGATTTTATCAACCATATCTTTACTAACGCCTATGCCGCCTTCAATGACGCAAATTCTACACTGCATTTCATCGATCTTTGCATTTAAGATGATTTGCCTTTTTGTGATGTCATCAGCATATCTTTCAACAACAGCATCTTTTGCATTATGAATGAGTATAAGCAAAATTTGCTGGATTATATTCTCCTTTTGTCTAAGAAGCACATCATCAAACTCTGTTACGACAACACTTACATTTGCTCGGCTAAGCTCAGTATGCATAAGCATGAGTAGGTTTTTTATGCTTTGCTTTAGGCTAAAGCTATCGATATTTTCGCTAGTTTTATAAAAATTTCTAAATATCTCTATCGTGTCCTTAAGCATTTTTACAGAGCCTTCGCCACTTCGTAAAATTTCACGCAACATTGTTTTGTCCAAATTCCCCTCTTGTTCTAGCATTAAAAGCGATGAGATCATGATATTTAGTGAATTTACAGGCTGAATAAACTGATGATTTATACCTGCTATTAGCTCACCTGTTTCTGCCATTTTAGCTTTATGTTTTAATAAAATTTCATACTCTTCGTTTTTATCTCTAAGCCTTTTATGCATGTAGTTGTGTAAAAAATTTGCAAATAAAATGAGCAAGATAAAAGCACTAAGCAAAGTTAGTGAGTTTTTCTGGGCAAAGGCTAAAATTTCACTCATCTGTCTTGACTCAGACGCACCAACACCGATGTACCAGTTAAGGTCTGGTATCTCAGAAAGCGAGATAAAACTACTATCTATCGTAAAGCCACTTACATCGCTTTGGTTTAAAAACATCTCTTTTGTGCGATATTCTATCTTATTTTTAGTATCTTCATTATCCATTTTGGTTAAAATTTCGCCGTTGTGCGTTAGTAAAAAAGCATAGACATTTTGTGCTAGCTCGAAATTTTTAATGTTTGTAAAAATATCTTCAAGCTTTACAACTCCACAAAGCACAGCCACGACATCTGAGTTTTTATGGTTTGGTACGCAGATATTGATCGTTGGGACTTTTAAGATGGTGTGATTTGGCATATAGTTTATAGTGGAAGCATTTGTTTGAATGGTTTGTATATACCAAAGAAGGTTTGTTCGCTCTGATTTTGGAACGACAGACTCATCTTTATATCGTTCGCCATTTACATAAATTTCGCCATCATTTTTTAAAATCTGAACCATATCAAAATTTTTAGAAACCACGAGCATGGTTTTTAAAATGGAATTTAACTCATTTTCATCGTCTAATAAATACGAGTTTTCTATAATTTTAGAAATTACACTTAGTGCATTTGTACGCTCATTTATCCATGCGTCAAAAGACTTTACGATGTTTTGTGCTGTTGTGATTTTATTAACATCGGATAAATTTACAAGTTGAGTTTTAACTTCATGATAAAATTTCACACCAAACACTAAAAACAACAAGCTAGCTAGGATAATAACAAC
>NZ_JAXUAA010000004.1:0-164623 GCF_050586305.1 Campylobacter australis | reverse complement strand
CTTAAGTAAAACACTTAAGATAAAGAAGCAAGTTTTAGTTTATAAGAAAATTTGCTTCCTTTTTCAAGTTCACTTCTTACATTATAGATAATATCATTTTTTACACATATCTCTTCAACTATATTTAGCCCGATCCCAAAACCACCCTGCACACTATCTTCACGCTCATATCGTCTAAAAATTTTCTTCACATCTTTTATGCCACTACCAAAGTCCTCAACACTAAACACCACCCTACCCTCATCTTTTTTTATACTCAAAATGATCTTGGTGTCTTGCGGACTATATTTTATAGCGTTTGTTATAGTATTATCAACGAGCCTTTGAAGGGCTATCTTGCTTATAAAAACATATAAATTTGCTTCAATATCATAAACTATCTTAATGCGTTTAGTATCAGCCAAAGATGCCAAAAATCTTACTCTCTCGCGTGCAAACTCACATAAATTGATATGTTCGCTTGGGAATTTTATATATCCACGCTTAATATAATATTCCACATCATCATACAGCAGCTGCATTTGCTTTAGTGCGTTTGAAATTCGCTTTGTGTTTTTGTTCTCAACACCAAGCATTTCAAGATTTATCTTAGCGACACCAAGTGGTGTTTTTAGCTCGTGCATAGCGTCATTAAAAAAGTCATTTAGATATTTTTGTGCTTGCTTATAAGGTTTTACGCTTGTAACAAAAAGTAGATAAATAGTTATGCTAACAACCAAAAGAGCAAGTGCTAGCGTAAGAGAGACGATAAAAATTTCACGCTTTACATTTAACTCACTGGCTATAATTATAAAAAAAGGTCTCTCTTTTAAAAAGAAAAAATCTTTATAATATAAAACTCCATCTTTTATAAAATTTTTTTCTGTTCGCTCCTTGTGCAGGTCCTGAAGTGTTGAAAAGTATATAGTATCATTTGAGTCATAAAGTGCGTATTTGTAAATAAGAGAGTCAGGCAAAATTTGACCATTTTCAAAGTTGCGCCTAACCTGCTTTTCAAAACGCATCATACCAAAAATATTATTTGAAACTTCCTCTTTTTGGCTTGACACTATTATCCAAAAGCTTTGCAAAGCAAAAAGTGCCATTATAATAATAACGGCAATCGTTGGAATTTTAAGATTTTTTTCCATCGATTTTGTAGCCAAAATGTCGTTTTGAAATTACAAAATCACTCAAAGTTTTTTGTCTAATTTTTAAAACATGCATCCTTATATCGGCTTCGTTTATCTCTTTATCGCCCCAAATTTTCTCTTTTAGCTCATTTATGCTGATAAAATTTCCAGCATTTACAGCAAGATAACTTACTATCTCAAGCTCTTTTGCACTAAGCTCAATCACCTCGCCATCTTTTAAAAGTTGTCTTTTTATAGCGTCATAGTTAAAATCCATATCAAGTGCTATAAAATTTTTATCGCCAAGGCTGTAGTATTTTCTCATAAGTTCGCCCACACGAAATTTCAGCTCAGCAAGCTCAAACGGCTTTTTAAGATATTCGTTACAGCCAAGCTCATAGCCTATCGCCATATCGTTTATATCAACAAGCGAAGTCATCATCATTATAGGTGTTTGAAGACCTATACTTTTTATAAATTTTAAAACTTCAAAGCCATTTATGTTTGGCACCTTAACATCGAGTATAAAAAGTTGATAGATATTTTTTGATATTTTATCACAAGCAGTCTCGCCATCACCCGCTGTATCGACCTCATAGCCAAGTGATGTTAAATACTCACTAACACTCTCTTGATAACCAAGGTCATCTTCCATAAGTAAAATTTTCAAATGTATCCTTTAAGTGTTGTTGCTAAAAGTGATACCCACCAAAATGATGGGTATCAAAATCTTACATCTGTCCTGCATAGACTATGTAATATCTTAGCAAAATAACACCAAGTATAACAATAAAAGTATTAAAAATGATTAAATTTTTACTCATCTTCTCGCCATTTGCCAGCTCTATGACAACTGGAAGCGCCATACCAGAGCCAACAACGAACACCCAAAACATCACAGCTAATGCACCATTTGTAAGCGCCTTACCAGCAACTTCTGCACCTGCTGAACCTGATGAGTAAAGATAGCCAAAAAGAGCAACTAAAAGCAAACATTCAACAATTATAACAAACATATCAAGCTTTAAAAGTTTAAATGTACTTTCATCTTTTTCTTTACCAAATATTGCACCACAAAGTACGCTGGCAGCTATACCTGAACTAAGTCCAGAAACCAAAAACAATATAGGTAGGATAGGCGTATCCCAAAGTAAAATTTTACTTACAGCACTTAACAAAAAGCCTGTATAAACGCCCACACCAATGGCTAGTGGGAGGATTAAAATTTCACAAAGTTTTGCCAAAGCCTTTTCAAGTGAACTTATCAAGCCTTTAAATGGAGCCAAGATAGCAAGGTCTTTGTAGGCAAAAAGTGCATAAACAACAACTATCGGTGTATAAACTAAAAGAAGCGCAACACCGATGCTCATAACTGATGTAAAGTTATACTTTAACAATATCCAGTAAAAACTAAGTGGCTTCCCAAGGTCAAGCACCAAAAGAGCAAGACCAACAATGATAGCAATAGGTGCTAGCAAAACGGCACTCTTAAAATTTGCCCCAGTTTTACCTTGCCACTTTAAAAGGACTGCAACGATAGCAGCACCAGCACTAAGACCAGCCAAAAATAGATAAAGTGCGATTGGCCACGGCCAGTAAATTTCGCCATATTGAGCCATACTTCCCCACATATTATTCATTGTGTCCTCCTTTTGTGTTTGCGACCATAGCAAGGCGTGGATGTGTGCCAAGCTCGGCTTTTGGGTAATAAACCTCTTTTTCCTTTAACATCTTTGAAATTTTTGAGTTTTCATCATTTGCATCTCCAAATACAAGTGCGTCTGTTGGACAAACAGTTACACAAGCTGGCTCCTCACCGCGTGCTAGGCGGCTTTCATGACAAAATGTACATTTGCCAATGTTTCCATCTGGTAAGACAAATCTAGCATCATAAGGGCAAGCAAGGATACAGTATTTACAGCTAACGCAAATTCTATCATCAAGCAAAGTGATACCATCTGCTGTCTTAAAGCTTGCTCCAGTAGGACAAACTTCAACACAAGGCGCATCCTCACACATAACACAGCTATGGCGCAAAAAGTCCATTTTTAGCTTTGGAAATGTGCCGCTCATTTTTGTATGAACTTGCAAACGATAAAGGTTGTTAGGAACATTGTTTTCACTTCTACAAGCGACAGAACAGCCTTGACAGCCTATGCATAAATTTTCATCATGAATCATCATATACTTTTTCATCTTATCTCCCTTACGCCTTAACTATCTCAACACCGACATTTGTAACCATCGTAGCAGCCACAGGTCCCTCTTCTGGGTTAAGCAACACACTTTGGTTTGTACCTACCATGTGAATTTTGCCAAGTGCTGGCGTGATGTGACCAAATCCGTGATACAAAAATAGCGTATCTTCACGAATGCCCTCAGTTAGCATAACTTTACCATTTTGTTTACCAAATTGGTTCTTAATAACAACATCATCTCCATCTTTTATCCCGCGCTTTGCAGCTGTTTTTGGATGTATCCATATAGGTGCATCGTTCATTAAATCATTTAAATATGGAACTGATTGGGTGTGACCATTTGTATGAATAGGCGTCTTACCTGTCATTAAGCAAAGCTCATGACCATCATAAACATCCATACCTTCAGTATTTAAACAGCCGTATCCAGGAAACTGTGCTTCAACTTGCTCGCTAAATAGCTCTATCTTGCCACTTTTTGTTTTTAACTTAGCTTGAGAGTCCATAAGTCCATTTTCGCCTACATACTGAGCTGTTTGTGGATATTTAGCTACAAATTTTGCCACACTATCTTTATCTCGGAATAAAATCCCCGGCACATCATAACTAACATATCCATCTTTTTCTAACTTGGCAAGCAACTCAACATTACCTTTAACTTGTTGCATACGCCACTCACGCATATTATTCCATTTGTAAAGCTCATCAATCTTCATGCGACGTGCAAGCTCTCTAAAGATAGTTGCTCCATCTTTAGTGTCACCGACCGGATCTACAACTTTATTTCGTATCATATAAGCTGGTTTTAAACTTGACTTATCTTCAATACCCTCATCACGCTCAAGATATGTGCTTTCAGGCAGGATTACATCAGCAAAAGTTGCCATATCGTTCATATAAACATCGCTAACAACGATAAAGTCAAGCTTTTTCATAGCCTCTATAGCCTTTTCAGTTTCTGCAACATTTATAAGATGGTTAAAGCGGATATTAAACCAGCCTTTTATTGGATACGGTTTTTCGCTTAAAATAGCATGAGGGATATCCATCAAAACCCCGTGACTTCTACTTACAAACTTATGTCTGCCATCTTCTCCAGCAAAGTCAAGTCTTTGAACCTTTGGAACTTTAAAGTCTTTATCTGGATTTGCAAGCTCATCAATGATGTTTTCGCCTACAAGTTTGTTGTATTTTTTAGCGTTTTTACCACTAAACAAACCACCTTTAACTTCCCAGTTACCCATCATTGCATTTGCAGTCATTATGGCTCTAGTTCTCATATACTCAGCTTTTGCTGTTGTTGTTTTATGTCCAAAGTCGATGATAACCTTTGGCGCAGCTGCCCAAATTTCAGCTGCTATCCTTTGTATATCAGAGGCTTTTATGCCAGTTATTTTTTCAGCCCACTCAGGTGTTGTATCCTTAGTCATTTCAACAACTTTATCAAAACCGATAGTAAAATCTTCTATGAATTTTTTATCATAAGTACCATTTTTTATCCAAGTATGAATAAGCGCCATAACAAAAGCTAAGTCAGTTCCTGGCTTAACTGGCAACCACTCATCAGCCTTTGCAGCAACAACGCTAAATCTTGGATCAAGCACCAAAAGCTTTCTATCTTTTTGAGCAGCAAATTTTGCAAGTTTTTTAGCATCGCTAATAACTATACCCTCAAAAAGGTTGTGTCCAAAATTTACAACATACTTTGCATTAGAGAAGTCACGCTTTAACTTAGCATCACCATACATATGCTCGCACACCATTTGATATGTTATAGGGCAGCATGAAAAATGTGAAAAGCAGTTTGGTGAGCCGTAGCTAGAGGCAAAATTTACCATAAGCTTATGAGTTTGAGAGCTTTTTGCAGTGAATACAAAACTTTCGGGTCCATACTTCTCTTTTATCTCTTGCATTTTTTTTGCAACTAGATCAAGCGCCTCGTCCCAACTAGCTTCGCGCCATTTGTTTTCTCCGCGTTCTCCAACACGAATAAGCGGCTTTACTAAGCGTTGTGGATCATAAAGCTGACTATGTCCAGAACCTCCGCGCGCACAAACTGATGTCTTTGTTCCGCTTGCCTTTGCATTGCCTTGTATAAAAACTGTTTTATCGTCGCTAATGCGTGCCTCTATAGGACAGCGTGATGAGCACATTTCACAAAAACTCATTACCGTTTTTTCGCTAGGACTTAGTGGATTTGCACCAAGCTTTGCTATCGTGCCAGGCATTGCACTTACAGCCCCAACAACTGCAGACGCTTTAAGAAAATTTCGTCTTGAATTGTTCATTTTCTCCTCCTAAAATAGTTTTATCGGGAAAATTATATCATTGCAAGGTCAATTTAATGTAAAATATTTCTTAAATATGTTTTTTAATTATTATTTTAAGTAAAATAAGAAAATCATTATCAATAATCGCAAAAATTTATTATCATAGATTTTTTATATTTTATAGTATTTGTCGATATTTTAAGGTTATTTATTATAATTCTGAAGTTTTTAAAAATTTAAAAAGTAAAAATATAGTTTAAAGTTAATATTTTAAATTTGCATAGCCTTGCGCATAGCAATTTCTATATTTTCTTCGTTTAATTTATTATCATAAAATAAATTTAATGCCAAAACGGCTTGAAAAAGTAACATATCAGAGCCATCTTTTGTAAGCAAGCTATTTGACTTTGCAAGCCTTAAAAATGGTGTTTGTTTTGCATATATAACATCATAAGCAAATTTTGATCTTTGTAAGCATGGAGTTAAAATTTCAGAACTTAATGGCAAGCTATCGTCCTTTAATCCAGCCGAAGTTGAGTTTATAATCAAATCAAATGATTTTACCTTAAAATCGCTCCATGTAAAGCACTCATAGCCATCAAACTCTGCGAACCGATCCTTGCTTCTATTTAAAATTTCTACACTTATGCCAGCGTTTTTCAAACTATATGCAATCGCTTTTGCAGTTCCACCAGCACCAATGATAAGCGCGCTTTTTACCTCTTTAAATTCTTTTATAGAACGCAAAAAGCCTGGGGCATCGGTATTATATGCATAAATTTTATCATCTTTTAAAACAAGAGTATTGGCAGAGCCTATAGCCATAGCCTCTTTTGAGGCAACATCGGCAAGACGCAAGGCATAAGCCTTGTGTGGGACCGTAATATTAGCGCCATCGAGCCTAAGCTTCTTAAATGAACTTATGAGCTTATAGCCCTCTTTTAATAAAATACGACTATAAAAGCCATTTAAATTTAGCTCAGATATCGCCTTGTTATGAAGTCTAGGCGATATACTGTGAGCTACTGGATCTCCAAAAAGAGCAAACGCTCTCATTTGATCCTATAAATAAATGCACCAGAGGCAATGTCTTTGCGAATATCACTAAGTGCGTTTTGAATTTTATCCTCACTAAAAGGACCAACTATAACCTTTGTCATATTGCCAGCTTTAACAGTTGTATAGCTATAGCCTTTAGCTGAAATTTTATTTGTAAGTGATGTGTCAGGGGTTGGCTTTGAGATAGCCGCAACTTGAACATAGGCTCCTTTTGAACTACTAACAGCTGCTGTAGTTGTTTTTGCAGGCTCTTTTTTAGACTCTGGCTTTGCAGCTGGCTTTGGCTGCTCTTTGGTAACTTTTTTAGGCTCTTCTTTTTTTACTTCCTCTTTTTTAGCTTCAGGTTCTGGTTTTACTTCAACCTTTTTAGTAAGCTCAGGCTTTGGCTCTTCTACTGCTTTTATAACTAGTTTTGGCTCAGGCTTTTGTTGAGTCGCATCATTTTTGCTTGTATCGGTTTCACTCTTGCCCTTTAGCTTTTTAACCATATCCTCAAAGTCATCTTGGCTTTTCCCTTCTGGCATAATCGGCACTTGCTCAAAAAGCTGTTCATCATTTTTTCTCTCGCTTACATCTTGCGGCTTTGATGCTGGCTGGGTAGCCATAGGCTGATTTAGTGCTAAATTTTGATCCTGGCTTGGAGCTGGTGGCAAAACAAGCCTTGAATCAATCTCGACATTTGCACTTGTTTTTGCCTCTGGATCGCTGTTTATAAATTTCATCACAACAATAACTGCTAAAAACAATATAACCGCAGCCGCAACGATAAGCAAAATTTTCTTTACATTAGTACCACTGTTGTCATTTTTTTCCAATAAAATATCTTTTAGTTCGTTGTTTATCTGCATAAAATTTCCTTACATATGTTTTGACCAGCTTGCACCGCGCTCTTTTTGATAAAGCTCGTATGGCAACGCTAGGATGTTAAATTCTTTTGGCATCTCTATCGTTGGAAACATCTTCCACTCCTTTGGAAGGCGCTGTAAAAGCTTTGCACTTAGCATATTTGCAAGCTGGCAGGCCTCGCTAAATGTTGTATGTCCCTTATGAACATAAAGATGCAAATGCCCCTCTGTTTTGCTTTTATAGGCAGTAAAATTTATAAAGCCTTCTTCACGAAGCAAGAGCTGGGCTCTATGCCAAAAGCGCTCTGGTGTGCGTCCATTATAGTCAAAAACTATATTTTCAACTTTATCAAACTGATTTATCAAAGAGTGAGCCACAACTATCTTGCCAGCTTCGTGATCTTGGATAACCTTATAGTTTAACATCTCATTCACACGCTCAAATTTGTCAAAAAATAGCTTGCCCTTATACTCGATCTTGTTTACGATACTATCACGCTTTATATAATAGTGCGTGGTTATCATTTTAATTAGTGCGGTATCTATACTTTGCATTAAAACATCGCCTTATCATAGATTATAAACTGATGTGCTAACTCTTTTAGCTCGGCTTTAACCCTTTCTTGAACTTGGATGTTGTTTATATCATCAAGTACATCGGCTATTTTATTTGCAATTAGCACAAATTCAGTCTCTTTCATGCCACGAGCTGTAAGCGCAGGGCTTCCTACGCGAATACCGCTTGTAACAAATGGACTACGGATTTCTCCAGGAACGGTGTTTTTATTTACAGTAATGCCAGCATTACCAAGTGCTATATCAGCATCTTTACCACTAAATTCTTTTGTCAAAAAGCTCATAAGCACCAAATGATTATCCGTGCCCCCACTCACTAGATCATATCCTCGTTTTACAAGGGTTTCGCCTAAAATTTTCGCATTTGCCTTAACTTGTTTTGCATAAACTTTCCACTCTGGGCTTAAGTTGTGTTTAAAACCAACAGCCTTTCCAGCTATCACATGCACAAGCGGTCCACCTTGGATACCTGGAAAGATACTAGAATTTATCTTTTTAGCATACTCTTCGTTGTTTGTCATTATGATACCACCCCTTGGTCCACGAAGTGTTTTGTGTGTTGTAGAGCTTACAACATCACAATGTGGGAATGGGTTTTGATGTTCACCAGCTACGACAAGTCCAGCGATGTGAGCTACATCGGCAAATAGTATCGCGCCTACTTCATCGGCTATTTCACGGAATTTTTTAAACTCAATCTCACGAGTGTATGCGCTGGCACCGCAAACTATCATCTTTGGTTTTACTATCTTTGCTATATCAAGAACTCGCTCATAATTTATACGACCATCAAGCTCCACGCCGTAAAAAAAGCTCTCGTAAATTTTACCAGAACTGCTTACCTTTGCACCGTGTGTAAGGTGTCCACCGTGACTTAAATCCATGCCTAAAATTTTATCGCCTGGATTTAAAAGCGCACCATAAACGCCTTGATTTGCCTGCGAACCTGAGTTTGGCTGAACATTTGCAAACTCGCAACCAAAAAGCTCTTTACAACGATCAATGGCTATTTTTTCAATTTCATCAACAAACTCACAACCACCATAATATCTTTTACCAGGATAGCCCTCTGCATATTTATTTGTAAGGATAGAGCCCATGACTTGCATGACTTCTGGGTATGTAAAATTCTCACTTGCTATCATCTCAAGATGGTCACATTGACGCTTTAACTCCAAATTTACAAGGCCATATATCGACTTATCAAAATTTTCTAAACTCATTTGCTCTCCTTTAGTTGGTTTTCATTTTTCAGTGGTCGCATAGCAGGGAAAAGCACGACATCACGGATTGATTTTTTATTTGTCAAAAGCATTACAAGACGGTCAATACCAATGCCCTCTCCAGCAGTTGGTGGCATAGCGTATCCAAGCGCCCTAACATAGTCCTCATCCATCTCGTGCGCCTCATCATCGCCAGCATTTTTAGCATCTATCTGTCCAGCAAAACGGTTGTATTGATCGATCGGATCATTTAGCTCGTTAAACCCATTTGCAAGCTCACGCCCAGCGATAAATAGCTCAAATCTCTCAGCTATATCAGGATGTTTATCATTTCTTCTTGAAAGCGGACTTATGGAGATTGGAAAGTCAGTGATAAATGTAGGATTTATAAGCTTACTCTCAACATAATTATCAAAAAGTTCGGCTTGCAAATGCCCAAGATCTAGCTTCTCATTTGCTTCAAAACCATCTTTTCTAAGCTTGGCTAAAATTTGCTCCCTATCATCAATAATAGCAGGATCAAGCACGCCTATATCAACTAACGCTTTTTTATATGTTATACGCGCAAAAGGCTTTGAAAAATCTATCTGCATGCCATCAAATTCTATCACCTTTGACATATCAAGCTTATCTATTAGTGTTGTAAAAAGTTCTTCTGTAAGCCCCATAAGATCGTGATATGTATGATATGCCCAGTAAAACTCAATACTTGTAAATTCAGGATTGTGCGTTAGATCCATGCCTTCGTTACGGAAATTTCTATTCATCTCATAAACCGCTTCAAAGCCACCAACTATAAGGCGCTTTAGATATAGCTCTGGCGCTATCCTAAGGTATCTATCAATTCCGAGTGCATTGTGAAAAGTCACAAAAGGCTTTGCATTGGCACCACCAGCTATAGGGTGCATCATAGGAGTTTCAACCTCCAAAAAGCCCTTATCTTCAAAAAATCTGCGTATAGTTGCTACTATTATCGAGCGCTTTTTAAAGTCATTTCTAACTTCTGGGTTCATTATCATATCAAGGTAGCGCTGACGATAGCGCATCTCGATATCCACTAGTCCATGATATTTTTCAGGAAGCGGACTGATGGCCTTTGCTGCAAGCGTTATCTCACTTACATGCATTGAAAACTCGCCCGTCCTAGTTATAAAAGCATAGCCACGCACATAAACGATGTCGCCAACTTCGATATTTTTCTTTACTACATTAAACCACTCAGGATCTAGAGTTTTGTTGCTAAAATAAATTTGTAAATTTGCATCTTCATCTTCAATGTTTGCAAATATAGCCTTACCAGCATCACGAATAAGCTTTATACGCCCCGCAAGGCCGACAAATTGTCCCTCTGCCTTGCGCTCTTCTGTATCTTTTATGTGGTTAAATTTTATCTTAAATTTTGTTATATCCATATCACGCCTAAGAAAATGTGGATAGGGATTAACCCCTATTTTGCGCAATTCCTCGGCAGTTTGTAGTCTTTGTAATTCTAGTTTGTTTTCAAATATCACCGTTTTTATCGCCCCTTTTTACTATTTACCTTTTATATTATCTTTATTACATTTTTCACAAATTCCATATAGCTGCATCATGTGCCCAGTAAGCTTAAAGCCGTGCTCTTTTGCAATAGCAAGCTGACGCTTTTCTATAACTGCATCTTCAAACTCGATAATAAGCCCACATTTTCTACATATCATATGATCATGATGAGGCTTTGTAGCAAGCTCAAATTTCTTACCCTGAGAGCCAAAACTGATAGATGTTACCATTTCAGCCTCTTCCAGTAAATTTAGCGTTCTATAAACAGTCGCAATACCCACATTCAGGTCAGGATAGTTCTCCTTGATAAACATATAAAGTTTTTCAGATGTAAAGTGTTCTTCATTATTATAAAGCGTTTTTAGTAAAACTTCGCGCTGTTTTGTATATTTTAAGCCATTATTACGAAGCACTCGTTTAAATTTTTCTAAAAGTGCGTCATACTCTAAATTTTCAATACTCATCAATTCTCCTTTGATACATTTACATCCGAAGTTATATTATTGTCTATCATAATAACTTCACTTTTGATAATCTCATCGCTCTTGCTATCATCTTTTGTAAGCGGAACGATAGCATTCTCAACATCATTTTTAAGCGCCTTTACATCAATATTTGCTATCCATTTTCCAGTATTTAGCAAAACAGGATAAACCTTACTATCTTTAAAATACTCCTCAATCTCATCGCTTAGATTGGTATTTGAAATAATAGCTAAAACCGCAGAAAGCGTCAAAAAGACCTTTGCGCTACCAGCCACAAAGCCTCCAAGCCTATCTAAAAATCCCAGCCCACTTACACCAACAAGCTTTGAAAGAAATTTGCCAACCAAAACACATAGTATCCAAAAAACTATCCACACTCCAACAAAACTTACAAAATCAAGCATTGATGGATTTTGTATATTATAGATGTTTGACTTTATAAACTCTCCAGCTTGTGAAGAAAGACGACTTGCAAGCACCAAACCACCTATAAGTCCAACAAGTCCAGCAAACTCAGTGATAATACCTCGCACCAAACCCATAAGCCCAAGTATAAGTATTGCACCAATGACGATAATATCAAAAAACATTAATCCTTGCATTTACATTCCTACATTTAAATTTAAAATTTCTTGTGTGTTATTTGCATACTCTAACGCACTTTGTTGTGTTATAAACCCGCTATTTACGGCTTTTACTAGTGCAAAAGCCTGCGTTTGCATACCACTACTTTGACCTAACTGTATCTGTGAATATATCTGATGAGTCTTTCCTTCGCGGATAAGATTTGAGATAGCTTGATTGTTTATCAAAATTTCATGAACACAAACCCTTGCACCGCTTATTTTTGGTACTAAATTTTGTGAAACTACTGCAACAAGAGAGCTACTTAACATACTTTGAATCAATGCCTGCTCAGCTCCAACAAAACTATCAAGTATGCGGTTTATACTTGAAACCGCGGAGTTTGTGTGAAGTGTGGCAAGTACAAGATGTCCGGTCTCTGCCGCACTTATAGCCGCTGCCATACTATCTGCATCGCGCAACTCTCCGACTAATATCACATCTGGATCTTGCCTAAGAGCTTGTTTTAAAGCATTTGCATAGGAGGTTGTGTCTGAGCCTAAATTTCTATGCGAAAAAAGTGATTTTTTATTTGTATGTATAAACTCAACTGGATCTTCTATCGTTAAAATATGCTTTGCCTGAGTTTCATTTATCTCATTTAACATAGCTGCCATCGTCGTGCTTTTGCCACTTCCAGTAGCACCAGTTACTAAAATAAGTCCTTTTTGCCGACACACGATATGCCTTAAAATATCTGGTGCGTTAAGGCTGCTTAGAGTTGGGATTTTGGCTGGAATTTTCCTAAAGCTAGCCGCCATTTTAGACTCATTTACGAAGTAAAAATTTGCCCTAAATCTAAAATTTTTATACCCAAACGAAAAGTCAAGCTCTTTTTTGGATAAAAACTCACACTTTTGAGATTCATTTAAAAGTGAAAAACAAAACTCACATAACTCCTCATCGCATAAATTTTTATTATCTAATGCTACCAAATTTGCATCTATCCGAACAAATGCTGGCGAATTTGCAACCAAGTGCAGGTCGCTAGCATCCTTTAAGATAAATTTTTCAAATAGCAAATTTTCTTGCACCAAACACTCCTATTCTATTATTTTTGGAACGGCAAAGAAATTGCCCTCGCGATGTGGAGCATGGGCAAGTATCGAGCGTACCACATCGCTTTGCCGTGGAGTATCTTCGCGCAGCGGAGTAGCTGCATTTATCGCACTTACAACTGCCTCATCGTGACTTAAGTCAAGCTCATTTAAAACCTCGACAAAATTTACTATCTCACTGAGCTGTTTTTTTATCTCTTCACGCTTATCATCTGAGACTTTTAATGACGAAAGTTTTTCTAATTTATTTAACAAAGTATCATCAATAATCATAAATTTACCTTAATTTATCAAAATTTGTTGCCATTATATCACATTTAAGCTTATTTTTTTGCTGTTTTAAATTTTATTATGCTACAATTACAGCCAAAAATAAAACAAAAAGGAAAAAAATTGGCAGTAAAAGACGATATTAAGATCATAAAAGATGAGCTAAGTACCCAAGAGCAGTTTTTAGAAGGGATGATAAAGGGCGAAAGGTTTTTAAAAAAGTATAAATTTGCATTGATAAGCGTAGCTGTTTTAGCAGTAGTTGCGGGAGTTGGATATTATGCATTAAAGAGCATAGAGCAAAGCAATATGGCAAAGACAAATATAGCATACAACAAAGCCCTTGAAAACGATATAAATGCTCTAAATTCGCTAAAAAATGACGCTCCTTCACTTTATGCACTTGCAAAATTTAAAGAATTTCAAGATAAAAATGATACACAAGGCATAAAGTCGCTTATTAGCGCTGACATAGATCCACTTTTAAAACAAATTTTCTCAGCCTATGCTGGTGAGGCAAGCGGTGCAATACTGGCTGATTATAGTTTGTTAATCGACGGCTACGAACTTTTAAAACAAAATAAAATAAAAGAGGCAAATACCGAATTTAGCAAAATCAGCGCAGACTCACCTCTTGCAAATATAGTTAAAAATTTACAGCACTATCAAGGAATAAAACAATGAAAAAAATACTACTACTTGCCGTGATTTCGGCATTTGTATTAGCTGGTTGTAACTCAAAAAGAGAGTATTTTGACCCCGAAAAAATAGATGGGGACATAAGACTATCAAAAGATCTACCCGCATCAATCACGCATGTTACAAATGGTGGTGCAACACTAAAAAACGGTAGCGTCATAACAAAAGATGGTCTTGAAAATGATGTAAAACTAGAAAAAGGTTACTTTCTTCTAAACAAGAACGAGGGCAAGGTCATCTCCACAAACATACAGGGAGACTTAAAAGTAACTGACACAACAGGGGCTGAAATTTTTATCCGTTCTTTTCCAGCAGCCATAGTTTCAGCAAATATTGAAGGAAATTTGCTAGCTACTGTAAGCGCCACAAACCATATATACCTTATTGATATTTATAATGCAATTACACTAATGGAGTATCGCTCAAGTGAAATTTCAGCCGTTGACTCAAGAGTTGCAGCTCCGTTTTTTCTAAACACCATCATCATCTACCCATCACTTGATGGTAAAATTTACATCGTAAATAAAGCAACATCGCAAATCATAAGTGACATCGTAGTAAGCTCAGAAAATTTCTTTAACAATATTACATTTTTAGATGTTGTTGGTGATTACATGTTCGCGGCTACTGCAAAGCGCGTTATCTCGATAAATCCAGCAAAAACGACCTACTTTGACGGCGAGATAAAAGATACAATAGTTCATAATAACAATATCTTTGTCTTGCAAAAAGATGGCAAGATAACAAAGCTTGACTTTGAGCTAAATAAAATAACTGATAAATATTTCAAATTTGCTATTTTTTCAGATGTTACAGCACATAATGACAACCTTTACATAGTCGAAAAAACTGGCTATCTTATAAAAACAGATACAAACTTAAATAGTGCACAAATTTTTGAACTAAGCGGAGAGCTAGAAGATAAAAGTTTTACTGGCAAAAATGCCTTTTACTATGATGATGAGTATGTGACTTTTGAGTAATGGACACTCAAATTTTAAAGCTTTTTGAAAGCAAAAAGATATTTTTAAAAGATCTAAAAAATCTTGATGTGAGCGAGTTTTCTCGCTCAAAAACTCTCAAAATTTTTTTTGGTGTTGACCTAAAGGGCTTTTATACCATCGTCTTTTTTCGTTTTGCAAAATCAAGACTTTTAAAAAAAGAGAGTCAAGCCCTAAACGAGCTTTGCACTAAATTTGAAGCTAAATTTGATACAGCAATAAAAAAACGCATACTTTTTTACAGCTCGCCTGCTTGCTCAAAGGCATTAGATGAGCTAACATCATCTGGCTGGAAGTGCCATGAAGCTTTGTGACATCGGCAATACAAATGCCACTTTTTACGAAAATGGCAAGATAACTCGTGTTAAAATAGAAAATTTTAGTACCGACTCAAGCCAACCCGTTTATTTTATAAGCGTAAATGACAGTCTAAAAGAGCGCCTAAAAAACGCTAAAAATTTTATCGACCTTGAGCCATATTTTGAACTTGACACGATATATCAAGGCATAGGTATCGATAGGGTTGCGGCATGTTATGGGATAAAAGATGGTGTGGTTGTTGATGCAGGGAGCGCAATAACAGTTGATATTATGGCAAACTCCATCCATCTTGGCGGCTACATTCTGCCAGGTATCACGGCTACACTAAAGGCATTTGAAGAAATTTCACCTAGACTAAAAGTAGTTTTAAACTCACAAATCGAACTCGAGGCATTTCCTCAAAAAACGGCTGATGCTGTAAGTTATGGCATTATAAAGCCTATCGTTACGCTAATATCAGCTATCGCTTACGATAAAAGTATCTATCTTACTGGAGGAGACGGTGAGTTTTTAGCAAGATTTTTTAAAAATGGAATTTGCGATAAAACACTTGTATTTCGCTCAATGCAAAGATTAATAAACGAAAAAGGATTACACAAATGATAACTATCGCACTTCCAAAAGGTCGTATAGCTAATGAAACGCTTGAAATTTTTAGAAAAATTTTTGGTGGGGCGTTTGAGTTTGAAGATAGAAAACTTATTCTAAGCGAAGGACAATTTAAATTTTTAATGGTAAGAAACCAAGATATACCAACCTATGTGACAGAAGGCGCGGCAGATATCGGTGTGGTTGGGCTTGATGTACTTGAAGAGCACCAGCCAGATGTTGTGCGGCTACTTGACTTGAATATTGGCAAATGCCGTGTCTGCGTAGGGATAAAGGAGGGATATGAGATAGATTATACTCAGCCCGAAATTCGTATCGCAACAAAGATGCCAAATATCGCACGAAACTACTTTGCACAAAAAGCAACAGCACTAAAGATCATCAAGCTTTATGGCAGTATCGAGCTTGCACCGCTTGTTGGGCTTAGTGATGGTATCGTTGATGTAGTTGAAACTGGCACTACAATGAAGCAAAATGGGCTAAAAGTAGGCGAAACTATAATGACAAGCTCAGCTCATCTTATCGCAAACAAAAACAGCTTCATCATAAAAAAGGCTGAAATTTTAGAACTTTACGCAAAGATAAAAAATGAGATAAAAAGCTAGAATTGTACTAGAAATTATCTTTTAAAGATAGAAAACCAAGCCGTTTTTTGACTTGGTTTTCTATGAGATTAGAATTTATAGTTATAACCTAGATATGGTCCATAAGCCGTCTCTTTAAATTTAAAATTTGCACTGCCTATGTCAAAGTTTTTGTATTTAGTATATTCAGCCTTTACGCCAAACTCAAGCTCACTTTGCTCATCAAAATCATAAAGTCCACCAACCTTTCCACCAACTACCCAGCCTTTAAGATTTTTAGCATACGCACCGCCATAAGTTGTACTATTGCTTGTTATGGGCATATTTAAATCAATGTTAGCTATCGCTAAACCAGTATAAACACCCAGAAGAGCTCTAAAATTTTGACTTATCTCAGGAGTAAAATCAACACCAACCAAAAGCTTATGCTTTTTCCAGTTTATGCTGTAGTTATCATTTGTGTTACTGATTTTTCCGCTTTCAGATGCTTTTGTATCATAGATATAAGAGCCATAAATTCTATAGCTTTCTAAGTCTTGACCGATTTTAAAACCTATATTTGCCCTGGTATCATCTGATTTTCCAGACGATATGTCTTCTTTATCATCAATATTTCCTTTAAGTATTGACTTATCATAGCCTACCTCAACTCCAATAAATCTATCCTCAGCCATTGCGCCAACTGCCACAAGCGAGCCAAGTAATAAAGTTTTTATAACAATATCTTTCATAAGAGCTCCTTTTAAGGATTTATATCTTAATTATAATACCCCCTCTCTCTCTCTCTCGCTAAAAATCAATAAATTTCTATTAAAAACTAATACTTTATAAACTAGTATAGATGAAGCTATATAAAATGAGTAATGGCTCGCTAAAATATACAAGCGAGCCTAAAATTTATAGTTTTTGTGAAAGATAATAATCTATCTGATCGCGCCTTAAAATTCGCATAAAGTTAGTGCTTCCCTCTATACCAGTAGGGTAGCCAGCAGTGACTAAATAGCTTTTATCATGATCTATAAAGCCGTCGTTTACTGCGCGCTGAATTGTATCTACGAGCAAATCGCTAAGCTTATTTTTCTCAACGACAAGTGCTGGAGTTACACCCCAAGCAAGCGTAAGCGCGTGAGCTGTACTTTCATCATGCGCAACGGCAAAGATGTCGATATTTGGGCGATTTCTAGCTAACTTTATGGCTGACTTTCCAGATGATGTGATAGAGATCATCCCATCAAGCTTTAGTCTTACAGCTAGAGCTGCTGCGCTTGATGATACAACATCAGTCTCATCAAGAAATTCATAAGTGTCAAATTTATTGTATGGGTATATGTTTTGAGTTTGAACTATTGTATTACTCATAGCTTCAACAACTGCAACAGGATTTATGCCAATAGCACTCTCTTCGCTTAGCATAACAGCATCTGTACCATCAAGCACAGCATTTGCCACATCGCTTATCTCGGCGCGAGTAGCAGTCTCATGCTCTGCCATACTTAACATCATCTGAGTGGCTGTGATGACTGGCTTGCTTGCTGCATTTGCTTTTTGGATGATTAGTTTTTGAATAGTTGGCACTTGATAGTAAGGCACCTCTATGCCAAGATCACCCCTTGCCACCATGATACCATCGCTAACCTTAATAATCTCATCGATATTTTCTACCGCATCAAATTTCTCGATCTTTGAAAGAACGCTTGCACGAGAACCAAAGCTTTTTAGTATATCTTTAGCTTTTATCACATCGCTTGCATTTTGCACAAAACTAATAGCAACAAAGCTCACTCCACACTGCGCACCAAATTCCATATCTGCTCTATCTTTTGGCGTGATAACCTCGATATTTATCTTGGTATTTGGGAAATTTACACCCTTATTTGAACTTAAAATGCCATCATTTTCGATGCGCGTCTCAACCACATTTGAGCCAGTATTTATGACTCTTGCACGGATACGACCATCGTAAAGATAGACATACTCATCACTTCTTAGCATAGCTAAAATTTGTGGTTGATTTAGGCAGGTTTTAAAATGATTTTCACCAACTTTTACACCCATAATCTCATCGGCATAGATATCAAGCCTATCGCCAGCTTTTAACTCAAACGGTGCTTCAAGCTTTCCAATACGAACTTTTGGACCGCAGATATCTTGCAAAATTCCTATCCTTAGCCCAAGTCGCTTCTCTACTTCACGAATTTTATCTATATTTTGCTTGTGATACTCATGCGTGCCGTGGCTAAAATTTAGACGAAAGACATTTACTCCTGCTTTTACCATGCGCTCCATAGTTTCTATGCTATCGCTTGCTGGTCCTAGTGTAGCTACGATTTTAGTTTTTTTGACCATATCTGCTCCTTTTTGTTTGACATTATAACACATTTTAGGAAACATTTTGGTATCAAAATAAGCCAATTTTAGACATAAGCATCTATCTTTTGATAAAATTTACTCTGGTTTTATCTCGCTAAATTTGATGAGATCATTATTAAAAAGCCTTTCAAGACTTGAAAGAGTAAAGAGCTCGCTTTGATTTAGCTTTTGTGCCATGAGATAAAATTTGCTATCATATTCGCCCATCTTAAACTCACTCACGCCAAGCTCCCAAAGAGCTTTAAACTCAGCCTCTGTTAGCGTTTTAGATAAATTTTGCACACCAAGTTCTGGTGCTGGAGCTATCTTGATGTCTAGCTTTTTGACAAAAGCACTCTTTCTTTTGCCGCTTTATATATCATTTAGTTTGCCTGTATCTTCATATACCTTATCGACCGCAAGTGCTCTGTGTCGCTATCAAATTTTAGCCTTATCCTGCCATCATTTTCACGCTTCATCACAACAGCCGCATCAGTATCTTTTAAGGAATAGGCTGAGCCTTCTGGGTCATTATCAAAGCGATGTTTTAAGCTCTCTAAATTTCTTAAGCTCATTTTCATGCCAGTATTTTGCTCAAATTCACGCTCCATAGCATTTAGCCTTGCTGACTTGGTAGAGCTAAGTTTTTAATAAGCTTATCAGAACTACTAAAACCACTGTTTTAGCTAATTTGAAAGTTTTGAAATTTTCTCATTATACTCATTAAGCTCGGCTTTGTAGTCTTTATAAAATTCATAAAACTCTGTTTTTGGTAATTAATATAAGAAAACTTGCTCTTATTTGTATTTTTTTCTGAGATGATTGAATTAAACTCGCTTAACATCTACGAGCTACTTTTTCATTACCATCAATATCATAGTCACGAATTTTTAATTTACTAAAATTTTCATCATTTATATCCAAGACACCATCTCCTGTGGTATCAAAATTTATAAGATACATATTTGCATTTATCTCTCCTACCCCCATTTTATTGCCATCATCAAAGGGGTCAAAAAAGACCTTAACATCGCCGCAAGCTGTTTTTAATACATTTGAAAGACCATACTCATTAATGTTGTGAATTTTAGTATCAGCTGAAACGATCACAGTTCTATTTTTGGCAAATATAGCGTTGTTATCATCATAAACAGACATGTGAAAGTCACTTGCACCTATTTGCTCAAAATAACTATGCGTATCTATACCATTTGAAATTTCATATCTTGTGGGAGATTTTACCACACCACTTAAAACCGCTCTATCTTTGCTTAAAGTTGCGTATCTAGCAAGACTTGAGCCAAGCTCTTTTTATCCTTGACCTGAGATTGTGGCATTTAAGCTTTCTAAAATTTGTGTTTTTACGCTATTTTATGCGGTTTGTCGCTCTAATTGAAGGTCTATCTTATCTATATTTGTGACTTTTTGTAGCAAGCTTGAGTCGATGTGCCCTAAATTTAATGCCGCCATAGACCCTGCAATATTCATCATAAATCCTTTTTAATGAAAATACTAGGCTAAATATCGTCCAAATTTAAAAAATATTTATAGTTTTATGAAAAATAAGTCACCAAGGCTAAAGCCCTAGCAACTTAGCAAATTTACATTGTCTTATCGCTTGGTGCGCCAAGGTAAAAGCCCTGATACTCATCAACACCAAGCTCTTTGCAGATATCAAAGACCTCTTTTGAGTGGATGTATTCTGCTATAGTTTTGATGCCAAGATCTTTGGCAAATGTCACTATCGCGCGAGTTATCGTATATGAATCTTTGTTGGTATCAATATTTTTAATGATAGAACCATCAATCTTGATGTAGTCTGGGTTTAGTTTTAATATATATGAAAAATTCGAGTACCCAGAGCCAAAGTCATCGATGGCTATCTTTGCACCCATATTTTTGACCTTGTCTATGAAATTTTCAATACGCTCGGCATTTTCGATATTTTCATCTTCAACTATCTCAAAAACTAATCTCTCAGCGACATTAAACTGATTAAGCAACCTTACAACATGCATGCTAACATCGCCATCTATCATATCTCTACCGCTTAAATTTACGGAGAGGATTAAATTTTCATTTTCATTTAGCCGCTCAACCGCCTTTGAGATTATCATCTTTTGCAATTCAGCATAGCGCTTTATCTGCTTTGAGGTTGATAAAAAGATGTATGGCGAGATAATCTCTCCACTATCCATTATACGAATCAAACACTCATATTTAACGACTTGAGAATTTATATCATAAATAGGCTGATAAAATGGCACGATATTGTTGTTTATGATAGCCTTACGGATGATATTTGAGCGGCTTATCTGCTCGGCATACTCATCTGATTTATTTAGTCCTTTAAAGTAGCAAACAAAGTCTTTTTTAAGTAATTTTGCCATCTTTAAAGCAGTCAAAGCTTTCATCAAAGTATCGTCTTTATCAAGAGCAAAGCCTATCGTTGTGTGAATTTCTATATCGATATTTTTACCATTGTCATCTTTTATGGTTACTATCCTACCTTTAAAGCGGTTTTTAAGCTCATTAGCCAACTCCTCGTATCGATCTATGAAAAAGTCACCATTTTCAAATAAAACAAACTGATCTGCTGATATGATATAAAGCTTCATATGTTCATTTTTTGCAAATTCACGAAGAAGCTCAGAAAGATACAAAAGAAGCCTATCGCAAACCGATCTTCCATAGTAGTTATTCATCCTACTAAAGTCATCTATATCAACAACAACTACCTTTGGTTTCTTGCTAGCAGCAATATCATTTTCTAAAGCATTTTTATTTGAAATGCCAGTAAGCGGATCTGCATATAGGTTGTTTCTAGCTGATTTTAACGACCTTATGGATCTTTTTTTATGGCCAACAAATTTCTCACGCAGTCTTAAAAATCTCATAGAGATCCAAGTATACCAAACAAAAGCCATAAATGCTGTACTTGAGCTCGCGATAAAAGAGATAGACATATTTTTTATTAGCCACTCTTTAAAGTCTGGGTCATCCATGTCACTTAAAGTTTGAGGAAAAATATAGTTAAAGCCAAATATATACTCTCCAACCCTTTGAAAAATACACATACTAACTCTATTTTCTGGACGCATTATCCTATGCGTATATTTGTTGTTAAAATTGTGTGAGGCTAGACCATTTCCACAGCTAGGATGTATAAACTCATCACCTGGCTGAAACTGGGTATCTGGCGTTGATACAACCCGTAAAACACCTCCAGCATCAAATTTTAAAAGATATGTTTGATATGGCAAGCTCAAGTCTTTGTAAATTTCATTAAGCTTTGTAAGACGACTAGAGTTGTTTTCTGAACCTATCCTGTCCATTATACTCTCCATAACAAAAACGGCACGCTGCTTATAGTCGATATGTGCATCGCTTTTGGCTTGAGAATACTTAAAGTAAAATATGAGTCCATTTATAATACAGGCTATAAAAATGAGCCAAAAACCAACAAACATCATGCCATTGTATCGATGTAGTTTATACTTTTCGTTCACAGCCTCACCTTGTTATTTTATTATATTATAGCACCTTTTAACTGAAAATTTAAATTTTTCTTCAAATTAGACATTTAAAGTCGTACAATCTTTGCACCAAAGCCACCTTGATTAGGCGGAGCGTCGCTAAATCCTTTCACGCTCGGATGGGATTTTAAGAAATTTTTAACCGCCCATGCAAGCCTTCCAGTGCCAATACCATGGAAAATTTGAACCTCATCAAATCCCATAACTAGGCTATCTGAGATAAATTTATCCAGTCGCTCTATCGCCTCATCAGCCCTAAGTCCGTGCAGATCTAGCACGACACTAGCACTCGTTGGCTTTTGCACGCTTAGTTTTACGGCTGGCTTTGGCAGGACGACTGGGGCGCCATTTTTTTGCAACGCAGAAAGCGGCAAGCGTAATCTGATGCCTTCACTAATAATAACCGCTTCATCTTTTGCGATACTTTGAACAATGCCTTTTACATTGCCATATTTTACATTATCGCCTACTTTTAGCTCCTCAAATTTCTCAGATCGTGGCTTTTGAATGGCACTTTTGCTCTCGTGGGCTTTGTTTATGGCTCGTTGCTTCTCTTTTGTATCTTTTAAATTTACAGCTCTTTTAGCCTCATTTATAGCGTTAAAATACTCCCTTTCAAGACGGCTAACAATGCCATCAATGCGTCGTTGCTCACGCTCTTTTTGCTCTTTTAACTCCTCAATCAAGCTTGCTAGCTTGCGCTCTTTTTTGCCGACTTCATCAAGCTCTTCTTTTAGTTTGCTCTCCAAATTTAGCGTTTTTGTAATGATATCATTTAAATTTTCTTTCTCAAGTCCGTAAATTTGCTTTGCATCAGCAACTAAATTTACTGGTATACCATATCTTTGCGCTGTTTCAAAAGCGTAAGACTTACCTATAGTGCCCTTTAAAAACTCAAATTTCGGTCGCTGTGCCATCTCATCATAAAGCGCAGCGACTAGCTCAACCTCGTCGTTTTTAGAAAGTAACATCGCAAGGCGTTTGTGGTGAGTTGTGATGATAAGCTTTATATCCTGCGCTATGAGTCGCTCGATAATGACGCCATAAAGGCTAGCAGCTTCTTCAAAGTCTGTTCCAAGCTCTATCTCATCAACGCCGATAAGTAGCGACTTTTTGTTAAAAAGCTTTGAAAAATGAAGCATCCTTCCCGCAAATGTTGAGATGTCATTTCGCACATTTTGAGGATCTTCAATAATCGCGTCAAATTCTTTAAAAGTGCCTATTTTAGAGCCTTTGGGATTAATAGCAAATGGCAAAATATACTTAGCCAAAAAACTTGCCGTGATGATGGATTTTAAAAGCATAGACTTTCCACCAGCATTTACACCAGTTATTAAAAACACCTTTTTACTAAAATTTACGCTCACACGCTTTGGATTTTTAAGCGCTGGATGAGCAAATTCATTTAGTATAATATCGCTTGAATTATCACTTAAAATAAAATTAAAATCAGCCCTTTTAGCCATCATTACGCGCGCCTGATAGGCGTCAAACTGATCAAATGCACCGTTTATAAATTTCAAAAACAAAAGCGACTTTGACATCGTAAGGCTTAGGCGCTTGCAGTGCTCATAAATAATCTCTTCGCGCCTATCCAAAAGCTCACTTTGCTCCTTTTTTAGCCGCTCGATCGCACTTGGAGTTACATAAAAATACCCACTTGAGCTTCGAGCTATCACAACACCTTTTAAAGCGTGATTAAAGCCACCGCGCACGAGTAGCGCTTCTTGCGAGTTTATAAAATGCACCTGTGTATCAACAAGATATGGAGTGATGCTTTTTGAGTAAATAATGTGCTTTAGCTCACTTTCTATCTGCTGTTTTTTGCTAGCAAAAGCTATCTTTAAAGCACCAAATCGCTCATCTACACTATCTTTAAACTCACCGTCCTTGTTAAAACTACCCGCAAGCTCACTCATCGGTGCTGGGATCTCGATCTTTGCAAGCCACTCGCCAAGCTTACCATCAAATCCAAGCGAACGAAGATAGGCAAAATAGTTTAAAATTTTAGCAAATTCATATATCTCGCTGATATGAAGCACTGCTTGCTTGCTAAGTCTAGCCAGCGCATCATCAAGATTTGCACTCTTGGCTGGAGCGTTAAATTCGCGCCTTGAAAGCTCGGTGATCTTTTGAAAGTGTATCTTGCTATCTCCAGCTAAAAAAAGTGGCTTATCTCTGGCTAAAAATGAGCCAAATTTCTCAAAATACTCTCCCAGATCAAGCTTTGCTATAATTGCTTCAAGCTTGTTTTCTTGCTCACTCACTTGCTAGCTCACAATCTGAAATTTTAACAATAACACCATTTAACTCTATAAATTCACGCTTTGGCATAAAGCAAGCTGTGCCAAATTCATAATTAAATTTATCCATACTGACACTTTTATCGCTACAAATTAGAGTTTTGCCTTGATGAAACGCACTTAAAAGCTGAGCGACTTGGCTTTCGCGCTCGCTAACGCCACTTTCATAGATGTAAGCAAATATACCACCACAAAGCAAAACCGCTGTTATTACAGCCTTTGCTTTGCGACTTATGTTTTCATCTTTTATCATCCAAATGGCCGCCAAAAACAGCAAAATTCCAACGAAAAATACTATCTCACGCATCATCTCTAACCCCTCATAAAAGACCAAACTCGATCAAAATTTCTTTATATATGGCTGGCTTAGCTTGCATTTTAGCGATGATATGCTCTTTAACGCCCTGCGCTTGCTCTTGTGTAAGCAGAAATTTTACCGCCAGATAAGTTGCCTCTGGCAACATGAGTAAAATTTGCTCTGTGCTAAGCTTTTGGCTTCTTGCAAGTGCAATATTTATATCTTTTTTGTTAAGTTTTATAAGATTTGTGATCTGTGCTGGCAAAAGCCTTTTTGTTTTTATAATCTCTAAAATTTTACCTTCATTTTGTACAGCAAAATTTTCTAAAATTTCAGTTTCATCACTTGTTAGTTCGGCTGAAATTTGCGCATTATCTACGGCGGTTTTTTCTGGCAGGCTATCGTGAGCGATCACATCCAAATTGGCATTTGCAAGCTCGCTTGTGCGTGCTTGATCTAAAATTTCATCCATTAAAATCCTCCGCGAAGTTGTACGCTGATATCACCAGCACCAAACCCTATCACAAGCCCATCTGCTAGGCGGTTTTTCACGCCAAATTCATCGGTAAATTCTATCCCATCCTCAACGCGCTCAACGCGCTCAGTAAATATCGCGTTATACTCCTTAAATTCCGATTTCATATCGATTGTTATCGGCACTTCGCCTGCGGCATAAACTGGCAAGATCACAAGCTCATCAACACCACTAAAACACTCTTTAAAGCCCTGTAAATTCGCACTTAGGCGTGTATAACGGTGTGGCTGAAAGACAGCGACCACACGAGAAAGTCCAAGCAGTTTTGCATATTCAAACGCTGAAGAAAGTGTGGCTTTTATCTCGGTTGGATGGTGTGCGTAGTCATCGATAAGCACGAAATTTGAACTTGCCGAAAGTATGTCAAAACGCTTTTTAATACCTTTGTAGCCAGCGAAATTTTGTTTAACTTGTTTTAGTGAAATTTCATCCAGTGCCGCAAGTATAGCAAGACTAGCGTCAATGGCTATATGCTTACCCATACCATACGCCTCAAAACGCCCAAGATGCTTAAGGTTAAAGCTAGTATATGGCTGATAATCTCGCACAACCATCGTCATATCAGTAATATCCGTGCTTGGGTAAAGTCGGATCGCATCAAGCTTTAGCGTGCTTAAAAACTCATCTTCAGCATTTATTACGCGCACCTTCGCACGCTCCAAAAAGCCACGATACGCCGCATAAAATTTCTCAATGTCATAGTCATAATGCTCCATATGTTCAGGTTCAGCATTTGTGACGATAGCTAGATATGGGTTTGAGTTTAAAAAGCTGCTATCGCTTTCATCGGCTTCAAAGACGACATTCTCACTTGGAGCGTAGCGCATATTTGAGCCAAACTGCTTTGAAACGGCACCGATGATAGCTGAGCCCTCGATAAGACTTGATAGCATCGCACTGGTCGTACTCTTGCCATGTGCACCAGCGACTGAAAAGACCTTTTTATCATTTAGAACAAATGGCAAAATTTCCTTACGCGAATAGCACTGGATATTTTTGGCTTTTGCCGTGCTAAGCTCGATATTATCTGGCTTAATAGCAGCTGAATAAACCACAAAATCTTGATCTTTGATCGCCTCAGCACAATGTGGCGTTATAACCTCTATCCCCTCAGCTCTTAGCTCCTGTGTAGTCTTGCTCTCTTTAATGTCTGAGCCGCTTATAGTATATCCCTTTTCGTTTAAAAATCTTGCGATTGCGCTGATGCCTATGCCACCAATGCCAATAAAATGAACTTTTTTCAAATTCTTGCCTTTTTAAATTTTTATATATTTTAGCTAAAATTTGCTTATAAAAAGGTGTTATCGCACAAGACTGGTGTCTGGAGTTGCAAAGTTACTAACATTGAAGTGCTATAAGAGCAACACCATAGGTTGTGATAATGTGAGCGTTTAGTTAAACTAGGAAAATTTGCCTAGAACGCAAGCATTTTAATAAAGCAAAACAACTAAGCCTTACGAAAACAATACTGCAAATGATCATCGATCACACCAATAGCCTGCAAAAGCGCATAAACACTCGTGCTACCTAAAAATTTAAATCCGCGTTTTTTCATATCTTTAGCAACCATGTCGCTTAATGGTGTTTTGGCTGGAATTTGCGAAATTTCGCTGTAGTGATTTATGATTTGCTTGCCACCAACAAAGCCCCAGATATACTCATAAAAGCTACCAAATTCACGCTGAACCGCCAAAAATGCGCGTGCATTTGCGCTAAGGCTTGCTAGCTTTAGGCGGTTTTTAATGATGCCGTCACACTTTAAAAGTTCAGAAATTTTGGTATCATCATAAAGGGCTAAAATTTCAGGGCAAAAGCCATCAAACGCCACCCTCATCGCCTCACGCTTTTTAAGCACTATATGCCAGCTAAGCCCAGCCTGCATAGCTTCAAGCACGATATACTCAAACAAGGCTCGCTCATCGCGCGTGATCACACCCCACTCGTTGTCATGATACGCGCGATAAAGATCGTCCTTTTCGCACCACTCACAACGCCTAAACATATGCTTTTTTTAAGCTAGCAAATGCCGATTTTACCGTATCCATAATATATAAAATCTCATCTTTATTGCTTTTGCTTAGATTGTGCTCTTTTGAGTATTCTGCAGTATCAAAGTCAAGCTTTAAATCAGGGTTTTTGCTATAACGCAACACCACGCTTAAGCTATCTTCAAACTCCGCATCAAGCTCAACCTTACTCCACGGTGTTGCGACTAGCTTTTTGCCAAAAATTAATAAAACGCCCTTAAACGAATAGATTGCCTTATTTGTTATCAGATAATCACCCAGCTGTGTTAGCATCAAAAGCGGAACTTCATCGCTTGCAAGCGTTAGCTTCGCCTTATCGCAAAAATTTCTTACACGCTTAAAAAATGTGTCATCATCGTCGCCAAGCTCACGAAGCGGAGTATATACATCATAACCACTTGCCAAACTATCAAGAGCATTTTGCTTAAGAATGAAGTGGAAATTTTGATAATACTCATCAAGACAAACTTTAAGCATCTGCATATCAAAGCCGTATTGACTAACTCTATCTTTAGCAAATTCATAAAGCTCTTGCATTGATTTTTTTAGCTCATCTATTTCTGCATTGTCTATGAAATTTTGTGTGATTTTTATGATGTTTTGCTTTTGCTTGTCTAAATTTTCAGCCCATATGCCACTTGCTTTAAATACATCAAATGGTGCATTTGCAAGGATATAAAATGTCTTTGCATGCTCGCAAACACTCTCTTTAAAGCTCGTTTTATCATCTAAAAACATAAATGCCCTGCCAAGCAAACAACTAGCCGCATACTCATCAAACGAACCAAAAACATCAAGCGCGCTTTTTGTATATTTATCATATAACTCGCAAAACTCATCGTAGTCTATATAGCCTAGAGCAAATGAATTTGTAGCAATCTGAAGCATCCTAGCGATATCAAAGGCATATGTTGTGCTTTTTGGTGCATAGGCAAAAACATCTTGCATTTGAGTAAGGTATTGTTTTAGCCTTTCGTTACACACACCTGCATCGTCATAAAACGATCCAGCTATCTCACTTCTAAAATCGTCATAAAACCCATCAGCACTAGTATCGATGCTAAAAATTTTAAAAGCTTCCTTAATACTATCATCACTTAAATAATTGTTTGAAAACTCATCAAATTTCATCTGAAAAAACACACTTCCCAGACTAGAATATGCACTGTAAATTATGCTTAAATGTGGTGCTGTGTTTTCAAACTCAAAAATATCATCCTTGCTAGATACGCCATAATACTCATGTAAATTTTGCGCTATCTCTTGAAGTTTTTCAGGGCTAAAACTTTCAACAATACTAAAAAACCTCTCCTTATAATGCTCATCTGAAAAATACAAAATATCAAGCCCACTGGCACGATAAATCATCTGAAAGATGTTTGTATTGCTAAAATTTATATTCACTTTTGTTCCTTTAATCTGTTCTTTATAGCATTAAAGTCCCAAATCGACCTTTGAGCTAAAAGCTCTTTATTATCCACATTGCATATTAAAATTTCCTCCTCATCACCAAGCCTATTTTGGATTTCTCCAAGCGCATCACACATAAAGCTGTCACCATAAAATTTCCACGCATCAGCCTCTTTGGTGCCTTTTGGTTTATGCGTACCGATGCGATTTGCTCGCAGGATATAAATACCATGAGTAAGCGCGCGAAGCCGTAAAAGCTCCTCCCATCGAGCGTTGCTATCAAATGTGCTTGCTGTTGGAACTAGTAAAACATCGATTTTTTTCTTGGCAAGAGCTGCAAAGCTAGCGTCAAAATAAGCCTCAAAACCAAACATTGCGCCGATTTTAAGCTCTTCGTATTTAAACACAAACGGCTTGATCTCATCATTTTTATTAGCAAAAAATTTAGCCTCATTCCAGTGGGCGTAAGGCATCAAAATTTGCTGCTCGTTAAATTTATAAACCCCATTTGAAAACTTTGCAATGCCCTTTAGTGCACCCTTTGCGCTATAAGTTACAAGCGGAGCGATGATAGTTAGGTCATATTTTTTACTAAGTTCGGTTAGGCTCTTTTTCTTCTCATCACTTTGCTGTTTAATGATATTTTTTGGCATATTTTCAAGCTCTTTAAAGAAGCTATTTAAAACATATTCGCCAAGCACCACAAGGTGTGCGCCACGATCTTTGCAAATTTTAAGGTAGTAATCAAGCCTTGCCTCGCTTAAAGGCAGGGTCGGCAACTGCAAAATGGCTATCTTACTCATCGACTTGCTCTATGCTAAGTTTTGCATTCTCAAGCATCGCTCTAGCTTCGTCAAGTAGGGCTTTTCCTTGTTTGTGTAGGGCAAGGCTCTCTTGTAAATTTAGCTCATCTTTATCAAGTTTAGCCAAGATTTCTTCAGCCATTTTTATCTTTGTTTCAAAGCTTTGCTCTTCACTCATCTACTCTCCTTTTTAAAATTTCTCTCACATTTGCTTCAAATTTTGGCACTTCAACCAAAAACGCATCGTGCCCATAGTCGCTGTCAATCTCGATATATTCGCACTTTTTTTCTCGCCCCATACCACAAAGCGTATCATAAATTTCACGCATACAGCTTGGAGGAAAAAGCAAATCCCCACTAAAACTAATCAAACTAAGATGTGCGCGTATCGGCGAAAGTGCGTCTGAAAGGCTATCGTAGTGGCGCGTACAGTCAAAGATATTCATCATCTTTATAATGTAAAGATAGCTTAGCGGATCAAAGCGTCTTGGAAAACCATAGCCATTATACTCCATGTAAGTATCGACTAAAAACCTTCCAAAAAGCTCGTAAAGTCCATCTGTTTGGGCATAGTTACGACCAAATTTTTCATCCATGGAGCTTGGGCTTAAAAAGCTTATATGCCCAGCCATACGACCATATGCAAGTCCGTTTAGTCCGTGCTTTTGTATCAAATTCTCATCATAGTTGCCATTATTAAACATCGGATCGTTTTTAATGGCTTCTGTTGCAATTTTATTAAATGCAATCGCCCACGCCTTGGTCTGATATGTGCTAGCCATAATGATGATACGCTTGGCAAATTGAGCAAATTCGATCGCAAAGCAAAGCGCTTGCATGCCTCCTAAGCTTCCACCGATAACCGCGTGAGCGCGCTCTATGCCAAGCTCATTAAACAATCTCATCTGCGCCTTTACAACATCGCTTATCGTAAGAACTGGAAAATTTAACCGATACTGCTTGCCACTACTTGGCTCAACGCTAAGCGGTGAGGTTGAGCCATAACAAGAGCCTAAAATACTAACACAAATCACAAAATACTGCTGTGTATCTACCGCCTTATTATCGCCAATAAGATCATCCCACCAGCCAGCCCTACTCTCGCCCTCGTAACGCCCAGCAGCATGATGACTTCCTGTTAAAGCATGGCAAATCACTATGACATTGCTTTTGTCAGCATTTAACTTGCCGTAAGTTTCATAAACTAGCTCAAATTCTGGCAAAATTCGACCGCTCTCAAGATAGAGCGGTTCATAAAATTTTCGTCTGCCAGTTTTTAATGAAAGCATTAATTTACTTTATAGTTCGGCGCTTCTTGCGTTATAACAACATCATGAACATGACTTTCTTTTAGTCCTGCACTTGTAATCTCAACAAACTCAGCCCTCTCCCAAAGTGTTGGTATATCTTTTGAACCCATGTATCCCATTGAACTCCTAAGCCCACCAACTAGCTGATGGATAACATCTTTCATACTACCAGCAAATGGCACCCTGCCCTCAATACCCTCTGGCACCAGCTTATCTTGGGCTGTGCCTTCTTGAAAATAGCGATCAGAACTGCCTTTTGTCATCGCACCGATACTCCCCATGCCTCGGTAGCCCTTATACTGGCGACCTTGGAATGTTATGATCTCGCCCGGCGTCTCCTCGCAACCTGCCAGCAAACTACCCGCCATAACGCAACTAGCCCCAGCAGCAAGTGCTTTTGCTACATCGCCTGAATATTTTATACCGCCATCTGCTATGATTGGTATATCATATTTTCTAGCCTCTTGCGAACACTCATCAACAGCAAAAACTTGCGGAACGCCAACACCTGCAACTATACGAGTAGTGCAAATAGATCCTGGTCCGATGCCTACTTTTATGCCGTCTGCACCAGCCTCGGCTAGGTCTTTAACGGCTACTGGATTGGCGATATTTCCAACAACTACATCAACAGTAAATTTTGCTTTTATCTCTTTTAATGTATCTATAATGCCTTTTGAATGTCCATGTGCTGAGTCCATGACGATGACATCTACACCAGCATTCACAAGAGCTTCAACCCTATCAAGCTGACCTACGCCAACCGCTGCTGCTACACGCAAGCGACCATATGCATCTTTGTTTGCATTTGGATACTCTTTGCGCTTTTTAAGGTCTTTGATCGTGATAAGTCCATCAAGTCTACCGTCTTTATCGATGATGGGGAGCTTTTCTACTCTATTTTGACTAAAAATTTTTTCAGCATCATCAAGCGTGCAGCCCTTTGGTGCCGTGATAAGAGGAGCTTTAGTCATACGCTCTTTGACTAAAGTTGATTTATTTGTTTCAAAACGCAGATCTCGGTTGGTTAAAATTCCTATCAATTTATGCTCGCTATCAACCACTGGAACACCAGAAATATGCAGCTCAGACATCAAATTTAAAGCATCACCGACAGTAGCATCTGGGCTTATAAATATAGGATCTATGATGACGCCGCTTTCACTCTTTTTAACGCGCCTTACCTCTTTTGCCTGGCTTTGGATGTCCATATTTTTATGTATAACTCCGATACCTCCAAGCCTTGCCATCATGATAGCAGCACGGTGTTCAGTTACTGTGTCCATGGCTGCTGATACGATCGGGATATTTAAAGTTACATTTTTACTAAAACGAGTGGCTACGCTCACCTCTTTTGGTAAAATTTCGCTGTATTGTGGCACCAACAGTACATCGTCAAATGTCAAAGCTCTTTTTGCTACTTTCATCGTTTTATCCTTTTATTAAATTTTCCAAGCTATATGCGCCGTCTATCACGCCCTGCTCATCATAAGCCCTACCGATCAGCTGAGCTGAGATGTTTAACCCATTTGTATCCTTGCTAACAGGCACCGAGATGGCTGGAAGCCCAGCAAGATTAACGCTTATAGTATAAATATCACTCAAATACGCAGTCAAAGGATCTTTCATCGCTCCAAATTTTGGCGCTGTGGTTGGTGAAACTGGCATAAAGATAAGATCATTATCAGCTAAAATTTTCTCATACTGCGCCTTGATATGCGCTCTAGCCTTTTGTGCTTTAATGTAATAGGCATCGTAATATCCGCTACTTAGAACGAAAGTTCCAAGCAATATTCGTCTCTTTACCTCTTCTCCAAAGCCTTCAGAGCGGCTATTTAGATATAACTCTTTTAAATTTTTAGCTTCTGCTCTGCGCCCATAACGAACGCCGTCGTAGCGACTTAAATTTGCACTAGCCTCGGCGGTTGCGATAATGTAGTAGGTCGCAACATCGTATTTTGAGTCTTCTAAATTCGCATAAGTTATCTTGTGCCCATTTGATTTTAAAATTTCCACTGCCTTTAAAAGGGCGTTTTTTGTCTCATAGCTTGCGTTATTTACATAGTTTTCTATCACGCAGATATTTAGCTTTCTACTTGAGTTTATCTTATCGGCAATACTTTCATGAGTTAAATTTACACTCGTGCTATCACGCTCATCATGCCCTGCGATGATGTCGTAAAGTATCGCCGCATCCTCTACATTTTGCGTTATCGGTCCTATCTGATCTAGCGAACTTGAGTAAGCACCCAAGCCATATCGGCTCACTCTGCCGTAAGTTGGCTTAAAGCCCACGCAGCCACAAAATGCCGCTGGCTGGCGGATAGAGCCACCTGTATCTGAGCCAAGTGCCGCTACCGCAAGCCCTGCTGCCACTGCAGCTGCAGAGCCACCAGAGCTACCGCCAGGAACATGAGCATGGTTTAGCGGATTTAGCGTGTTACCATAAAAGCTGCTTTCAGTCGTACTTCCCATCGCAAACTCATCCATATTTGTTCTACCAAATGGCGATAAATTCGCAGCCAGCATCTTTTCGATGACACTTGCGTTATAAGGTGCGACATAGCCTTGCAAAATTTTTGAAGCAGAAGTTATCGCCCAGTCTTTAACTTGTATATTATCTTTTATCGCCACAGGCACGCCCTCGCCAAGCTTTGCTAGCGGTAAATTTGCCAACTGCTCAACATACGCACCAAGCTCTTTTTGTGCAAAAATTTTTGTCTCAAGCTCCGCGCGTAGATTTTTTATCTCCTCGGCGGAGAGCTTTAAAGCCTCTTTTAAAGTTATCATCTATTATCCTTAAATTTATTTACAAAAACTATTCCGATCGCGGTCACAACGCATACCACAACTATCGTCGCTACAATAAATGAGAAATTTATAGGCTCACTTAGCACTTAAAACCTCATCGCATCTTGCACAGACACTATCTTCGTTAGTAGAGTTGCATTTCCAGCATCTTGGACATTTGTGTGCGTCACTTAACACTATTTTAAATTTCTCACCATCTATCTCAAACTCGCAAAGTGCCTCTTTTTCGTCAAATTTTCCAACTGAGCTAACCATATAAATATCAGCTACCTCGTCAAGATCATAGCCCAAAATTCGCTCACAAGTAGTTTGTATCACAAGTTCTAGTGTAGTTTTTATCTTTTTATCTTTTTTAAGCGCATCGATAAGCTCGAAAAATTTCTCACGACTTGCAAAAAGCAGCTCATCATCAAAATTCTCATCAAATTTTATCGGCTCATAAACTAGATCAAACGCATCATTTGCGCCGTTTTTAACGATATTTGGCGCATACTCCATAACCTCATCTATAGTATAAGTAAGCGTTGGAGCGATGAGTGGTAAAAGCGAGCGAGTTATAAGAGCCATCGCAGTTTGCGCGCTTTTGCGTCTTTTGTCATCTTTTGCATCACAGTAAAGGCGATCTTTGCAAACATCAAGATAAATTCCACTCAAATCAGCCGATAAGAAATTTAGTAAAATGTTAAAGCCTTTTGAAAAATCATAGCTTTTAAAGCACTTTTCGCACTCGTCAAACGCCTTTTTAGCGCGCGCAAGTATCCATCTGTCAAGCAAGGTAAATTCTACCGAAAGGCTATTTAAATCATTTACATTTGCGAGCAAAAAGCGTATGGTGTTGCGAATTTTTCGGTACTGCTCGCTTACTTGCTTTAAAATTCCATCGCTGATTTTAAGATCACTTGAATAATCGCTTAACCCAACCCAAAGGCGTAAAATTTCAACACCAAAGCTCTTTGCAACATCTTGCGGAGCTACGACATTGCCTTTTGATTTGCTCATCTTTTCGCCGTTTTGATCAACTGTAAAGCCGTGTGTTAAGATGCTTTTATACGGTGCTTTTGAATTTACAGCCGTACTTACTAAAAGTGAGCTTTGAAACCAGCCACGATGCTGATCTGAACCCTCCAGATACATACCTGATGGATACTCGCCAGCATCGTAGTTGTCACTGTTTAGCACAGCTCTCCAAGTAGAGCCGCTATCAAACCAAACATCAAGTATATCCATCACTTTTTCTAAATTTTCTGGTTTGTATTTTGAGTTAGCTGGTAAAAGCTCAGACACACTTAGATCCCACCAAGCATCTGCACCCTTAACATCAAAAATTTTCGCCACATTTTCAAGTATATCAGCATCAAATATCGGCTCTTTTGTATCTTTATGCCTAAAAAACGCTATTGGCACGCCCCAGTCGCGCTGGCGAGAGATACACCAGTCTGGGCGATTTTCTATCATCGAGCCTATACGCTTTATACCAACAGCTGGATAAAATTTAACCTTTTCTAGCTCGCCAAGTGCCGTCTGGCGCAGTGTTTTTCCGTCTAGTTTAGCATCATCCATCGTGATAAACCACTGCTTTGTCGCGCGGTAGATAACTGGCTTGTGTGTTCGCCAGCAGTGCGGATATGAGTGGATAAATTTTGACGAGTGAAGCAGTGCACCACCTAGAAGCTCTAAAATTTTCTCATTTGCTTTAAAAATGTGAAGCCCAACAAATTCATCAACCACATCGTCTCTAAACAGCCCTCTAGCCTTTAGCGTAGCATCGTAACAGCCACCGTCATCAACAGGCATAATAACATCAGTTATGCCGTTTTTAAGGCAGACATAGTAGTCATCTTCGCCGTGTCCAGGCGCGGTATGCACAAGCCCTGTGCCGCCGTCCATCGTAACATGCTCGCCAGTTAAAAACAAGCTTTCTTTGCCGTTTAGTGGATTTATCGCGCTACTTCCGACCAAAATTTCAGCCCTAAATTCAGTTTTCACATCGCCGTTTGTGATGCCAAGCTTAGTTAAATTTTCCAAAAGTGGCTCAGCCAAGATAAGCCCATCAGTCGTTAAAACATAGCTTTCATTCGGGCTTAGGCTAATGGCTTGATTAGCTGGTAAAGTCCAAGGCGTAGTCGTCCATATAACAGCCCTAGCCTCGCTTACACCAAGACGAGACAAAGCCTCTTTGTCAAGCTCAAATGCCACATAAATGCTATAATCTTCTTTGTCCTCATACTCAACCTCAGCTTCAGCCAGCGCAGACTTTGCCGCCCAGCTCCAATAAACTGGCTTGCTTCGCTCAACCAAAAGTCCCCTTTTTGCGATCTCGCAAAGCGCGCGGTAGATGTCAGCTTCAAACTCAAATTTCATTGTTAAGTAAGGATTTTCAAAGTCGCCGATGATGCCAAGCATCTTAAACTCATCTCTTTGAATGTCTATAAATTCTCTAGCATGCGCGCGGCAATGCTCACGAATTTGACTCTTACTCATCGTCTTTTTCGCATCCCCTAGTTTAACCTCGACCTGCTGTTCTATCGGCAGTCCGTGGCAGTCCCAGCCTGGCACATAGCGGACATTTTCGCCAAAAAAGTAGTGAGTTTTTGTGATGATATCTTTTAAAATTTTATTTAACGCATGTCCTATATGCAGGTGTCCGTTCGCATACGGCGGTCCGTCGTGGATAGCAAAGCTTTTAGTGGCATTTTGCCTTTTTTGCTTCATTTTTTCATAAATTTTTCGCTCACCATACCATGAGGCAAGCCTAGCTGGCTCGTTTTCTGGCAGGTTACCGCGCATAGGAAATTCTGTCGTTGGAAGTAGTAAAGTCTCTTTGTAGTCCATTGATATGCCTTAGTGTTGTAAAATTTGCTGATTTTAGCTAAATTCTGGTTAAATCGCACTGAAAAGCCTTTATTTTTAAAATTTTTAACTCAATTTTATGGTTTTATATATTTATAAATTTATGTAAGCATAAGCTTTTTATAAGTTTTAATGTTCATCTATAATTTTAAACAAAAATGTCTAAAATCCATCCCAAAATTCTACAAAAAAAAAAAAACGATTTTCCCTATAAATTTAGTAAAATTTCAGTTTAGATTAAAAAAAAAAGGGGGGGGGTAGAATACTACTGTTTATTCCAATTTCATTTAAGGAGTTTGAAATGAAGATTTCAAAGATTGCTTGTGTTGCGCTTTTAAGCGCTAGTATTTCGACTGTAGCACTAGCGGATAAAGACGCTTACGAAAGTGCTGTGAAACTACAAAAAGACAAAACCAAGGCAGTTTCTAAAGTTTTAGGTGCTATCAACACCTTAAAAAGCATAGGCTCAACCACGCTTGCAAAGTGGAATGGCAAGGCTGATGCAGACTACTCTAGCGCTTTAGCTTTGGTAGAAGCGTCAAAGAAAAACGACGCAGCTACAAATAAAAAAATTTACGATGCTATGAAAATTATAGAAGACCAGCTTAAAACCATAAAAGGCAGTTCAGACTTAGAAATCAAAGGCAGTACTGACTCAAAGCTAGTTCTTGAGTCTAGTGGAGCTCTAAAACTAACCATCGCATATGCTGATAATACAGCCTTAGGTGAAACCACCATAACGCTTGACGATTTAGCAAATTCAGAAAATATCGCTAAAATGTTTGCTGAAAACAACAAAGATGTATGGGACAAATTTATAGCTGAGTTTAAAAAGGAAAACGAAAAAAATACAAAAGAAAGATCTCAAGACATAGACACAAAAGCACTTGTATATGCAAATGCAGCCGCAGGAGCCGTAGCCGACTATGACGCAAATGTAAAGCACCAAGACGCGCTAAGTAAAGCTCTTGAAAAAGATATAGCTGAGAAAAAAGCAGAAGCTGAGAAACAAACAACCATAAGAAATGAGCTAAAAGAAGCATTTGATGACGCAAAAAAGGCTATAGATGAAACTGCTAGTGACAAAGATGCAAAGATAGCAGCCTTTAACAAACTTGTAAAAAAACATGGTGTAACCTTAAAAGATGCTAATAAGGATGGGAACGCAAATATAGACAAAGATACTCCAGCAGTTGAAGCAGATTTTAGTGCAGCTAACTTATCAGACAAAATAACAAGTCTTGACACTGCTACTACAAATGCCTCTGCGGCTGCAGACGCCGATCTAAAAACTGCAAAAGAAAATTTGAAGAAATTTAACGATCATTCTTCAGACTCAACTATAGCAGAGTCTAAGCTAGCCCAGCTAGACCCTAAAACCCCTGGTACAAAAGCAAAAGAACAAGCTGATAAGGCAGAAGAACAAGCCAAATCTCAAAAAGCTTTTGATGCAAAACTTAAGGAGAAAAAAGCTGACATCGATAAAGCAGTTACTCTAACAAGCACAAAACCAGAGGATATCAAAAAACAAACACAAGCCGTAACAGAAGCCAAAAATGCTTTAACAACAGCGGCTGGTGGTGCTGATGATGCTAAGAAAAATGCGATAGCAGACGCTATCAAAGCTGGAGTACCTGTGGAAAAAGACGGCAAAAAGATCACAGAAGCCGAAGCTAAAGCTCTTGAAGCAGGAGATATAGCAGCCGTGCTTGCTGATGCTACAGATAAAACTACAAAAGCAGAAACTGCACTAAATACGGTAAATGCTGAAACAAATGACCTAGTAACTAAAAACGAAGCCTTAAAAACGGCAAATGAAGAACTAAATAAAGCAAAAGACGAGACAAAACAAGCATCAAATGCAAGAGCAAAAGCTATAGTAAAAACTCAAAATTTAAATACAAAAGAGGCTGAAGTACTAGGCTCGTTTAGCGATGCTATTTTGTCAAACGAAACTATCCAAGAAGTCATCACAAATACAGGTGTAGAAAATGTGGCAGATATCGCAAAAGACCTTACTTCATCTTTTGGAAAAAGCTCAAAAGTACTAAATAAAGGTATCTCAACTGAGATTATAAATTTCAGCACTGGCTTAGCGACAAATACACGCTTGGCAAAACTAGCCAATCCATACAATGCAGATCTAGCTCTAGCTAAGGCGATAAATGACTTAAGTGGTGAAGCATTTGCGGATAATGGCAGCAGTCTAAGTAGCATAGTAAAAGAATACACAAATCGCTTTAATAATGACAACAACCTTTGGGGTAATGTATTTGGTGGCAAAGCCAAGATAAAAGATAGTGCAAATCCAACTATCTGGGGTGTAACACTTGGTTACGATAGAGCTTTTGATAACACTATCGTGGGCGGATACTTAAACTATGCTCAGACACAAGCAAAAGATAGCCAAGTAAGACACGAGTCTGACAACTATAGCTTTGGTGTGTATTCAAGAAGCTACTTTGGTGAAAACGAGATCGACGCTAAAATCGGCTATGGCTTTGGTAAAAATGATCTTGAAAGAACAACTTTACTAGGCACAAACGAAGGCAAATACGATAGTAAATTCTTTGATGCAAGTGTTGATTATGGTTATGTATTTGGTCTAGGAGATGCTAAATTTATTAAGCCTATGCTAGGTCTTTCATATCTATATGTCAAAAATGATGGCTTTACAGATAGTGGCAAAGTACCAGTTGTGTTTAGTGCAACTTCTGCAAAAACTTTAAGTGCAAGAGCAGCAGCCGAATTTAGAGCATATGCAGATAATGGTAGCTACTTCTACATAACACCTGGCGTTGAAAGAGAGTTAAGCAAGAGCGTAGATGATCTAGGCGTACAATTTGTTGGATCAAGTAAAGGTGTAATTTTTAATGCTGACAAGAAAAAAGATACTTATTTTATGCTTAAAACTGGTGCTGAATTTAAGATCACAAATAGCCTAAGCACAAACCTAAATTTCGGTGCAAAAGCTAAATCAAAAGAGCAATACTACAATGGCACACTTGGAATTTCATACAAATTCTAAAACACAAAATGGCTAGGACTTTAAGTCTTAGCCATTTAACTAAATTTCAAAATCAAACAAAACCAACATCTTAAAATTTCTCTTACTTTGTATTTGGCTTATCAAAAAGCAAGCTTTTGGTAAATTTAAGCTATAATAGCACAATAAAAGGAGCAAAAATGAAGCATATTTTACTCATTGTGGGTGAAGACCTGCGGATAAATAAGCCGTATTTAAGCTATATTTTTGACACTTACGAGGCGCATTTTGGAGAGCTTGGGGTCGTAAAGTTTCAAAGTAAGGATAGTGAGCTACTTTTTGTTGTAGAAACTCTGGCAAAGGACTTTGAAAAAATTTGCATCTGTTGCTCGGACGAAAGTTACTCAACAATGGCAAAGATCCTCTCTACACTCTCTGGAAATGGACTTGAGCTAGTCGGCGAAACACTTGCGATAAAGGAGGCGAGTAGTGTTAAAGAAGGTAGCTTTTTGATAAAAATAAATGAGAGTCTAATAAATTTAATAAACGCCACGCCGACTAAAAAAATGGCTGAAATTTTAATGCCATTTGAGCAAGAAGTAGCGTTCTTTAGCCTTCTTGATATAGATAAAGATAGTGCAAAAATTTTACTAGATCCTGTCGCCAGCCCTTATAAAATAAATATAATCTTAAGCGAAGTATCACCTAATTTGCTTTTAATCAGATCGCAAAAGAATGATAAAAATAGTAACTTAGAGCAATTTTTACAAGCAGTTAAAAATTTATTTTCGCAAAAATTTATAGATAGTGCCAATATTTATAGTTCTGTTGCAAAAAAACTAAAAGAAAATGATAAGAGCATTACATTTGCAGAGTCTTGTACAGCTGGACTTTTAGCTAGTAAATTTGCAAGCGTTGATGGGGTTTCTAGCGTTTTTAATGGCTCACTTGTAACTTATGCAAATCACATAAAAAATGAGTGGTTAAGCGTAGATAAGGAAATTTTAAATACACATGGAGCAGTGAGTGAGGCTTGCGTGCAAGCTATGATGAGTGGGGCTTTAAGTGCAAGCAAAGCTGACTTTGCTCTAGCTGTTAGTGGCATAGCTGGTCCTAGCGGTGGAAGTGTTCAAAAACCTGTGGGAACAGTATTTGTAGGAGCTATGGCAAAAGATGGAGCACAGATTATAGAGAGACTTTTTTTAAGAGGCGATAGGGATTATATAAGAGAGCAAAGTGCCGTTATGGCTTTTACTTGTTTGCTTAGGCTAAAACCAAATTTATTTTTTAACTAAATATAGACCCTAAAAACGGGTCTATGAATAGGTTTATTTACTATAAGGGGTAGTCATATAGCCTGATTTGATAAGCAAATTCATGCCACCATCTAAATTTGTAACATTCATATCCGCTTCATCAAGCATCTGAGCAGCAGAATCAGTTCTACCACCACTTCTACAGATTATAGCAAATGGCTTAGTTATATCCACTTGTTCCTTTATAGCCTCAATAAATTTTTCTTTATCTTTACTAAAAACAATAGTTTTTGCACCATTTATAATCCCAGTATCGCGCCACTCAGCTGGAGTTCTAATATCAACTATTTGCTCAAATTTTTCGATATTTGCAGGTGTTGCTGGCAAAACATTTATCTGAGCAAACGCCCCAACTGCACAGCAAGCTGAAAATAGTAGTGTTTTTTTCATCTTTTTCCTTTAATTTTTAGGCATTTTAGCACCTTTTTATAAATAAAATTTAATCAAATTATTTACCTAAAATATTTTAAAAGAAAGAAATGAGTTTTTTGATATTTTTAAATTTAAAAAGTAAAAAGTGTCCCCAACAGGATTTGAACCTGTGGCCTCAAAATTAGGAATTTTGCGCTCTATCCAGCTGAGCTATGAGGACAAATTTAGAATTTTAATACAAATTTAAAACCCAAAAGGCTTTAAATTTAAAAAGCCGCCCCAAGTGAGGCGGCAAATTTGGCTTTTAGCCGTTTCTTTTCTTTATAATCTCTTCACTAACATTCTTTGGAACTTCCTCATAGTGGTCAAATTCCATAGAGTAGCTAGCACGACCTTGTGTCTGGCTTCTTAGGTCTGTTGAGTAGCCAAACATCTGTGCCAGAGGGCAAAATGCTGTGATGATCTTGTTACCATTGCGCTCGTCCATTGAGCTTATTTGCCCGCGGCGCTTATTAAGGTCACCGATAACATCACCCATATAATCTTCTGGAGTTTCAACTTCAACCTTCATCATCGGCTCAAGTATAACCGCACCAGCTTTTCTTGCACCCTCTTTAAAACCCATAGATGCAGCTAGTTTAAACGCCATCTCAGAGCTATCGACTTCATGGTAACTTCCGTCAAATAGCGTAACTTTAACATCTTCAACTGGATAACCAGCCAAGATACCATTTTGAAGTGCCTCTTTACAACCCTTTTCAACTGCTGGAATGTATTCTTTCGGAACAACACCGCCTTTAATATCATTGACAAACTCAAAGCCACTAGCCGCTTCAAGTGGCTCGATGCGAAGGAATACATGTCCGTATTGACCACGACCGCCTGATTGCTTAGCATATTTATACTCTTGCTCAACTGATTTGCGGATAGTTTCGCGGTAAGCAACTTGTGGCTGACCAACTTCAGCTTCAACTTTAAATTCGCGAAGCATACGATCAACGATGATCTCAAGGTGAAGTTCGCCCATACCGCTGATGATAGTCTGACCACTCTCCTCATCTGTACTAACGCGGAAGCTTGGATCTTCTTGCGCTAGCTTTTGTAGAGCTATAGCCATTTTTTCTTGATCAGCTTTTGTTTTTGGCTCAACAGCAACACTGATAACTGGCTCTGGGAAGTCCATTCTTTCAAGGATTACTGGATCTTTTTCAGTTGCCAAAGTATCACCAGTCAGAGTGTCTTTTAAGCCCACAACCGCGCCGATCTCACCAGCGTGAAGAACTGAAATTTCCTCTCGTTTGTTTGAGTGCATTTTTAGCAAACGACCGATACGCTCTTTTTTGCCCTTTGTTGAGTTATAAGCGTAGCTACCACTTTCTAGCTGGCCACGATAAACGCGTACGAAAGTTAGCTGACCAACAAATGGGTCTGTCATAATCTTAAAGCCAAGACCAGCAAATTCGCCGTCATCTGTGCTCTCTACAACAACCTCTCTACCATCTTCATACTCACCCTTAATAGCCGCAACTTCATCAGGTGCAGGTAGATAATCAACAACTGCGTCAAGCAGTGGCTGAACACCCTTATTTTTAAATGATGTTCCGCAAATCATCGGAATCATGCTCATCGACAAACAACCAGCTTTGATACCCTTTTTAATCTCTTCAATGCTTAGCTCTTCGCCACCTAAAAATTTCTCCATTAGCTCATCGTCAGTCTCAGCAACAGCCTCAACCATCTTTGCTCTATACTCTTCTGCTTTATCTTTTAGATCAGCTGGAATTTCAATAACCGTATAATCAGTTGGCTTCTTATCATCTTCCCAAACAAGTGCTCTCATCGTTACTAGATCAACTACACCGCGGAAGTTATCCTCTGCGCCGATAGGAATTTGAATAGGCACTGGATTGGCTTTTAGTCTTGTTCTAACTTGCTCTTCAACGCGGTAGAAATTTGCACCGATTCTGTCCATTTTATTTACATAAACCATTCTTGGAACGCGGTATTTGTTTGCTTGTCTCCAAACAGTTTCAGACTGCGGCTGAACGCCACCAACTGAACAAAATACAGCAACAGCTCCGTCAAGAACACGCATAGAGCGCTCAACTTCTATCGTGAAATCCACGTGTCCCGGAGTGTCAATCAGGTTGATCTGATGATCTTTCCAAAAACAAGTTGTAGCAGCAGAAGTGATCGTGATACCACGCTCCTTCTCTTGCTCCATCCAGTCCATAGTCGCAGCGCCATCATGCACCTCGCCAATCTTGTGGCTCATACCAGTGAAGAATAAAATTCTCTCACTCGTAGTCGTCTTACCAGCGTCAATGTGAGCCGCGATACCAATGTTTCTAACCATATGTAATGGGGTTTTTCTATCTGCCATAAGAGCCCTTTCTTACCAGCGGTAGTGAGCAAATGCTTTGTTAGCTTCTGCCATTTTGTATGTATCTTCCTTCTTCTTGAAAGATGCACCTTTTGAATTTGCAGCGTCAAATAGCTCGTTTGCAAGCTTATCTATCATCGTTCTTTCGCTTCTTTTTCTAGCGTAAGTGATAAGCCAGCGAATAGCTAGAGCTTGTTGGCGAACTGGGCGAACCTCAACTGGGACTTGGTAAGTCGCGCCACCTACACGGCGTGATTTTACTTCAAGGATAGGTTTAACATTCTCGATAGCATCGTTAAATACATCGATACCCTTAACATCGCCGCTTTTCTTCTCGATAGCTTTGATAGCGCCATACATAATCTCAGTTGCAACGCTTTTCTTGCCATCATACATCAATGCGTTAATAAATTTAGTGATTACTTTGTTGCCATATATTGGATCTGGCATAACTTCCCTGACAGGGGCTTTTCTTCTTCTCATTTGATTTTTCCTTCAAATTTTAATTAAATTTTACTCAAATCTAAGCCACTAAAAGCTTGATCTGTGAACCTAAATTCTTACTTCTTGCCAGCTGCTTGACCCGGCTTAGGGCGTTTTGCGCCGTATTTCGAGCGTGAAACTGTTCTTTTTGCAACACCAGCAGTATCAAGCGCACCGCGAACGATGTGATACTTAACACCCGGTAAGTCTTTAACCCTACCACCGCGAACTAGCACGATTGAGTGCTCTTGCAGGTTGTGTCCCTCGCCACCGATATAGCTAATAACTTCAAAGCCACTTGTTAATCTAACTTTGGCAACTTTTCTCAAAGCTGAGTTTGGTTTTTTTGGAGTTGTTGTATAAACTCTCGTGCAAACTCCTCTTCTTTGTGGGCACTCTTTAAGTGCAGGTGATTTTGACTTGTAAGTCACCTTCTTACGCTCATTTCTGACCAATTGATTTATGGTTGGCACAGTAATCCTTTCAACTAAATTTATTAAAAAAGACCTAATTTTATTTAAATTTTGCTTAAAAGCTCTTTAATTACTCATAAGTTCCTTTTTTGATGTATCCTTCATTATCTTTTAAAACTACTCCATTTGCTATTACAAACTCTAAATTTAAATTCTCATCAAACAGCAAAATGTCAGCATCCTTGCCCTCTAAAATTTCCCCTTTATTTTTTAGAGATATTGAATTTGCAACATTTTTTGTAAAATAACAAAGCGCCTCTTCAAGCTCAAATTTATTTTCTATAAAATTTTTAAACTCATTAAAAGTTGCCATAACGCTTGAGACACCTATTTTAAGTAACTTTCCATCACTATCATAACTTGAAAAGCTACCATAACCATCGGAACTAATCGTTACTTTTTGAGTTGAAATTTCTTGCTCTTTTATCCTTTTTATAGCTTGCAATGGTGTCAGTCCCAGCATGCAGGTAAGGTCGACATAGCCACCATCCTTTAAAAACTCAATACTTTGAGCAAATAGCCTTTCATTTCTATTTACATGAGTTGGCTGAAAAAAAGTGATAGGGGTATCGTATTTAGCCAAAACATCTCTTACAAGCTCTAGTCCACGCTGACCATCGCCCATATGAAGTGTAGTGTGTCCTGATTTACCGCTTAGCATACCAGCCACACGACCAGCTGATACTATATGAGCAAGCTCATCTGGACTTACAGAGCTTGAACGATGGTCACTTATAGCCAGCTTTGTGCCGATAATAGGCTCTATAAATACAATATCTTTTTGTATATCGCCCGTAATTGTTGGAGTATCCAAATTATACGCACCAGTGTGGGCATAACAGCTTATGCCCTCCTCCCTTAAGGCATTTGCCTTAGCTACTAAATTTTCAACACTCCTTGTTGTACTATCAGTTCCCAAAAGTCCAACCACTGTTGTTATGCCAGCCTCAATGAGTTTTGAAAGCATAATATCAGGAACACGAGTCTTAAAACTGCCTTCGCCACCACCACCAGTAATATGCACATGCTTATCTATAAAGCCAGGTGTTGCTATAAATTTTGAACCGTCTATGATTTTTAAATTTGGCAAATTTGGATTTAAACTCTCACCAATACAAACGATTTTACCAGAGCATATAAAAATATCTTTTCTGCCTAGAAATTTTGGCGAAAAAATTTCTATATTTTTAATAAGCAACATCAGCTTTCCTTTTTAGTTGCAAGTTTTGTTATACCAATGCCAGTAAGCGCTAAAATAATAGCAAAGACAACACCCATATAGTTTAAAACCGCCCAAGGAAGATACTCAATAGTCGGTACTCCAAGAGTTGTAGCCATATATGCCCCAGCAGCAGACCAAGGTATCAGCGGTACTATAACCGTACCTGAATATTCTAGTGTTCTAGATAAATTTTTGGCTGCAAGGTTTTTTTCTTTGTAGAAATCTTTAAACATCTCTCCTGGGATTAATATAGAAAGATATGAACTTCCAGTAACAAATGCAACCGTCAAACAAGAGCAAATAGTTGAGAAAATCACACCAAATACACTCTTTACTCCAGCCATCAAAGTATGAAGCACAACCTCGAGCATACCAGTAATAGACATAATGCCAGCAAAGCCCATAGCACAAATAACAAGAATGGTTGTCGCATTTACCGAATCAACTCCGCCACGGTTAAGCAACCTCATAATGTCTTTTGAAAAAGAGACATCTATCCCACTCATGCTTAAGTTAAACCCTTTAATTACCGATGTAAAGCCATCTTTTAAACTAAAGTCTTGAAATATCACACCAAAAGCGATAGCAAGCATCGCAGCAACTATCATCACTGGGATAGTTGGCCACTTAAGAACAGAGCCAGCTATGACTATTAAAACTGGTAAAAGAAGTAAAATGTTAAAGTTAAACACTTTGTCAAGTTCAGTCTGAAGTGCCAAAACAGAAGCTGATATATCTCCGCCAGAAGTAGCGCCTGAGCCAAAAGTAGAATACACAATAAGAGCTACTATGGCAGCTGGTACAGTTGTATAAAACATATGTTTAATATGCTCATAAAGCTCTGATCCAGCAGCTATGGGAGCTAAATTTGTAGTGTCTGAAAGCGGAGAGATCTTATCTCCAAAATAAGCCCCAGCAACGACCGCACCAGCAGTAACTGCAAGATCGACGCCAAGACCTTGTGATATACCCATGATGGCAACACCAACTGTTCCAGCCGACCCCCAAGATGTTCCAGTCACTGTAGAAAGTATAGCTGAAATCAAAAACGCAGTTATAACAAGATAGCTAGGGCTAATGATCTGTACTCCGTAGTAAATAATCATCGGGATTGTACCAGAAAACATCCAAGCACCGATAATCAAACCAACAGACCATAGTATCATCAAAGCAGGCATGGAGTCTGAAATTTTATCTATCATCCCCTTTTGCATCTCTTTATAGCTATAACCTAGCTTATATGCTAAAAATCCAGCAACCAAAGCAGAGAGCAAAATGATAGGCTCTACCCGTAACTTCATATATCCAACACCTATGGCTAGTCCAGCAAGCATCACCAAAATAGGCATCACAGCTATCAAAAAGCTGGGTTTTTGTTTTTGTGTTTCCATAAAAATTTCCTTAAAAATAAATTATAAAGCACAAATTTATCTTTTTAGGGCTTAAAGAATAATTATTTTAAGATTAACACAAAATAAATTTTATAAAGCTGGCAAATTTAACTCTTTAATCCCTTTTTAAAGCATATTTTCCACTGCCATTAAGCAAAATGCAAAACCCCAAAGATATATAAAGATAGACTATCTCAGGCTTAAAGCCACCATGAGATGAAAGTGTAAACAAGTCGCCATTTGGCAGATAAAAAAGATATAATATCGCTGCACAAGTTGCTAGTACTATCGCACTTGCAACTCTTGTGTAAATTCCAAGTATCAAAAGTACAGGCGCAATAACCTCTCCCACATAAACACCATATGTAATAAATTCTGGTAAGCCCTGTTTTAGGGCTAAGTTTTTTATAAAACCTATGCCGTTTAAAATTTTAGCTATGCCATGCATTAAAAGCATAATACCAAGCCCAAGTCTAGCAAAAAATATACCCAAATCTGGTTGTTTTAAAAAGTTCATAAATTTCCTTTATGTATAAAAAAGGGGTAAAAAGGGCAGGCTTAGCAACCTGCCCAGAGGTGATTAAATTTGTTTTAGCTTAATCTCTTTATCTTTATAAAGTCCAGTTCCAACTGGGATCATTCGACCCAAGATAACATTTTCTTTAAGATCTTCAAGATAGTCAAATTTTGCTGCAATTGAAGCTTCGGTGAGAACTTTTGTAGTCTCTTGGAACGATGCGGCCGAGATAACACTATCGCTTCCAATAGCAGCTCTTGTAACACCAAGAAGTATCGGCTCAGCGATCGCTGGCTCGCCACCCATCTTCATAATACGCTCGTTTTCCTCTTTAAATTTCACCCTTGAGATCATGTCGCCTACTATGAAATTTGTATTTCCACTATCAACAATCTTAACCTGACGAAGCATCTGAGAAACGATGATCTCAATATGCTTATCAGCAATCGCAACACCTTGGCGACGATAAACTTGCTGAATTTCGCTAATTAGATAGTAATGCAATGCCTTTTCGCCCAAAATTCTTAAAATATCGTGGCTTGAGATAAGTCCATCGGTTAGCTTCTCACCAGCATGAACAAATTCACCATTTCTAACCTGAATTTGGCGTGTTTTATCTATAAGATATTCAGCAGTTGCACCATCTTCTGCTTCAATTATGATACGCTCTTTTGAACGAAGTGGTTTATCAAATCTAACTACACCATCAATCTCAGCAACGATAGCCGTATTTTTTGGGCGTCTAGCTTCAAATAATTCAGAAACTCTAGGCAAACCGCCAGTAATATCTTTTGACTTAGCAACCGCCTTTGGAGTCTTAGCAAGCACATCAGCCTGTGCAACCTGAGCTCCATCGCTTACAAATATCGCTGTTTTTGGATCAAGCTGGTATCTTATGATGCCACCCCTTGCAGTAGCAACAACGATAGTTGGCTTTACTCCACTTGGCAGATACTCATTAATAACCAAACGACTTTGACCTGTTGCTTCATCAAACTGCTCAGCCGCACTATAACCTGGCTCGATATCTTCAAAGCTTACCACACCAGCCTCTTCAGCGATAGTAGGAGTTGAGTATGGATCCCACTCAGCAATGATAAGCTTGTCATTACTCTCTGGTTTTGCAAGTAAGGTTTTAGCCTCGACTGGCTGATTATCATTTAGTTCAATGATAGAATTTCTTGGTATATAGTGACGCACCGCCTCACGACCATCTTTATCAGAAACTACAACGAATAGCCCTTTTTCGGTAACTTTATAACCCTTTTTAATCTCTTTTAGTCGTTCTAAATAATCGCCCTTTAAGATAAAGAATTTCGCCACACCAGTTGCATTTGCTGTTATCTTTTGAGTTACTGGTTCACCGTCTGAAATTTTAAGCTCAGCCGCAAATGGGATACGATTTGGCACATTCCAGCCCTCTTTTATGACTTCAACAATACTTTCATTCTCGTTTACTTTATCGCCATTTACATAAGGGATGTAAAACTTACCTTCGATTTTACCACTTACACCAGCTAGTTCGTTTGGCTTAGCTAGGTCACTTCTACGGATAGTGTATTTGGCTTCATCTTTTTTGCCCTTAACTGTAATGTTTACATCTTCGTGAGCAAATTCTATGCTAATCTTACCATCAAATGGTGACTTTATCTTTGGTTCAACCAATAGCACAGCAGCACTTCTTCTATTTGCCACTATCATCTTTCCACCATTTTCATAAGTATTTAGGTTGTAATAGCGTATAAAGCCCTCTTTTTGAGCTACTACTTGACGGTCTTGCTGCTCGGTTGAAGCAGTTCCACCGATATGGAAAGTTCTTAGCGTTAGCTGAGTTCCTGGCTCACCGATAGACTGAGCTGAGATGATGCCGACTGCTTCGCCCGGCTTAACCAACTTGCCTTCACCAAGGTTTATACCATAGCACTTAGAACAAACACCCTTTGGTGCCTTGCAAGTAATAGGCGTTCTAATGCTTACTGATTTTATCCCTGCTTCGCCTATAACTTTTGCCTTCTCTTCATCAATTAGCGTGCCTTCTGAGAATAAAATTTCATTTGTTATAGGATCTATAACATCATCAGCCAACACACGACCAAGCACGCGCTCCTCTAAGCTTTCTATAAGCTCGCCACTCTCTGTAATGTCTGTTATCTCAACACCCTCGTGCGTACCACAATCATGCATTGTTACCTTAACATTTTGAGCAACATCAATTAGCTTACGAGTAAGGTAACCAGCATTTGCCGTTTTAAGAGCGGTATCAGCCAGACCCTTTCTTGCACCGTGAGTCGAGATGAAGTACTCCATTATATTTAGACCTTCACGGAAGTTTGATGTTATCGGTGTTTCAATAATAGAGCCATCTGGCTTAGCCATAAGACCACGCATACCAGCAAGCTGACGAATTTGAGCCGCCGAACCTCTTGCGCCAGAGTCAGCCATCATATAAATTGAGTTAAATCCACCCTTATCACCTTGGATAAGTTTCATCATCTCACTTGCAACTGTATTATTTGTATCCGTCCAAATATCAACGATCTTGTTATATCTTTCACTATCTGTTAATAAGCCTGCGCCGTATTGTTTTTGAATTTCACGCACTTTCTTTTTAGCATCATCTATATGCTTTTCTTTACTATCTGGGACGATAATATCAGCTATAGAGATAGAAATTCCTGCCTTTGTTGCATATCTAAAGCCTAAATTTTTAAGCTTATCAAGGAAATCAGCCGTAACCTCAAGTCCGCCATTTTTATAAACATAATCAACAAGTGCCGATATGTCTTTTTTCTTCATTATTTTATTCCACAAGTTATCAGGAACAAAATCAGGTATGATAGAGCGAAGTATCAATCTACCAGCCGTTGTAAAGAGAGTTCTGCCTTCTATGATAGTTTTTATCTTTGCGTGCAACGCAAGTGAGTGAGCCTCTTCAGCTATCATCACCTCATCAACTGAAGCAAAAATTTTATTTGCACCTTTAGCGTCTGCTTTTTCAAGGCTTAGATAGTAAATTCCCAAAACCATATCTTGTGACGGAACAGTGATGGCCTTGCCGCTTGCAGGAAGCAAGATATTCATCGAGCTAAGCATTAAAATTTTACACTCAGCTATTGCCTCTTGACTAAGTGGAACATGCACAGCCATCTGATCGCCGTCAAAGTCAGCATTAAATGCAGCACAAACAAGCGGATGAAGTTGTATAGCCTTTCCCTCAACTAGTACTGGGTGAAATGCCTGAATAGATAGTTTGTGAAGTGTTGGTGCACGGTTTAGCATAACAGGGTGATCTTTAACAACCTCTTCTAAGCACTCCCAAACTTCATTTGTCTTATCTTCTATCATCTTTTTAGCTTGTTTTACAGTTGTTGCATAACCCTTTTCTTCAAGGCGAGCAAGCAAATGTGGCTTAAATAGTTCAAGTGCCATTCTCTTTGGAAGACCGCACTGATCCATGCGAAGTTTTGGACCAACAACGATAACCGAACGACCAGAAAAGTCAACACGCTTTCCAAGCAAATTCTGCCTAAAACGACCCTGCTTACCTTTGATGATCTCTGAAAGCGATTTTAGTGGGCGTTTGTTTGCTCCTTTTACGGCATTTGCACGGCGACCATTGTCAAATAGCGCATCTACTGCCTCTTGAAGCATACGCTTTTCGTTTCGGATAATAATCTCAGGCGCATCAAGCTCCATAAGGCGCTTTAAACGACTATTGCGATTGATAACGCGGCGATAAAGGTCATTTACATCAGAAACTGCAAATTTGCCACCATCAAGACTAACAAGTGGACGCAAGTCAGGTGGAAGAACTGGCAAATTTGTTATCATCATCCACTCTGGGCGATTGCCTGAGTTTAGGAAGCTCTCGATAACTTTTAAGCGCTTAACGATAGTCTTTTTCTTTGCTTCTGAGCTTGTTGATTCAATCTCTGTTTTAAGTTGCGTTAAAATTTCCATCAAATCAAGTTCGGCAAGCATATCGTGAATAACTTCACCACCCATGCGAGCCACAAAGCCTTCATCCTCATAGCGCTGAGCTAGCTGTTGGTACTGCTCTTCATTTAAGACATCGTATTTTTCTACTTTTTTAGAATTTTCGTTATCATAAAAGGCATTTCCAGGATTTGAAACAATATAAGCCTCATAGTAAAGCACGCGCTCAAGGTCTTTCATTTTTATGCCAAGCAGTGTTCCGATACGGCTTGGAAGTGAATTTACATACCAAATATGCGCAACTGGCGTCACAAGCTCAATATGCCCCATACGAGAACGGCGAACTTTTGAGCTAGTTACTTCAACACCACATTTTTCGCATTTAATCCCTTTATAGCGCATCTTTTTATATTTGCCACAAAGACACTCATAGTCACGAATCGGTCCAAAAATTTTAGCACAAAACAAGCCATCACGCTCAGGTTTAAGCGTACGATAGTTGATAGTTTCTGGCTTTTTAACCTCACCATAACTCCAAGACTTTATCTTTTCTGGGCTTGCTAAACGAAGCTGAAAAGCTTCAAAATCTCTTGGTCTGCGCTCTTCTTTTATCTCAACAGGTTTTAACTCACTCATCTGCCTCTCCCTCATCATATATCTCAACATCAAGCGCTAGCGATTTTAGTTCATTTGTAAGAACGAAAAATGTCTCTGGTATTCCAGTTTCTGGGACATTTTCTCCACGAGTAAGCGCCTTATAAGCAGAAAGTCTGCCTTCAACATCATCTGATTTTACAGTTAGCATCTCACGGAGCGTATGTGCTGCGCCGTAAGCCTCAAGTGCCCAAACCTCCATCTCTCCAAATCTTTGACCACCAAATAGTGCTTTACCACCAACTGGCTGTTGCGTTACTAGGCTATATGGACCTGTGCTTCTTGCGTGAACTTTTTCATCAACCAAGTGGTGAAGTTTTAGCATATACATGCAGCCAACATTAACACGCTCTCTTATCTTTGAGCCCGTGCGTCCATCATAAAGCTCAGTCTTGCCATCACTATCTATCTTTGCCATTTCAAAAAGTTTAGCAAATTCTTCTGGCTTAACACCCTCGAAAATAGGCGTAGCAAATCTAACGCCATTACTCCAATCCTTTGCGTACTCAAGCAACTTCTCATCGCTTATCTCGCCAAGCACTTTTTTAGCATTCATCAAATTTGAAACACTTGCGATCTCTATCATCTTTTTGCGTAGATCTTTGACCCACTCGCCCTTTTTGGTTTCAAAAATTTCATTTATCTGCTCGCCAAGGCGGTAGCCGACTAGACCTAGGTGACTCTCTAAAATTTGCCCTATATTCATACGACTTGGAACGCCTAGCGGATTTAAGACGATATCAACTATCTGACCACTTGGCAAATACGGCATATCAACCTCTGGCACGATATTTGAAACGATACCTTTGTTTCCGTGGCGACCAGCCATTTTATCACCAACTTTAAGCTTACGCTTAGTTGCTATATAGACCTTCACTAGCTTTACTACTCCGCTTGGCAAGATGTCATCTTTGCCTAAAATCTCTATCTTAGCATCATGCTCTTCTTTTAATTTTTTCTTCTCATTTTGGAAGTAGTTTTTTAGCTCGTCGTATTGTTTTTGAATATCTTTGCTAAATCCTTTTACGATAGAATTTATGGTAAAGCGATTTATATTTTCAAGGTCTGCTTTATCTATCTTTTGACCTTTTTTATACTCTTTTTTATTGACAGTTTGTTCACTTGTAAGTGGGCTTTTTGATAGGAGCGAAGTAACTTTTAACATCTCTTCTCTATCTAGCATAAGCAAGCGGTCATGGTGCTCTTTTTCTAAAGCACTCTTCTCATCTTCATATGTTTTATGCGTTCTTGTGTCTTTTTCATACCCTTTTTTGGTAAAAATTTTAACATCAACAACAACGCCTTCAAGTGAAGCGGTAGCGTATAAAGACTTATTTACAACATGACCTGCTTTTTCTCCAAATATCGCACGAAGCAACCGTTCTTCTGGAGTAGGTTTAACTTCGCCTTTTGGGGATACTTTACCAACTAGGATCATGCCTGGTTTAACTTGAGTACCGATCTTAATTATACCACTTTCATCAAGATGCATAAGATCTTCTTCTTTGACATTTGGTATATCTTTTGTAATCTCCTCAACCCCATCTTTTAGCTCACGAGCCTCAATCTCCTTTTCGTAGATATGAACGCTTGTAAATTCATCATTACGAATCATTCTCTCATTTATAACGATAGCGTCCTCATAGTTATATCCATTCCATGGCATAAATGCAATAAGTGCATTTTTACCGATCGCTAGCTCGCCTTGCTCCATACTTGGACCATCCGCAATAATCTGCCCAGCTCTTACCTCATCGCCTTTTTTAACGATAGGGTGCTGCGAGAATGTAGTATTTTGGTTTGTTCTTAAATTTTTCTCTAAAGAGTAGTGATCTATGTATGGGCCAGCATCATCTTCGCCTAAAATAAAGATATTTTTATTATCAACTTTTTCTATAACTCCGCCACGCTTAGCTTTTATGCTCTCCCAAGCGTCGCGAGCCACTATGCCCTCCATGCCAGTTCCAACGATTGGCGCAGTGGCTTTTAAGAGTGGGACAGCTTGACGCTGCATGTTTGAGCCCATTAAGGCACGGTTTGCGTCATCATGCTCTAAGAACGGAATAAGAGAGGCTGCAACACCAGCTATCATACCAGAGCAAAGGTCAATAAATGTCACCTCTTCACGACGTGCAAGCATCATTTCGCCCTCTTTTCTTACCTCAATAAGATCCTCAATAATGCGTCCATTTTCATCAAGTTTAGTGGAGGCTGCAGCAATAACATTGCCCTCTTCTTGAGTTGCTGTTAGATAAACGATCTCATTAGTCACTTTACCATCAACGACACGCTTATAAGGCGCCTCAACAAAACCTAGCTCATTCACCTTAGCATAAGTAGAGAGTGTGTTTATCAGACCAATATTTTGCCCTTCCGGTGTCTCAACTGGACAAATTCGTCCATAGTGAGTAGGATGTACATCTCGCACCTCAAAACCAGCTCGCTCTTTCACAAGACCGCCCTCGCCAAGAGCTGATAAGCGACGCTTATGTGTAACCTCACTAAGAGGGTTTGTCTGATCCATAAACTGGCTTAACTGACCGCCGGTAAAAAATTCCATTATAGTTGCGGTAATCATTTTTGGATTTATAAGATCATAAGGCATCATTTCATCAATGTTGTTGCTAAGTCCTGTAAATTTATCGCGGATGGCCTTTTGCATTTTTACAAAACCAAGGTGAAGCTCATTGGCTAAAAGCTCGCCAATACTCCTTATACGGCGGTTACCAAGATGGTCACGATCATCGATAAAGCCTTGTCCATTTTTGACCTTTATAAGATATTTTGCTGTTTTTATAATATCTTCGTTTGTAAGCACTGTCACATACTCTGGCACATCAAAGCCAAGCTTATGATTCATCTTCATACGACCGACTTTCGTTAGGTCATAACGCTCAGGGTTAAAGAAAATATCATTTACAAATGCTTTTGCCGCATCTTTTACTACTGGCTCACCAGGTCTCATAACCTTATAAATTCTAATCGCCGAAAGATCATTTTCATCATCAATGCCCTCAGTCTGCTTAAGCACTTTAAGGGTCTCATTATCCGCAATAAAAGAGTTAATGATCGCATCATCAACGCCAGCCGCTGAGTTATTTATAATCTCTATATTTTCATGCTCGCTTAAAATTTTAACCAGTTTATTTTCATCAAGCTGAACCAAAGTATCATAAAGAACTTCGCCACTTTGCATATCCACAACAGGGCTTGCAAGGAAGCGACCAGTCAGTACATCTGTCGGATATTCAACAAATTTCAATCCCTCTTCTATAAGTTTATCAGCTTTTTTCTTTGTAAGACGCTTGCCAGCCTCATGAAGGAGTTTGCCATTTTCATCTTTTATGTCATACTCTACACGACCTAGGAAGTCATCTGGGTTAAAGGCTGTTAAGAATTTGCCATTTTTAATAGTTAAAGTTTGAATCGGATAAAATAGTTTAATAATATCTTGTTTTTTATATCCAAGCGCCCTAAAAAGTATAGTTACAGGAACCTTTCTACGCTTATTAATACGCACATAAAGCACATCTTTCGTATCGTACTCAAAATATAGCCATGAGCCACGGTCTGGGATGATCTGCGCTGTATAGATAAGTTTATTAACTACTGTTGCGCTCTCTTCTTGTTTAAAGATAACGCCAGGACTTCTATGAAGTTGATTAACAACAACACGCTCAACACCATTTATAATAAATGAAATTCTATCTGTCATAAGAGGAATTTCACGAATAAAAATTTCTTGTTCTTTTATATCTTTTACGCCAATTTTCTCACCAGTTTTTTCATCTTTTTCATGAACTATTAGGCGAATTTTCATTTTTAAATTTACACTATAAGTTAGTCCTCGTTCGATACACTCTCTTATCGTATATTTTGGTTTTCCAATCTCACAGCTAACATACTCCAAACTTAGGCGATTTTGCGCATCATGAATGGGAAATATAGATTTAAAAACTTTTTCAATCCCGCTTTCAGGGTGTGTATTATCTAGATTTAAAAATTGATCAAAGCTCTTTTTTTGTAATTGCAGTAGGTTAGGAACATCTATCTCTTTAACAACATTAGAGAAATCTACTCTTAGACGATTTCCTGAGTATAAGCTATTTAACATACATCTACCTCGTGGTAATTTTGAAAGAAAGTATTAAGCTCTTTTTATAAAGAGCATCTAAATTTAAAAAAGAGAGAGCCTTTGCCCTCTCTTGAATTTTTGATAATTTCGCAAAAACGAAATTATTTAAGTTCGACTTTAGCACCTGCTTCTTCAAGCTCTTTTTTGGCTGCCTCAGCCTCATCCTTACTAACACCTTCTTTAAGAACTGATGGTGTCTGCTCAACTGCGTCTTTAGCCTCCTTAAGACCAAGACCTGTAAGAGCACGAACAACTTTAATAACATTGATCTTCTTATCGCCACCGTCAAGTAAAACGATATTAAATTCTGTCTTCTCTTCAACCGCATCAGCACCGCCACCAGCAACAGCACCAGCTACCATAACAGGAGCAGCGCTAACACCAAATTTCTCTTCAAATTCTTTTACAAGCTCAGAAAGCTCAAGAACTGAAAGGTTAGAAATAAATTCTAATACATCTTCTTTTGTAATTGCCATTTTTTATCCTTCTTTATTTTATGCAGATTGTTCTTTTTTCTCTTTAAGCGCATTTAATCCAATTGTAAAATTTTGAATTGGCGCATTCCAAACTTGCAAAAGCATTGCAATAAGCTCATCACGACTAGGCATTTTAGATAGAGCTCTAACCTTGTCAACACTTGCAACTTGACCATCTATGTGAGCTGTTTTAATTTTAAAGAGCTCAGCATTGTTCTCTTCAAATTTTGCAACAACTTTTGTTACAGCTAGCTGATCTTCGCCCCAAACATAAATGTTTGTATCTTTAAGATCCATGCCATCTTTTTCAACATTTTTAAGAGCTATGTTTGCTAGTGTATTTTTAACAACTTGAACTTTAACGCTTCGTTCGCGAGCTGCATGTCTTAAAGCCTCAAGTTTTTTAACGCTTAAGCCACGATAATCACAAACAACAATAGCTTCAGCAGTTTTAAACTCGCCTTCAAGTTTTGAGATGATTTCAGATTTTTCGTTTCGTGTCACTTTTTCTCCTTTCCGACCGGTGATTTCAAGCAGAGAGGGTCGAATCAATTAAGTCAAAAGACCTCGGCTATCTCCAATCTAAGATTAAAATCTAAGTTAAAAAAACTCACATTTTAATCTTAAAAAAGGGCTGAAATTTCAGCCCATAAATTTTACTTAAGATCCATAACTTCTTGGGCATCAAGAGATATAGATGGACTCATAGTTAAAGCAAGTGCTGCATTTTTAACATACCTACCTTTTGCAGCGGCTGGTTTGTGCTTATTTATGGCTTTTATGAAAGCCGAAATATTTTCAGAAAGTTGCTCTTTGCTAAAGCTAACTTTGCCAAGACCCGCATGGATATTTCCTTGTTTATCAACACGGAAATTTACCTGACCGCTCTTTGCATTATTAACAGCCTGAGCTACATCCATTGTAACTGTGCCAGTTTTTGGGTTTGGCATAAGACCTTTTGGTCCAAGGATTCTAGCTGCTTTACCAAGGATACCCATAAGATTCGGTGTAGCTATAAGAACATCAAAATTTATAATACCTTTTTGAACATCATCAATAATATCTTCTGCGCCAACCAAATCAGCACCAGCAACTTTAGCCTCATCCGCTTTAGCATCTTTTGCTATAACAGCAACACGAACTTTTTTGCCAGTTCCAGCTGGTAAAATAACTGAGCCACGAACCATCTGATCCGCATGTCTTGGATCAACATTGAGCTTAAGTGCTATCTCAACAGTCTCATCAAATTTTGCAGAAGCCAATGTTTTAACTGTATCAATAGCCTCTGAAATATTGTAAATTTTTTTATCGTCTACTTTTTTAAGTAGCTCTTGAAATCTTTTTGTAGTTTTTGACATAAATTTCTCCGCATTTAAAGTGCTTCCGCCTTCTGTAGATCAACCTGGCGGTTTAGGTTATTAGTCTATTACCTCGACACCCATTGAACGAGCTGAGCCAGCTATAATCTTAGCCGCTTGCTCTTTATCTTTTGTGTTTAAATCAACAATCTTTTTCTCAACGATCTCAAGAACTTGAGCTTTTGTTAACTTACCAACCTTATTCTTAAGAGGATTATCCGTTCCTTTTGTTATGCCTGCAGCCTTTTTAATAAGGTCAGTTGCAGGTGGTTGTTTTGTAATAAATGTAAAGCTTTTATCAGCATAAACAGTAATAACAACAGGTATATTAAATCCTGCCATATCTTTTGTTTTTTCATTAAATGCTTTACAAAACTCCATAATATTTACACCTTTTTGTCCAAGTGCTGGACCAACCGGTGGGCTTGGATTTGCTTTAGCAGCTGCTATGTGCAACTTTATTTCGCCTATAACCTTTTTAGCCATAAAATTTCTCCTTAAATTATCTTCTCAACTTGTGAATATAAAATTTCAACTGGGGTACTTCTACCAAAAATAGAAACATTTAAACGAAGTTTTCCATGAATCATATCATACTCCTCTACGATACCAGTAAAGTTCGCAAAAGGGCCTTCTGTAATACGAACACTCTCTCCATTCTCAAAGTAAATTTTAGGTTTTGGAGCAGCTCTTTTTTCAACTTTCTCTAAAATTGTATTAATATCTTTATCGCTTAAAGGTGATGGTTTTTTTGATTCACCTATAAATCTACTTACCTTTGGCAAAGACTGAATTTTATGCCATAAAGCTGTATCTAAATCAAGGTGAGCAAATGCATATCCTGGATAAAGAGTCCTTTCATTTATCTTTTGTTTTCCGTTTTTTATCTCAATAACATCTTCTGTTGGAACAATAACCTCTTTAAGTTGTTCATCAATACCATGATCTTTAACTAAATTTTCGATTGCTCTTTTAACAGCCATCTCGCTTCCGGCATATGTTTGAATAGCATACCACTTATGTGCCATAACCGAATTCCTTATATTAATTTTGAAAGCGAAAAAGACATAATTGCATCAACTAAAGCTAAAAAAAGTGAAACAACAGTAACCACAATAAAAACGGTGATAAAAGCATTTCTAACTTGTTGCTTCGTTGGAAATATAACCTTGAAAATTTCAAGTTTAGAAAGCTTTATATAGTTTATTATCTTTTCCATATTTTACCTTAACACTGGCAGGGCAAGAGGGATTCGAACCCCCAACCATTGGATTTGGAATCCAGCGCTCTACCGTTGGAGCTATTGCCCTACTGTTTATAGCCTAAATTAACTTTTTAGTTTAACTTCTTTATGAACTGTATGCTTTTTAAGTCTAGGGCAATATTTTTTAAGCTCTAGCTTTTCTGTTGTAGTCTTACTATTCTTTGTTGTAGTGTAGTTTATATCGCCACTTTCTGAACATTTAAGACCTATCTTAACTCTACTGTTATTTTTTGCCATAAATTTTCCCTTTAAAAAGGCGGGAAAACATCCCGCCATAAGTCTTATTAAGCTATAATATTATGCTAATATCTTAGAAACAACACCTGAACCAACCGTTCTACCGCCTTCACGGATAGCAAAACGAGTACCTTCTTCAAGTGCAACTGGAGCTATAAGCTCAACTGAAATTTTTAGGTTATCGCCTGGCATAACCATCTCAGTTCCCTCTGGAAGTGTGATAGAGCCAGTAACATCTGTCGTTCTTACATAAAATTGTGGTCTATAGTTATTAAAGAATGGAGTGTGGCGACCACCTTCTTCTTTAGTTAGGATATAAACCTCGCCCTCAAATTTTGTATGAGGAGTGATTGATTTCGGCTTAGCAAGAACCATACCGCGCTCAACATCTTCCTTCTTTGTTCCACGAAGAAGAACGCCAACATTGTCACCTGCTTCACCTTGATCCATCTCTTTTCTAAACATCTCAACACCAGTAACCGTGGTTGTTTGAGTATCGCGGATACCAACAATCTCAATAGTATCGCCAACTTTAACAACACCTTTTTCAATTCTACCAGTTACAACCGTTCCACGACCTGAGATCGAGAATACATCTTCAATAGGCATAAGAAGATCTTTGTCTGTTGCACGAGCTGGAGTTGGAATATAGCTATCAACAGCTGCCATAAGCTCAAGAACTTTTGCTGACCACTCACCATCTTTACCCTCTTTAGCCTCATTTAGAGCCTGAAGAGCAGAGCCAGAAACGATAGGTGTATCATCTCCTGGGAAGTCATAAGTGCTTAAAAGTTCGCGAATTTCCATCTCAACTAGCTCAAGCAGCTCAGCGTCATCAACCATATCAGCTTTGTTCATGAAAACAACTATATATGGAACACCAACTTGGCGAGATAGCAGGATGTGCTCTCTTGTTTGTGGCATTGGACCATCAGCAGCAGAAACAACTAAAATTGCTCCGTCCATCTGAGCAGCACCTGTAATCATGTTTTTAACATAGTCGGCGTGTCCTGGGCAGTCAACATGAGCATAGTGACGATTTTCTGTCTCGTACTCAATGTGTGAAGTTGCGATCGTAATACCACGCTCTTTTTCTTCTGGAGCATTATCGATATTATCGTAGTCTTTCATTTCTGCAAGACCTCTTCTTGAAAGAACAGCAGAAATTGCAGCTGTCAAAGTAGTTTTACCATGGTCAACGTGACCGATAGTACCAATGTTTACGTGTGGCTTATTGCGTGAAAATTTTTCTTTAGCCATCTTGTCCTCCATTAATAATATGAAATCAAAACCAAATTTGTATCATCTTAAATATCGTATAACCTGGAGCTCATAGCGGGACTTGAACCCGCGACCTCTTCCTTACCAAGGAAGTGCTCTACCTCTGAGCCATATGAGCGTTAAAACGCTTGTCAGAGACGATAAATTTAACAATAACAAATCAACTATAAATGGAATAAACTTTAGAAGCAAATAAAAATAAAATCTTACAGCTCCCAGTTTAAATATCCATTATTCTCTTGGAGCGGGAAACGGGACTCGAACCCGCGACCCTCAGCTTGGAAGGCTGATGCTCTAGCCAACTGAGCTACTCCCGCAGTAGCATGGTGGTGAGACGTGGATTCGAACCACGGAAGACATAGTCAGCAGATTTACAGTCTGCCCTCGTTGGCCGCTTGAGTATCTCACCTTATTAATAAAAATAAATGCTCGCTAGGTATTTCTGGTCAAACACTGTTATAAAAATGGAGCTGGTGAACGGAATCGAACCGCCGACCTACTGCTTACAAGGCAGTAGCTCTACCATCTGAGCTACACCAGCATCCGTCAATTTAGTGAAGTGGAAATTATATCTCAAAATAAAATAAAAGTCAAGGGTTTTTATAAAATTTTTAAAAAAGTTCAGTTTAAATTGTCTTTAACTATAAAAATTATATAATTATAGAAAATTTAAAAGGTTAAAAATGCAATACCTGCCATGGATAATCATACTTATACTCATATACGCTATTTATTTTTTGATGATAAAATATGAAAAAAGGATAAATGTACTCGGCAAACTTGTTGAGGAAAATCGTGCCAATATCAAAGAAAACAGAAAAATGATTGAAAAAAATAAAGAGGAAATTCAGATTAATAAAGAAAATATAAATGCAAATTTATCAAACAAAAAGAGTGGAAACTAACGCCTCCAAAAATTCTCTCTTTTTTCTTTTTCAATGAGCTTTTCATAGGCTTCTATCCTAATATTTAGTGGCTCTAGACTTTTGCCATCTTTTGCAATTTTATAGTATTTTTCATCTTTTAAACAGTATTTTGGCTCAAGATCATAGCGCTTAGAAATTGGCAGAACTTTAAAGCTAAGATTGTCTAATATTAACGGCTCTTTTTTTGGATTTTCCCAAAGCGCTAAGACCATATGATAGCCACTAGAAAATTTCTCTTTAACCACAAGCAAGCAGTGTTCATTTGTAATACCAAGATCTTTTAAACTCTCTTTTTTACTTATAGCATACTCCTCACAATCTCCTCCACCAGTTTGCAAAAACTGAGCCCTTGTGCTCCAAATATCGATATTTGTATTATAAAAATCATCATATCGTGGCATCATGGTGTTAATATAGTCATTTACAAGTTCGACCTTACGAGTAAAATTTTCATTTTTAATCTTGTTCATAAAATTTTCATAGTGTTTTAAAATATTTTTACATCGCTCATCATTTTTACAGGCGTTTAGGGCTGATGAAGAGAGTACATACTCTTTGGCAAAAATAGTATGAGAGAAAAGCAATATGCATAAAATAAACTTAAGCATCTTGTTGTTGCATAGCAAGAACCAGACCTACCCTATCTTTCACACCAGCTTTTGCATATATAGATACTGCGTGTGCCTTTACAGTGCGTAAAGTAATGCCTGAAAGATCTGAAATTTCTTGATTTGTATATCCTTTATAAATCAGCTCGGCAACCTCTTTTTCCCGTGGTGTTAACTCTGCTAATATATCATTTTTTACGCCAGTTCCAGCGGTGCCTGTAAGCTCGCCAATCATCTGCTGGATAAACTCCGGATATAACCATACATTTCCGTCTGCAATCGCTCTTATGGCATCACAAAAGTGTATCTCTTGCATATGAGAGTTTGCATATCCTTTTACTCCATAAGTTAAAAGTAGTTTGCCGTAAGCAAAATTTGGTTCATTTGCAAGTATTAAAATCCTAGCCCCAGAGTATGTAGCCAAAATTTCTTTTATAAACTTTTGCGGATCAGATAATGCGCCTATATCGATACCTATGATGATCTCTTTATTTTTTTTGATCTCACTTAAAAGCTCAGCTTCAGTTTTTACGATATTTGATAGCTTTTTTATCTTATAACTCTTCCATAAGTTTTTTAGTGAATTATTATTTGTACATAACACTACATTCATCTTAAATTCCTATCTTGTGATGTGTAAATTTATCATAAACCAAATTTCCATTTATATATACAAAAATTTTCTTCTCTTTGTATATTTCATTAGCACGACATTTTAAAGCTAAACTCTGCAAAAAGTCATGTGCGGCACTATCCTTGCTCAAATTTATGCTCACCTCTATACTATCATCCGTAATAGAGTATCGATATGGACTACTTAAAAAAGTAGTATCAAATACTAAATTATCACTATTTTCATCATAGCCTTGTATTAAAATTTTTAAAGTTTCAATCTCCTTAGCATATTGTATCTCGATGCCAAATTTAATTATTATATCATAAATTTGCTCATTTACTAAAAGATCATCAAATTTTTTCGTTACATCTTTAAAATAAAGCTCACTAACGCTTGTATCCACTATATCTGAAATTTCATCATCACTGATAAGCATAAGTCCACTATCGCCAGCTTTTGTGATCTTGTAATCACTAAAATTTTTATCATACCTTACACAAAGTCCCACTATCTCTCCGTTAAAGCATTATTTTTTGCTTTAAATATAGGCTTAAGAATGTAATCGAGTATTGTTTTTTTACCAGTTATAATATCTGCACTGACTATCATACCAACGATAATATGCAAAGGCTTTTCTTCTGTTCCTAGATAGTTTTTCTCCGTTTCCACACGAACCAAGTAGTAACTCTCGCCAGTCTTTTCATTTGTCTCAGTATCTGCACTTATCTGAGTAACTTTGCCTTTTAATCCACCATAAATACTAAAATCATAAGCTGTAAATTTTACCATAGCTTCAAGGTTTGGTCTTAAAAACGCAACATCGGCTGGTTTTACCTTTATCTCAGCAACAAGCTTATCTTCTAGCGGAACTATCTCTGCTATATTTTCACCAGGCTTAATAACACCCGAGACAGTATTTACTATAAGCTTACTCACTATACCACTTACTGGCGCACGCACAAAAGTTCTTTCCACTCTATCGCTTAGATTTATCTGAGATTCATTTATACGAGCAAGCTCAGCTGAAACTTCACTAAGCTCTTTTCTGGCTGCACTTTCAAATGTTGCTTTAGCTTCGCTCTTTTTATTTTCAACCTCTTTCATGGTTGATTCAACCCTTGGCACAGAAAGCCTTGCTGCATCAAGCTCACCTTTTAAGTCACTTAACTTTCTTTGAAGTTGTAAAAATTCTATCTCACTCACAAGCCCTTTTCTAAACAATGGCTCCATAATATCGCGCTCTTTTACAGCAAGCCCATAGCTTGTTTGAGTCTGAGAAATTTTGTTTCTAAGCTCATTAAGCTCACTTTGCCTTTGGCGATACTGTTCGTTTAATACCTGAATTTGCTCATTTAAACGAGATATATTTGAGTTATAAAGCCCTATTTCGTATGAGATGGCTCTTGTATTATTTAAATCTTTTAGCATATCATAGGTAAATTCCTTACCAGTTGCCTCAGCTTCTAGTCTTAACTTTTTAGCCTGAAGCTCATCAAGTCTAATCTGAGACTCACCATAGCTACTTGAGAAATTTTTATTATCTATTTTTAAAATTATCTGATCTTTTTCTACCTTATCACCCTCTTTAACAAAAATTTGTTCAACTATACCGCCTTCAAGATTTTGGACTGCTTGATTTTTACCTGATGGAATGATCTTGCCATCGCCCCTAGTTATCTCGTCTATTTCAGCTTGAGAAGCCCAAGCAACAAGCCAAACTACAGTTATCAAAACAGCATAAAGCACTTTTCTTGAATTTGATGGAGCTTTTGCCAAAACAGCTTCTGAAAGGCTTGACATAAATCTAATATCATAAGCATCGTAGTTTTTCTTTTGTATGCTATCTCTTATACTTTTTACACTATCAAAAGTTTCGCTACTTATAGCATCTTGTGTCTGTATATCTATATGCTCTTTTTGTTGCGCTACATCATCTGAAACTTCAGTAGTTTCTTGGATTTTTTGTGATTGTAAATTTTCTTTTTCTATTTTATCTTCTTGCATTATTATTTCCCACTAAGTTTTGCCAAGACTTCATCTCTTGGTCCATCGAGTAAAATTTTGCCCGCATCAACGACAATAAGCCTATCTACAAGCTCAAGCAGCGATGTTTTGTGTGTAACAAGCAACATCGTTTTATCAACGAGATTTATTTTTAAATTTCCTTTTAGCTTATTTTCAACAGTGTTATCTAGCGAGTTTGTTGGCTCATCAAGTAATACTATCGGACTATCAAGCAAAAATGCACGAGCAAGCGCTATACTTTGGCGCTGTCCGCCACTAATACCATCACCGCGCTCTAAAACTGGCATATCAAAGCCAAGTGGATGAGCATTTACATATTCATCAACACCACTTATTTTAGCTGCTTTTATGATTTGCATATCATCAGCATAAGGTGCTTTTTGAACGATATTTTCGCGTACAGTTCCTTTAAACAGCAAAATATCTTGCGGAACATAGCCTATATTGCGCCTAAGATCGGCTGGGTCTATTTGATTAATATCTATACCATCTATTAATACTGCACCTTCAGTCGGAGCATAAAGACCCAAAATAAGCTTTTGTATCGTTGTTTTTCCAGAGCCATTTCGTCCTATAATGCCGACCTTCTCGCCCGCATTTATCACAAAATTTATCCTATCAAGCGAGCCTTTTGTAGTATCAGGATATGTAAAACTAACATTCTTGAATTCTATCTTGCCATCAAACGAGTTTCTACGGACAAATTTCTTTCCTTCTGGTCGCTCTACTGGCATATTCATAATTTTATTAACGCTCTCATATGCTGCTTTTGTCTGCTCAAAATTTGCAATTAACGCAGCAACTTGACCCATTGGAGCTATCGCGCGAGAGCTTAACATAACAACAGCGATAAGAGCACCCATGGTTAAGTGTGTCTCTTTTATCATATACACACCAGTAACGATAATAGCTATGGTATTTAACTGAACTAAAAACGCCGTTATGGTTGTAATAGATGTTGTTATCATCTTTGATTTTATACTGCGGTTTGCGATCTCACCAGTAGCTTCCTCCCAGTTCCATTGAACATGTCCGCTAGCACCAAGAGTCTTTATAGTCTCAAGAGCATTTAGACTCTCAATCAAAATTCCACTCTTTGCCGCAGATGCTTCAAATGTACTTTTTATAGCCTTTTGAAGAGGGTCTTTTATAGAAAATGTATAAATTAAAATTATAGCTATAATAACCACAGGAACTACTACAAGATAGCTTCCAATAAAATATACAACTATCAAAAATATAACTGCAAATGGCAGATCAACAATAGCAACTAGTGAAGCTGATGAGAAGAAATTTTTGATAGTATCAAACTCTTTCATATTGTTAGCAAATGAACCGACCGACTTTGGTCTGTTGTTAAATTTCATATCCATAACACGCTCAAATATAAGCGAACTCATGATAATATCGCTCTTTTTGCCAGCAACTTCAAGAAAATATGAGCGTATAAACTTTAAAAATAAGTCTATTAAATAAACCATACCAACACCAAGGGCTAAAACCCAAAGCGTTTCAACGGCATTATTTGGAACGACGCGATCATATACATTCATTGTAAAGAGTGGGCTTGCAAGCACAAAAAGGCTGATAATAAAACTAGCAAGTAAAACATCTGCATAAATTTTACGCGAACGCTTTAGCGTACCCCAAAACCAGTGCTCATTTCCCGTATCAATCAAATGTGATGAACTACTGTCTTCTGGGACAAATTCGCGCTTTAAGTAGTATGAATACCCTAAATATTCCTCTTTCAAAGTATCCACATCAACTACACTCGCCCCACTTCCAACCTCTGGCGAGATAACGGTCGCACTCTTTTTATCAGAACTTATCTTTTGAAGTATGCACGCACGCTTACCACGAAGCATAAGAATACACGGCAAAACAAGTGGTGAAATTTCCTCTATATTTTTTCTAACAAGGGTCGAGGCAAAACCAGCACGAGCTGCAGCACGACTAAAAAGCGACTTTGAGCTACTAAGAGAAAACAGCTCAACATCTTCGCCATCTTTTACTGGAAGTCCTACAGTTAGGGCGTCTGCACTATAAGGGTTATTATGAAGTTTGGTAAAGATAACCAAACATTCTAAAAGCTGATCTTGTTTTTTTGTACTCATTTATTATCCAATATTTTTAGTATCATCTATATAAATTCCTTGCATAATGGTTATACCTAGGCCAAGGAGTTTTTGCTTTTGCTCCTCATTTTCAACTCCGATAGCAACAATCTTCATTCCTTTTGACTGAGCTATAACTTCAAGCGACTTTTTGGTATGTTCACCCTCGCTGCCACTTAAAAAGTCAATGATATTTCCAGCTTGTATCTTGATGTATTCTGGATTAATATCTTGTAGCTTTGCCATACTTTTTGCACTAAAGTCAAAATGATCAAGCCCAAGCCCAAAGTAAAATTTATGCAGCTTACTAACAAGACTCATGATAGCCTGTGAGCTAATATCATCTTTATTTGGCACTTCCACATAAATTTTCTGTCTTGCGTGCATTGAAATTTGCTTAAGTGCTTGCTCTAGCTTAAGCTCACGAGCAGGGTCAGCCATAAGCGTCTCTTTGCTTAAATTTATAGCTATTGGAGTATCTGGAAGCTCGCCTTTTGCAAGCATATTTGCAACGCGATTGAGTATATAAATATCAAGATCTACACTAATATTTAGCTCATTTACCATTGGCATAAAATATGACACCATCTGCCATTTTCCGCTCTCATCAACAAAACGTAAGAATAACTCATGCTGGATAAATTTATCATCCCCATCAGTAACTTTTTGAACAGCAAATTTAAACCTATCCTCATTCATAGCTTTGTTAATCAGCTCTTTATATTGTTCCCTACCAAGTATCATCGTATTTTTACTCTCTTGATAAATTTTATAACTAAAATTTTCACCAAGTCTTGCATTAGCAAGCGTAACATCAGCCGTAGTAAGAAGTGTCTTTAGGCTACTTTCGCTACTGTAATCCACAAGTGCAGTATGTACTAAACACTCATCGCCTTCAACAGTAGTGTTTTTAGCAAAAATCTCTTTTATATCATCTAAGCTATTTTTAACAAAATTTTCTAAACTAAAAGAGGTAACATTAGGAACGATAATAGCAAAGTCATTATCATTTAGTCTTGCTAAAACGGTTGAGTGCTTGAGTGCTTTAGTTTGAGCATTGATAGAGTCTGAAATTTCGATACAAAGTTTTCTCCAGCTTTCAAAACCAAGAGTGTTTTTAAGCGCGGTAAGTTCTTTTAGACTGATTATAATCAAAGAGCCGCTAGAATACTCCTCGCTTCCTAAAAATTCACTTATCTTTGTTTGGAAATATCGTCTATTAAATAACCCAGTCATACCATCTTTATAAAGAAGCTCTTGGTATTTATTAAGGGTTTGAGACTCTCTATCAAAGATATCTTTTACTCTGCCAACCATGGTATTCATCGCCATAACCATCTGTTTTAGATCAACGGTAAAAGGTAGTTTATTTTGTATAATAAATTTATTATCAAGTATCGCTTCAGCTTGTTTTTGGATACTTTTGAGTGGAGAAAAGAGCGCCTGTAAGCCAAACAGTGTAAATACAAAAGCTACACCAAATATAGTAAGCAATGTATAAATGATATTTTTTAAGCTAGTATAAAGCTCTTGATATGCCAAACCTGTGCTACTTTGAACATAAAGCGTGCCAAATTTACTCCAACCAGCCATAACTTCAGACTCTGCTATAGGTGCGTCAAGCTTAACTATATTAATAAACCAAGATGGGACACCATAAACATTTAGTGGCTGTTTGTTCTCAACCAAAATATTTCCGTCTATATCTTTTAAACTAATCTCTTGATAATAACCACTATCAAACATAGAATTTACCATAACCTCTACCATAGAAAGATCGTTTGGATCAATCACTGGCTTAATAGAAAGTCCAAGCGAATTTGCCGTATGGCTAGCATTTGTACCAAGTTGTGTTTCGATATAATTACCAAGACTTTTAAAATTTAAAAACCCAACCGAAACAAAAACAACAATACTAAAAGTAATGATAGCAAAAATTATCTGTTTAAAAAGTGTCATAGTCCCTCTTTTTTCATTTTATCAACTAGCTCTAGCCATTTTGGATTTTTCTTATTTCCACCCGGAACGGCCTGCCCTAATCCTTCTTGTTTTGCCAAAAACAACGAATCACCGTTAAAGCTATAAACTGGCGCTAAGTCAGTTCTTTGAGTTGCTGGTTTGATATTGCCGTTAATGTTGTCCAAAACAAGAGGGATTGATTTTGGTGTTTCATAGTATGATAGTACCATATGAGCTTGATTGTATTTTAGCGCCTTTACATATGTAAAATACATCTTACTTGTAGATACACCAAGTTGTTTGAGAGTAAAGTATTTAGCTATAACATAGTCCTCGCAATCACCAGCGCCTTTACCAATAAATTCAGTCCTAGTTGCCCAATAATCTTTTTGACCCCAAACACTCAAGTCATCCACCCATCTAAATGAATTAAAAAAGTCATTAACCCTAGTAAGCTTATCTCTTTCACTCGCATTTGCGATAGAATTCATCATAGAATTTAATGCTACAGCTCTTCTTCTAGCAGCATCCCCATAGCTTTTTTCAAGCTGAGTTAGTATATGCGACGCAATGTAATCTTGCGCATGCAGTGCTAATATAAACAAAAAGGCAGCTGACATCACCGCCCATGATAGAAATTTGACCTTACTCAGGGTCATACTTTAGCTTATCTTAAGTCGTTTTCTATAGAGCACGCACCCTGAATATACTTTCTACCAAAACCTGGCTCAAAACTATCAGATAGCATACCCATATTATCCAGCATCCTATACTGAGCATAGCGAATAGCTACTTCAGTATTTAGAATTTCTTTTAGTGCTGTGTTGTATTCAGTCTCGGCATCAAGCAAGTTTATAAGATCACGGCGACCTATTCTAAACTCATCTTGATATGAGTCAAGTGTAGCTTTTGCATACTCAACATGCTCATTTAAATAAGCCATTTTCTTTTGTTCTAAGTTGTAGTTTTGCCATGTAAATTTAAGGCTCTCTTTAAGATCCCTCGTTAAAACATCAAGTGTTTGTTGCTCTTGTGAAGCAGCCAGCTGGCTCTTTTCTTTATCTAGCTTATCAATACCTTTGTTATAAAGGTTATATCTTAGTCTCAAAAGTGTATCAAATGCCTTATCTTCATAATTATCATATAAAACTGTAGAGTGATCATATCTACCAGAAACCTCTAGATCAAGTTTTGGCAAGAATGGAGCATTTTTTTCCTTAACAACAGACTCAGCCATCGCTATATTTGCCCTTTGCACTAGCAATGCTGGATTACACATTAAGGCCTTATCTTGTAGTTCCATTTCGCTGTTTGGCAATGGAAGGTTAAAATCAGGCATTACAAGAGAATCTGCATCAACTTTTTGCCCATAGAGCTTTTCAAAAGTTGTAATCGCATCTTCGTAGTTATTTTGCGCTGCAATCAAATTTGACTGTGCTAGTGTATAGCGAGAACCAGCTTGTCTCTCTTCTGATGCTACACCAAAACCTGAAGCCGCGCGATCTTTGATTTGATTATAAATTCTCTCATGCGATGCCACAGTCTCAGTCTCTATATCTACAATCTTTTTAGTATGAAGTAGCTCAAGATAGGCATTTGCAAGTTGCAATATAAGTCTATCAGCAGCTTGGTTTATAGTATAAGCTGCCGAGTCAAGGCGCGCACTTTGTGAGTTTATACGGTTTTTATCAGCGCCGCCGTTATATAAATTTTCAACCAAAGTAAGACTGGCATTCGAGATTCTGCCATCACCGCTTTTGCGTGGCTGTCTAAAACCTTCATCTTGTGCTCTTCTTTCATAACCAACTGATCCTTGAAGATCAAGTGTCGGATAATAAGCACTTTTTGCTATTTTAAGATCTTTGCCTACTTGAAAATAGTTATACTCTGACTCTTTTATTTTTGGATTTTCAGCTAAAACTTTTTGTGCTGCTTCTCTAATTGTTAAAATTCCAGATACCGCAGGCTCTTGAACTTCTGCAGTTTGTGTGGCTGGTTCCACTACTGGGGTTTGCATACTTTCTTGCGCCATTACTAGAGTATCAACTTTTGCGACTGGATTTGTGCCAACTTTTGGTTTTACAAAAATATCATTATATCCCGTAGCTTGTTTAACTTCTGCAGCCAAAGCATCAGCTTGAGCTCTTGAAGCTGGCTTAGTATCAACATAAAGCACCTTTTGTTGAGCGTCTGTTATATAGCTATCAATAACATCAAATTTTGGACTATCACCAATCTTTGCTTTAATAATACTTGTTACCCTTTCTATGGCGACCTCATCCCTGTTTCCACCAAACATGCCAACATATATCCTATATATACTGTCTTCAGCGTTAGCCATAGTTGCCATGCCCATCGCTGCAAACAGGCTTATTGATACTACCTTTTTCATAAAAAATCCTTTTCCTTTTAGGCTTAGTTTTATTTAAATTTTGCTGCGATTATATAATATTTTTTTAAAAAAGTAAATGTTTTCAAAAAAAAAAAAAAAAAAAATGACTTATATTGTCTTAGAAAAACTACTTTTACTGTCTTTAAATTTTACCATATACTCGTCAAAACACATAGCTATATTGCGTATAAGCATAGCACCAGTTTGATTTACTTGTATTTTAGTATCGTTTATATCGACAAATTCACTAAAAACTTTAGCTTCTTTTATTTCGTTTTTAAAATGTTGCTTGAAATTGATACCAAATTTCGCTTCTATATCTGATATGTCAAGAGCAAAATTGCTCATCAAATTCATTATAACTTCTTTTCGTAATAAATCTTCATCATTTAAAAGCACTCCACGAGAGTAAGGCAACAACCCACTATCAATAGCCTTTTCATACTCGTCCATATCCTTGTGATTTTGTGCATAATGCCTAACACACTCGCCGATACTAGTAACGCCAATGCCTATCAGATCGGCTCCACCCTTAGTTGTATAGCCTTGAAAATTTCTATGCAAAGTCCCGTTTGCAAGAGCTGCAAAAAGCTCATCATCTGGCTTGGCAAAGTGATCCATGCCGATCATTTTATAGCCATTTTGGGTAAAAAACTCGATCGTGTATTTTAAAATTTCAAGCTTCGTTCGTGGGTTTGGGAGCGTAGTTTCATCAAATTTTCTCATTGATTTTTTTATCCAAGGCACATGCGCGTAGTTAAATACTGCAAGGCGATCTGGATCAAGCGTTAAAGCCTTGTTTAGCGTCGCTTTAAAGCTCTCAAATGTCTGATACGGAAGTCCATAAATAAGATCCATGTTTATTGAGTTTATGCCGTATTTTCGTGCTAAATTTACTGCATTTTTCGTGATCTCATATGGCTGGATACGATGTATCTCTTGCTGGACTTTTTCATCAAAATCTTGCACACCATAACTAATGCGGTTAAATCCGTGCGAAGTAAGCACCATAATCTGATCTTCGTTTAAAAATCTTGGATCGATCTCGCATGAAATTTCAGCCTCTGGACTAAAAATTTTAAACTTTGCTTTTATGAGTTTTATGATACGATCTAGTTGCTCGGCCGAGTAAAAAGTCGGAGTCCCGCCACCAAAATGAAGCTGTAAAACAGGAGCACTACAATCAAGATGAGTAGATAAAATTTCAAGCTCTTTTGCGATATACTCGATATATCTTTCTTTTTTATCCTCTTTGCTTGTATAAATAACATTACAGCCGCAAAAATAACAGGCAGAGCGACAAAATGGCAAGTGCAAATAAAGCGAAAGCGGACGAGATTTATCTCTGTTTTTTAACTCATTAACATAGCTTTCATAGCTAAAATTTTGGCTAAACTCTAAGGCGGTTGGATAGCTTGTGTATCTTGGTCCTGGGCGTGAGTATTTCACATAGGCATCAAAGTCAATCATTTCTTGCTCTCCTTAATTTCATTATCTCTTTCATATCTACAAACAAATTTGGGTGCTCTTTTTTGATACCCTTTAAAAGTTTTTCAAGATCCACGCCAAATTCATGCTCATTATTTTGCCTTGAAACCTTTTTAACCTCATCCATCGCCACCGCCCAAACATCGCCAAAATCTATTGGGATGCTCTGCCATATCGTCTTTTCAAGCCTTAGGTCAAAATTTTCCTTTTGCGAGCGTTTAAGTGCTTCGATCAGAGTTGAGAGCGATTTTACCGAAACCATCGTGTGTAAATTTTGCTTCTCATCAATGCCAAACCAAGGCTCAGCCCCATCCCAAGAGCCACTTTTTAGGCTTAAACAGCGTTCATTTGGGCTATTTGCTGGAACTATCTCAAATATTGTTCGCTCATCATCGCCAAATCCAAGCGATGCACTTATCTCATCAATCTGCTCGTATGCGCTCTTTTTCTTGTTCATGTTTTCACTTTCTCTTTGTATCAAGCCAAACCATAACCGCCTTTTGTGCGTGCAAGCGGTTTTCTGCTTCATCAAAAATTTCATCCGCGTGTGCTTCAAAAACCGCCTCGCTTACCTCATATCCACGATAAGCTGGCAAGCAGTGTAAAAATGTAGCGTTTTTATCGGCTAGACTCATTAAATTTTCATCCACGCAAAATCCAGCAAAATCCCTGATGCGTTTTTCCTTCTCATCCTCTTGCCCCATCGATACCCAAGTATCGGTAGTTACAATAGTTGCACCACGCACTGCCTCTTTTGGGTCGTTTGTAATGATGATTTTACCGCCTGAAATTTCGCAGTTTTTCATCGCACGAGCTAAAATTTCACTATCCACTTCGTAGCCCTTTGGCGTGGCGACTCTAAGCTCAAAACCAAGCTTAGACGCTAGCATCAGCCACGAATGCGTCATGTTATTACCATCGCCGATATATGCAACGCTCATATTTACTATCTCCCAGCCATACTCTAATATCGTCATAAAATCTGCCAAAAGTTGCATCGGATGAAATTTATCACTTAGTCCATTTATGACTGGCACAGATGAAAATTTCGCAAGCTCAACGAGCGTTTCATGGCTATTTACACGAGCCATTATCATATCGCACATTCGGCTAAGCACACGCGCGGTGTCTTTAATCGGCTCGCCGCGACCGATTTGTATGTCGTTTTTTGATAAAAATAGCGCCATTCCGCCAAGCTCATGCATACCAACTTCAAAGCTAACACGCGTTCTGGTTGAGCTTTTTTCAAATATCATCGCTAGTTTTTGATCTTTTAGATATGGCTTGAAATTTCGCTCTCTTGCCTCTTTTTTTATCTGCAAACCTAAATTTATAATTTCTAAAATTTCATCTTTACTAAAATCATCAAGTGTCAAAAAATGTCGCATTTTACTCCAAAATTTCAAAATTTATCAAAATCCACCAAAAAACAAGGCGAAGTATCGTGAGATGAATTTAAATGTTGTGCAGAAATTTAAGTCAAGATAAGACACGAAGCCTATCGCAGACTTAAATTTCAAACTCATTTAAAGACACTCGCGAGCCAAGCCTTGTCTACGCAAAATTTCCGCTGCTTCCTTTGCGTGATATGTTATTATTAGATTTGCCCCAGCCCTTTTAAACGCCAAAAGTGTCTCCATCATCACTCGCTCATAATCAATCACACCAGCTTTTGCCGCTGCTTTTAGCATTGCGTATTCGCCACTGACATTATACACACAAAGTGGCAAAAGCGTTCGCTCCCTAATGTCACGGATCACATCAAGATAGGCAAGCGCTGGTTTTACCATTAAAATATCCGCCCCTTGTGCCTCGTCTTCTAGGCTCTCATTTATGGCCTCTAAGCGGTTTGCGCTATCCATTTGATAGCTTCTGCGATCCCCAAAACTAGGCGCACTCTCAGCCACATCGCGGAATGGTCCATAATACGCCGAAGCAAATTTAGTTGAGTAGCTCATGATCGGTAAATTTTCATAGCCATTTTCATCAAGAGCCTTTCTTAAAGTCGCAATAATGCCATCCATCATACCGCTTGGAGCGATCATATCGGCTCCGTTTTTGGCGTGGATAATGGCTTGTTTGGCTGAAATTTCAAGTGTCGCGTCGTTATCCACCGTTTCGTGGATGTGATCTAAGATGCCGCAGTGTCCGTGGTCGGTATATTCGCAAAAGCAAAGATCTGTGATGACAAAAAGCTGTGGGAATTTCGCCTTGATCGCCCTTAAAGCCGTCGCTATAATGCCATCATCGCTAAGAGCGTCTGAGCCTATGCTGTCTTTTGTGGCTGGAATACCGAATAAAATTATCGACCTTATCCCTAAATTTTGCACTATCTCACACTCTTTTAAAATTTCATCCAGGCTCATCTGAAAGACGCTCGGCATCGATGAAATCTCCTTTTTAATACCGCTTCCTGGCACGACAAATAGTGGATAAATTAGATCAGTAGCGTTTAAGCTAGTCTCTTTGATCATCTGGCGTAAATTTTGGTTGATTCTTAGTCTTCTGAATCGTTTAAACATATTTTTCCCTTATTTTTGCTACAATTTTAGCAAGTTTAACATAACAGGAGTTAAATTTTTATGAATATTGAACTTTCAAATGTGGCAAATTTGCCATCACGCTTCGGACAATTTAAAATCAAAGCCTTTAAAGAGGGTGTAAAAGAGCATATGGTGATATACAAAGAGCCTTTTGGCGAAGTTGCAAATGTGCGAATTCACTCAGAGTGCCTTACTGGCGATGCTATCGGAAGTCTAAAATGCGACTGCCGAGATCAGCTTGAAGCAAGTCTAAAATACATCGAAGAATACGGCGGTATGGTAATATATCTGCGTCAGGAAGGGCGAAATATCGGACTTTTAAACAAAGTAAATGCCTACGCTCTACAAGATAAGGGCTTTGACACCATCGAGGCAAACCACCAACTAGGCTTTAAGGCGGACGAGCGCACTTATGAGATAGTTGATTTTATCCTTAAAGATTTTGGTATCACAAAGATAAATTTACTCACAAACAACCCACTAAAACTAATGGGCTTAACCTGCGTCAAAGTAGTCGCTCGCGTGCCAATCGTAATAGAAGCAAATAAATTTAACGAAGAGTATCTACGCGTAAAAAAAGAACAGATGGGACATATGCTTGATGAAAATTCCAAGTGATTTTTCGCAAAAAGTAGATCAGTTTAGTGAAATTTTAGCTAAATTTAACCGTGTCCATAGTCTGACAAACTACAAAAGCATCACCGAGCAGGTAAATGACAGCATAAAACCACTTAAACTTATCGATCTTAGCGGCATTCGCACGGCTATTGATGTTGGCTCTGGAGCTGGGTTTCCAGCAGTGTTTTTGGCGATGATTTTAAAGGAGTGTGAATGGCATCTGTTTGAACCAAATGTGAAAAAATCAAGCTTTTTAAGCTTTGTAAAGGCGAGTTTGGATTTAGAAAATTTAGTCGTTCATAGCCAGAAAATCGAGCTTAGCAAAAAATTTCACGCCGAGCTTATCACATCAAGGGCATTAATGAAAACTCCTGAGCTTATCAAGATTTGCTATGGTTTTTATGATGAAAAAACGAAATTTTTGTTCTACAAAGGCAGCAGTGTTGCTGACGAATTAGATGGCTTTGATGCAAAAATTTATAATGATAAAAATAGAAATTACATTTTAATGGAAAAAATATGCTAGGAAAAATTTTAACGCTAATCATCGTTGGTGTCATTATTTATGTTGTGTTTTTTAAAATTTTACGAAAAAAAGATGAAACAAATAAAGAGATTGAAAATTTCGTCGAGTGCGAGAAGTGTGGGACATTTGTCGCCACCAAAGACGCCGTGCTAAGCGGTGGAAAATTTATCTGCCGTGAATGCATAAAGGGTTAAAATGCAGCTAATAGGACATCCGCTCGCGCCTTACGAGTCGCTTTTACATGCAAAAACCAAGGCGGAAATTCGCCAAAACTGCGTATTTAAATTTGATGAAAATTTGATAAAAACCGCAATTGAAAAAAAAGTTGATTTTGGAGTTTTTTGTAATGAAATTAGTCAAGCGATCATAGCAAATGCTGTTGGTGCAAAGCTAATAATCTGTGAAAAAAATCTCGCACAAAATTTCGCCAAACTAGCGCAGTTTTATCTCTTTGATAGCAAGATAGCCTGCATTATAAAAACCGATAGTGAGCTTGAAAATTTAGCCGAACTTGAGGTTGATACAGCAATTTATGAGCAAGCACTAACTTAAAAAATTTATAATCTACACAATTTTAAACACTCGTTTTTAGAAAAGTGGGATAAAATTTAAAATTTTGCTATAATATTGGGCTTAAATTTAGTGGAGGCTAAAAATGGAGATCTTTAAAACTGCAATTTTGATGGGAATTTTGACATTTGTTTTTGTATTTGCAGGCGGTCAGATCGGCGGTCAGCAGGGCATGGTAATGGCATTTTTAATGGCTCTTGGAATGAACTTTTTTAGCTATTTTTTCAGCGACAAGCTAGTTTTAAAGCGCTACAACGCCGTGCAAGTCGATGAAAGCAATGCTAGTGGGCTATTTCAGATCGTGCGAGAACTATGTGAAAAAGCAAATTTGCCAATGCCAAAAGTTTATATAATACCAGAGCAAGTACCAAATGCTTTCGCAACAGGTCGCAACCACACAAATGCAGCAGTTGCGGTAACCGAAGGGCTTTTAAATTTGCTTAGCAAGGATGAAATTCAAGGCGTTATCGCACACGAGCTAAGCCATGTAAAACACTACGACATCTTAACTGGCTCGATCGCTGCCGTGATCGCTGGTGCAATAGCAATGCTTGCAAATATGGCGCAATTTGGCATGGTAAATCGCGATGGCAACCGCCAAGGTGGTGGCATAGCAACGATCGTTATGGCGGTAATCTTACCGCTTGCAGCAACGATCATCCAGATGGCAATCTCAAGAGAGCGCGAATATAAAGCAGATAAAGGTGCAGCGATGATGACTGGCAAGCCAGAGCACCTAGCCAGCGCACTTAAAAAGCTTGAAAATTACTCAAAAAGCTATGTAATGCAAAATGCAAATCCACAATCAGCTCATATGTTTATCATAAATCCGTTCGGACAACTTGCAAACACATTTAGTTCGTTGTTTCGCACACATCCGCTAACGACTGATCGCATAGCAGCACTTGAAGAAATAAAGCAACAATTAAGAAATAATTAAAGGAGAAATGTGGAACGAAGTTATTATGAAATTTTAGAAGTTGGCAAAAACGCAAGCGCAGATGATCTAAAAAAAGCATACCGCAAGCTTGCACTAAAATATCACCCAGACCGAAATCAAGGCGACAAGGATGCAGAGGAGAAATTTAAAGCTGTCAATGAAGCCTATCAGGTTCTAAGTGATCCACAAAAGCGTGAAACTTACGATAGATACGGCAAAGATGGTCTAAATGGCGCTGGGGGCTTTGGTGGATTTAGCGCAGACTTTGATATAAATGATATATTTGAGTCGTTTTTTGGCGGATTTGGCGGAGCTAGTGGCTCTAGCAAAAGGCGAACTAGACGCAACGAAAAATACCCAGCTGATATTGAAATTTCACTTACGATTGACTTTCACGAAGCTGTTTTTGGTTGCGAAAAAGAGGTTGAGTTTAAAAGTAAAAGTGCATGCGAAAGTTGCAAAGGAACAGGCGCAAAGGACGGCAAAATTTCAACCTGTAAGCACTGCGGTGGTAGCGGTCGCATAAGCCAAAGACAAGGCTTTATGAGCTTTGTACAAGAGTGTCCATATTGCCATGGCAGCGGAGAGATGGTTACAGAAAAGTGCTCAAAATGCAAAGGTAGTGGCTTTGAAGAACACAAACAAAGTCTTAAAATCACCATCCCAGAGGGCATAGACAATGGCATGCGTATGCGTGTGGCTGGCTCAGGAAACACGATGCCTAGCGGCGAAAAAGGCGATTTGTATGTGCTGATTCGTGTACGCGAGGATGAGCATTTTGTAAGGCACAATAACGATATTTATGTTGATGTTCCAGTCTTTTTCACGCAGGCTGCGCTTGGTGAAAAAATCGTCATCCCAACGCTTCGTGGTACAAAAGAGCTTGAGCTTCCAGTTGGAGCAAAGGACAAACAACAGTTTGTCTTTGACAACGAAGGCGTAAAAGATGTAAATTCCAAGCGACTTGGCAAATTTGTGGTGCAAATTTCTATACAATATCCAAAAAATATCAATGAGGAGCAAGCAGAGCTTCTAAAAAAACTTCAAGAGAGCTTTGGGGTAAAAAGTGGCGAAAGCACAGCCACCGATAAAAGTGTCTTTGAAAAGATAGCAGGCTGGTTTAAGGGAGAGTAATCTCGCTCTTAAAAAATTAAGCATATTTTAACATTAATAATATTAAAATGAAAACTTAAGTATGTGGCTAGATTTTTTACTTGTGTTTCGCAGGTATTGACTAAAATATTAGCAGACTTTTGCTATTACATTATTAGCCCTTATAGAGGAGCTTGTGCCTAATGAGTCGCCACATACGATTTAAATGTTATGGTTATTAATTGGGAAATTTTAACAATTTACAAACACTAAAAAATTTTGCAAAATTTATGGATATACCGTTGCAAAAAATAACATATGTTATTTATAAACAAAAAATAGAAAATTTGTATTATTCATTTGAAATACCAAAGAAAAATGGTGGCGTTAGAACAATAGATGCTCCGCATGATGATTTAAAGCAAATTCAAATAAAAATAAAAAACATGCTATGGAAACATCAAAAAAATATATGGGAAAAATATAATCAAAATAAAATACCAAATATATCTCACGGCTTTGAAACTGATAAAACTTTTATCACAAACGCTATAATTCATAAAAACAAGCGTTTTGTTTTAAATATTGACTTGCTAGACTTTTTTCATTCTTTCCATTTTGGCAGAGTAAAAGGATTTTTTGAAAAAAATAAATACTTTAAAGTTTCAAGCGAAATTGCTATAACAATAGCTAGGCTTGCTTGTTATAAGCAAAGACTGCCACAAGGTTCACCATGTTCGCCAATCATAACAAATCTAATTTGTAACATCCTAGACATTAGACTTTTAAAGCTTGCAAAGAAATATAAATTAGACTATACAAGATATGCTGATGATTTAACATTTTCAACAAATAATAAAATATTTCCCAAACACTATGATAAATTTTTATTTGAAATAACATCCATTATAGAAAAGGCAGGTTTTAAAATAAACGATAAAAAAACTAGGCTACTCTATAAAGATTCTAGACAAGAAGTAACCGGTCTGGTGGTTAATAAAAAACTCAATGTTAGCAAAAACTATTACAAGACAACAAGAGCTATGGCAAATGCTTTATACAAAGATGGCAGTTTTACTATTAATGGAATAGATGGCACAATCGATCAGCTAGAAGGAAGATTTGCTTTTATAGACAGACTTTCAAAACATAATAATAAACTTGATGGAAAAAAGCGCGTTTTTCAGAATTTATCCGGCAGAGAAAAAGAGTATCAGAAATTTTTATTCTATAAGTATTTTTTACAAAATCCAAAGACACTCATCGTAACTGAAGGTAAAACAGATATAGTTTATATAAAATCAGCTTTAAAAAATTTATACAACTATTATCCAAAGCTTATAACAAAAGAAGGTAATAGTTTTAAATTTAACATATCTTTTCTTAATAAAACAGAACGATTAAGTGATTTTTTAGGTATAAACATAGACGGTGGAAGTGTGATGTTAAATATATATAACAACATGTATAACAATAAAAATAGTTTAGTGAAACTTTTTCAAAAAAAATACAAAACAGAAACACAAAATAAAGTGATACTGCTAGTTGACAACGAACAAAAAAACAAAGATAAGCCTTTAAAACAACTTCTTAATAATATAAAAATTGAGTTAAATAAAAAACTATATAGCCATATTACACACAATTTATATTTACTGACACATCAACTAGTTGACGACAAAGATGAATGTGAAATAGAAAATCTTTTTACAGATGAAACACTCAGCACAAAGATTGACAATAAAAGTCTATGCTTAAAAGAAAAAGATTTCAACAAAGAGATGCACTATAATAAGGAAAAATTTTCACAATATGTAAGAAAAAATTATAAACATATTGATTTTAGTAACTTTAAACCACTTCTTGATGAATTAAATAGTTTACTCTAAAATTTTTAACCACTCTTGCACTAAATTTTCAAGGCTAAATTTTGCATTTGCCGAACTGCTCGATGGTAATTTTATCACACTTTTACCAGTGTGATGCAAGATAATTTGTGTGTGAAATTTCTGACAAATTTTATAAGCTTTTGTGCCATTTGCAAAGACTGCTTTTATATTTGACTTTGCAAAAATTTCACTTAAATCAGCTGGAGTTACATTTTTCATATTAGTATCAAGTGAGCCTTTTATGGTGCAACTAAGTGCCGAGTCATATATCGCAATGTGATTTCTTAATAAAAAATCGCGCTTTTGACTATCGCTTTGTGGCACTGACTCACCAAAAATCTCAGCTAAAATTTGCCAAAATCTATTTCTTTTATTTGCATAGTAAAAACCATATTTACGAGAAATTTCGGAAGGAAATGAGCCAAGTATTAAAATTTGAGAATTTTCATTAAAAATAGGCTCAAACGGATGTGTTAAATTTTCTGTCATTACAAAAAACTATTATTATAAAAATTTAGGATGACAAGCAGTCATCCTAAAAGATAAGCCTATTCCCACTCAATGGTTGCTGGTGGCTTGCTTGAAATGTCGTAAACAACGCGGTTTATGCCATCAACCTCATTTATTATCCTACGGCTTACATTTTCTAGCAAATCATACGGAAGTCGTGAAAAGCTAGCCGTCATACCATCACTCGCATCGACAACACGGATACAAACAGCATTTTCATAAGTGCGATTGTCACCCATAACTCCTACAGAATTTACATTTAGTAGCACGCAAAACGCCTGCCAAGTCTTTTCGTACCATCCAGTGCTTTTTAGTTCATCACGAAGAATAACATCGGCTTTGCGAAGTAGCTCAAGACTAGGCTTATTTACCTCGCCCATTATGCGTATAGCAAGCCCTGGTCCAGGAAATGGGTGGCGGAATACTAAATCTCGGCTAAGCCCAAGCTCAAGCCCTAGAGCGCGCACCTCATCTTTAAAAATTTCTCTTAGTGGCTCGATAAGCTCAAATTTCATCCACTCAGGCAAGCCACCTACATTGTGATGGCTTTTTATCGTTTTGCCAGCACCAACAACAGAGCTTTCTATGATGTCAGTATAAAGAGTGCCTTGCGCTAGATATTTGACATTTGTATGCTTTTTAGCCTCTGCGTCAAAAACTTCGATAAATGTCTCGCCTATGATCTTTCGCTTTCTCTCAGGATCAGTTGCACCAGTCAAGCGTCCCAAAAATAGCTCGCTCGCATCGATAGTTATAAGATCTACACCAAGGCGAGTTTTAAATGTATTTTCAACCTGCGCTCGCTCATTTGTACGAAGTAGTCCATTATCAACAAAAACTACGATTAAATTCTCTTTTATACAATGTGCCAAAAGTGCTGCCACAACAGAACTATCAACACCTCCGCTAACCGCGCAAAGCACCTTATCAGAGCCTACTTTTTCTTTGATCTTTGCCATTTGATCCTTAGCAAAACTTCCCATGTTCCAAGTTGTTTCACAACCACAAATGTGCTTTGCAAAATTTCTTAAAATTTGTGTTCCAAACTCGGTATGTTGAACCTCTGGATGAAACTGAAGTGCATAAAATTTGCGTGTATCATCTCCAAAGGCACAAAACGGAGAGTGCTCGCTTGTCGCAAGAGAACTAAAGCCTTTTGGTAGCTCAAGAACAACATCTCCATGACTCATCCAAACGATTTGTTTGGCTGGCGTACCCTCAAAAAGCGGATGCGTACTAGAAATGCTAAGCTCTGCCTTGCCATACTCTTTTTTGTTTGCAGCCTCAACTTTTGCACCATTTGTGTGTGCTAAAAGCTGCATACCATAGCAAATTCCAAGCAAAGGAACGCCTAGCTCAAAAACACCTTTATCGCAAAAATAAGCATCCTCAGCATAGACGCTCGCAGGCCCGCCGCTTAGCACGACACCCTTTGGCTGTTTTATTTTTATATCCTCAAGCCTTGCGTTAAACGGCAAAATTTCAGCATAAACTCCCTGTTCACGCAGACGACGAGCTATTAGCTGGGTGTATTGTGAGCCAAAATCTAAAACAACAATATCTGCATTTCTCATTAGTATAATCCTAAAATTTCAAATTGAACATACCAAACCAAAAGCGAAACGATATATCCAGCCACAACCTTCCAAGCCTGAGCCATATGAGCACCAAATGTATAAATTCCCTTAAGCTTACCCATAACGCCAACGCCAGCCGCTGAGCCAAAGCTTATCATCGAACCGCCAATACCCGCTGTAAGCGTAACAAGTAACCATTGATCAAGCCCCATTTGTGGATTTGACTTAAGTACGGCAGACATAACAGGAACATTATCAACAATAGCTGAAACGAAGCCAACAGCGATATTAACGCTAGTAAGACCAAACACATCATAAAGCTTAATAAGATAATCCAAAAATCCAAGGAAGTGTAGCGCACCAACAGCAGAAAGGATACCAAAAAAGAACATCAGCGTATCATTTTCTATCTTTGACATAAAGTGAAACAAATTTATTGGCTTTTCTTCTTTGTAAATTTTCTTGAAGACATATGTATAAATTCCGAGTAAAGACATACCAAAAAGCATACCAAACATCGCTGGAAGATGGAAAAGTTGATGTCCTAAAACTGCACAAATGATAGTAAAAATACCAAGATATATTATCACTTTGCCACCTCTTTTGATAGTCACTTTTGGCTCTGTGGTAGGGTCAAAGTGAGGACTTCCCTCTGGGACACTAAGCGAAAGTAACCACGCTGTAAGCACCCAGCCTATGATAGAAGCAGGGAAAAGTGCTAAAAAGTCGATAAACGGAGCCTTGCCAGCCGCCCAAACCATAAGCGTCGTAATATCACCAAACGGACTCCACGCACCACCAGCATTTGCTGCAACGACGATATTTATGGCACCAGCAACCAAAAATGGTTTATTTTCTCGGTCGATAGTTAAAAGAACGGTCGAAAGGATGAGCGCAGTAGTAAGGTTATCTGCCACTGGGCTTAAGAAAAACGCGATAACACCAGTTAGCCAAAATAGTTTTTTATAACTATATCCTTTTGATACAAGGTTGTATTTTAAAGCATTAAAGACATCTCTATCTATGAGGGCTTCGATAAATGTCATTGCAACCGTTAGGAAAAATACTATCTGAGCGATCTCAAGGATTAGATGATTTACTTCATGATTTAACGGATGAACATCCATACCATTTACAACCATATAAATTCCTATAAGCACAAACATAAAAGTGCCTATAAATAGTGCGGGCTTGGCTTTATTTATATGATAAACCTCTTCTGCAGCGATAAAATAATATCCGATCAAAAACACGATAAAACATAGTATACCTACCCATGTAGTTGTAAGATCTGGCATCGTACTAACTTCGCCACCAGAGCCAAAAAGAGCTGAGAACATTAGCAACATAAGTGAAAGAATTTTCATCTTTTCTCCTTGGAATTTTTAAAATTTGTGATATTTTACTTAAAAAGAACTAAATTTTATTTAAATTTTATTTATCGCCTCGGTCTTACTCTTTTTTGTGGGCGCCTCATCATAAAAAGGTCGTGCTTTATATCCACAGCCAGCGAGAAAAATTAAGACAAAAAATGATAAAATGAGCTTATGAAACAAGCTAAAATTTTGATTGAACATATTTATAAAAATCCTTTGTATAAAAACTTAAGCAAAGCCTATGAATGCGCATGTTTGTTAAAAGTAATGCAACCGCATCATAGAAATTTAATAGCATTTTGCTATGTCAGTGGCGATACACTACATTGCGCACTAAAACACCCACTTGGACTACAAGAACTAAGGCATAATAGTAATATAATTAGCATAAAAAGCTTATTAAAGATTATAGCTACAAAAGCAAAAAATGATGGAAAAATATCTATTTTTGAAGGCATACATCACATAAAATTTTTTGTTTTACATGGAGTAAAAAAACCTCAACAAACACAACAAAATACACAAATTTTTAGACCTCTCAGAGCAAAAGGCGAGTTTGAAAATTCTTGCAAAGATGAAAAATTATACGAGAAATTTGAAGCATTAAGAGCCATTATAAAGGCAAAAAATGGCATTAATTGACCAGATAAAAACTCTACCAAATGAACCTGGCGTTTATGAGTATTTTGACAAACAAAATCGCCTACTTTATGTAGGTAAAGCAAAAAATTTAAAAAAACGAGTAAAAAGCTACTTTTGCTTTACACCAAAACTTGCTCCAAATCCAAAAGTCAGTATGCGAATTGCTAAAATGATAAGCCAAACTGCTAGACTTGAATACATCGTCACAAACTCAGAGGCAGACGCACTTATCCTTGAAAATTCCTTTATCAAACAGCTAAAACCAAAATACAACATCTTGCTTCGTGATGACAAAACTTACCCATACATTTATATAAATTTAGCCGATGATTACCCTCGTTTTGAGATAACAAGAAAGATCATAAAAGGGTCAAATATACGCTATTTTGGACCATATTTTAGCGGCGCAAGAGAGATGCTTGATGGACTGTATCTAAACTTTGCTTTAGCGCAAAAAAGATCGTGCCTAAAAGGCAAAAAAGCTTGTTTGTTTTATCAGATAGGTAGATGCAAAGCCCCTTGCGAAGGCAAAATCTCTACTGATGAATATGCAACGATAGTAAAGGAGGCTATTTTAGCATTGCAAAATCCAAATTTACTAATAAAGCGACTTAAAGAGATGATGAGCAGCTTTGCTATGACACAAAACTACGAGCAAGCAGCTATTGTGCGCGATCAAATAGAGGCTATTAAGAGTTTAAATACCAAAATTGAAGTCGATCTTGCAAGACTTGAGGATTTTGAGGCATACGCTGTTGTAGGCGAAAACGACTTGCTTTGTGCTGTGCGTTTTAGCGTGCAAAACGGAAGAGTAAATGGAGTAAAAAGCGTTATCACGATGGCAAAAGAGCTTGACAAAAACTCTATAAATGAGGCATATAAGCAAATAATCCTAGAAAGCTTTACACCAGAGCAACCATTTGTAAGTACAAAAATTTACACTCTTGATGAGTTTGAGGATAGTTGTATAATAGAAAATATACTAAATACTAGACACAACACTAGAAAATTTAGTATCCAAACACCAAAAATAGGTGAAAAGCGTAAAATTTGCGAAGTAGCTGCCAAAAATGCGCAAATAAACATCCAAAAACACCGCAAGACAAGCCAAAACGAGCTTTTATCTGAGATACAAAGCTATTTTGAGCTTGAGCATATACCATATGTTATCGAAGCCTTTGACAACTCACACCTTTTTGGTGAGGCAAATGTTGGTGCTATGATACGCTATGAAAACGGCGAATGGGCAAAACAAAACTACCGCCATATGCACTTACAAAGCAAAAATGATTATGACCAAATGCGTGAAAGTCTTACCGCAAGAGCTTTGCGTTTTGATAAACTATCCGCACCCGATCTTTGGCTACTTGATGGCGGAGAAGCAATACTAAGATTAGCGCATGAAATTTTAGCAAGCAGTGGAGCAAATGTTGATATCATAGCCATCTCAAAGGAAAAGATAGACAGCAAAGCACATCGTGCAAAAGGTTTTGCAAAAGATAAAATTTACACCACAAAAGGCAAATTTAGCCTTGGCACTGATGATAAAAAGCTACAATTTTTTCAAAAACTTCGCGACGAAAGTCATCGTTTTGCCATAAGTTTTCACCGAAAAACCAGACAAAAAAAAGATCTTGCAAACTCCAAGCTTGCTCAGGCTGGAGTTTCGCCCGGTAGCATAGAAAAATTAGTAAAATTTTATGGAAGTTTTGATAAAATTTATAGTGCAAATTTTGACGAGATAGCAAAGCTTACAAACAAAAGCGTTGCACAAAAGATTCAAGTGCTAAAAGGAACAAGAGTTGATAATATATGATGAGAATTTTAACATTCTAGGAATGGGCGAAAAGGCTCTTGACTTTTTAGAATTTTCAAGCCTTACTGAGTTTTTGGAAAATCACAAAGATGTAGGTGAATTCGTGGTTGGATATGATAACAAGCAAAGTATCATCAAGCACATACTTACACTATCATCTCACAGCAAAAAAGTACATATACGCTCACGCAGTGGCAAACTTTTAGTTATAATTTTAAAAGTTAATGAAATTTCTCATAAGCAAGCAAATAAGCTTTATGAGCTTGACTTGCGGCTTGAAGATAGGATATTTGACGATGAGATAAGCACAAAAGATGGCGCAACTCTTAGTATATTGCGATTGCCAATGATATTTAGCGAATCTAAAAACAAGCAAAATCTTAAACAAAAAAACATAGCTATAAACTTAGAATGGCTAGAGCAAGCAAATTTAAAGCTTGTACTCACAAGAGATGAGTTTTTACAATATCTTAAAATTTTCGTCCAAAGTGCAAATAAAATCGACATCATGTTGCAAAATTTAATAACCATACACAACTATAGCACGGTAAGAAAGATTGTTGCAAAACTAAAAGAACCAGCACAAAATCTTCATATAACGCCTTTAATAGAAATTTATAATGCACTTTTAAATGCGAATACAGCGGTCTATAACGATCTGCTTATAAGTGCCAGAGAGTGCATAAATTCACTGGCTGATTTATTACAACAACAAATGGACAGAAAATGAAAAAATACCTCATACTCCTGCCAATAGCTCTAGCTATCCTTACATTTAGCTATGGGACATATCATCAGACTATAAAATTAATAGACTTAAAAAAAATAAGCACAAATTTAAAAGAGCAAATCGTACTAAAAGACATAATACGCGCATTTTTTATTGAGCGACAAGCCATTATAGATGCAATAGATAAAGACACCATCTTACAAAATGATATCGCTAAAAAACTAAGAGATGAAGTCAATGAAAAGATAGGGCATCTAAAAAATGAAGAGCTTGCTGCATCTATGCTAGAACAGCTAGCAAACGCTAGAGAATTCATCAAACAAGGAAACATAAAATACAGTGCGGTTTTTATAAATTTTGATAAGACATTAAACAACAAAATACTGCAAAACTACTCGACCTTTGCAAGATCAGACCATATATCGATCCAAGAAAAAACTTACATTTTATCAACCATTTCAATACACAGCCATATTGCAAAGATGCTTGATGATAGAAAATTTATGTTAGACGCGCTACAAAACAAGACTGTTCCAAACAAAAGAGTTATCTCCGATTGGCTTGATATGGAAAGTTTGGCTGAAATTTCAAGCCAAGACCTACTAGATGATGAGATAAATGCAAAAATTTTAAATATAACAGAAAAAAACTACGGCAAAGAGTTGTTTGAAGAATTTAAAAGCGCTAGACAAAATTTTGTCACCAAAGAGCAAATCATAACAGAAAAAGACATCATAATGTTATACAGGCTAAAAATTTACCTGACTTCGCTCTTAACTCAAATCTCTGATGTCATAGATGAAAAGCTCTTAAGCTCAAATGAAGAAAATATAAATAATGCCAAGCTCTTACTATTTCTTTTTACGATGCTTTCGTTGCTATTCATGTATAAATTTTTCATAGCATATAAAGATGTATTAAGATACCAAAAAATCAAAGAGGCTACAAACGAAGCAAAACAGAAATTTAATATACAATCAGACGATGACTCGCATGCAAATATCATAAAAATATTAAGTGACATAACCCAAGGACTACAAGATGAAAAGGGCTATATAGATGGTCTAAATAGGCTAAAAAACAACTATATGACACACATAGCAAAGAAGAACAAACTACTTTTAAAAGAAAATTCTCAAGCCCTAGCATTTCTTAAAAAAGAGCTAAAAGATGTTGAGTGCATTAAGGTGATAAATCTTATCGAAGAAAATTTCTCAGCCACACATCTTATAATAGAAAACCTAAGCAAGATAGCAAATTTTAAGCAGGAAAACCTTGTGTGTAAAACAAGTACATTTTGCCCACAATCAACCTTTAAAAAAGCTCTTGAGGCAAATATCTACGAGATAGAAAAAAGACGCATAAACTACGCAACTTACATCGATCCGTCTATTAAAAATGAAGTTGAAGGCGACGAAAATAAGATAATAACCATCATCGCTAACATCATCTTTGGAGCAACAGCCCAGTGTAACGCCTACTCAAAACTATATGTGGAGATAAAACCAGCTGATTTTACTAAAAGCAGTGATGTTTCTCAAATTTTAGTAAGTGTTAAAAATGATGCAAAGCCAATGAGTGAAGCCAAGATAGCAACTATCCTAGATGCTGATAAAAACCGCCTACTGACTGCTGATTACAGCGACTTTTGGCTATCGATGGCAAATTTATACCTAAAAATGATAGGACTTGAGTTAAATATCAAAAGCACTCCAAATGTTGGAAATGAATTTTTCTTTACACTTAGGCTTCGTATCAAAAATGTTCGCGAGTCACTCTATGATAAATTTACAAAAAATGTTGCTTTTATCGAAGATAATAACAAAGAATACAACGACTTTTTCAAGCGAACTATGGACGGTCTTGGTATTAAATTTAAAAGCTTTGCAAATGATACAAAGCTACTTACTGGACACAACTACGACATAGTTTTTATCCGTAACGAACATGAGGTAAGTTCTGCTTTAAAAAACCTAATAGAAATAAAAGATCCACTAACGCCACTTGGAATTTTATCATTTATGCAAACAAATTCTCAGCTAAAAAGTGCGAAATTTAGCCTATTAAAACCACAAATTTTACTTATCGAAGATAATGGGATAAGCGTAAAATTTGCTGAGTTTGCCTTTAGAAACTATAACATTAACTTAACCATATCACACAACTTTGAGCCTTTAAGCACACAAAGTGAGAATGAATTTACCATAATATTTACAAGTATAAATTTAACCAACACAAATGTTGCCGAGACAATAAAACGCATAAAAGATGAAAACCCAAATTTCAAAACACCTATCATCGCAATGATCTCAAATACGAGTAAATTTTTATCCCAGCAAACAATTGAGATGTTTGATAGCACCATTAAAAAACCGATGGCGGGCGAAGAACTTGAAAAAATTCTAACCAAATACATCAACAATATCGAAAGTTTTAAAAAGCAAGGTAACCTAGAAAAAACAAACAAACATATCCTGCTTTACAAAAAAACACCATTAGAAAACAAAATTTTTGCTGGTGCGCTTAAAGAATTTAGTGAGTATCTGACTGTTGCAAATAGCATTGATGAGCTTGAGAAAGAGCTTAAAGAAAAGCCGTTTGGCGCAGTTCTTATCGATGAAAATGCAGCTGGCTTTGAGATGGATAAGGTCATACTTGATGTTGATGAGGCTAGGATTAGATATAGTGTCGATAGCAGGCTGTTTATCTTTAGTGAGATAAGCAAAGAGCTAGGCGGACTAAAATCTTATGTTAGAACACTTTCGCCACAAATAAACAAAACCAAGCTTTCAAGTATCATAAAAAATCTCCAAAGAGATGCCGAAAATAGCGAGTATTTAGAGAGAGAGAGAGAGAGAGAGAGAGAGAGAGCTGATCAACTAATATAAAAATTTTAGCAAAATTTAAACTAATAAGGAAAAAAATGTTAAAGAGTTTGTTTGAGAGATTGATGTTGGCGAGTAATATGTTTACCGTCTTACCAGTAGTTTTTTGTATATTAGGCGCCATAGTGCTATTTATCATCGCAAGCTACGATGTTATCGTCGTTTTTGGCGATATTTATGCTTACTTTTTTAAAGGCATACACCCTGAAAATTTCCACTCAGATGTGGTTGGGGCAATCGTTGGAGCGATAGATCTTTATCTTATGGCACTTGTACTTTTTATTTTTGGCTTTGGCATTTATGAGCTTTTCATAAGCCCAATAAAAGAACTAAAAGACAGCCAAAATTTAAATGTCTTAGAGGTACATTCACTTGATGAGCTAAAAGATAAACTTGCAAAAGTTATCGTAATGGTGCTAATCGTAAATTTTTTCCAGCGAGTTTTACATACAAACTTTACTACACCAGTTGAGATGTTATATCTTGCTGGTTCGATCCTAGCACTTTGTATAGGACTTTACTTCCTACACAAAGGTCATCACTAAAATTTACAAAAAAGGAAATTTATGATATTTATTGACGCATGTTTAAAAAAACCAACCCCATACACTCCTGTTTGGATGATGCGACAAGCTGGTCGATATCTACCTGAATATATGGCAGTAAGAGCCCAAGCCAGCGATTTTTTAAGTCTTTGCAAAGACTACAAAAAAGCAAGTGAGGTTACTATACAGCCTGTAGAAATTTTAGGCGTTGACGCAGCTATACTTTTTAGCGACATCCTTGTAGTGCCGCTTGAAATGGGTATGGGGCTAAAATTTATAAAAGGCGAAGGTCCTGTCTTTGACGCACCGATAAAAACACAGTCTGACCTTGATAAGCTAGACAGCGAACTTGCGGTTAAAAATCTAAGCTATGTATATGATACGATAGGCTTAACTAGACAAAATTTAGCTAACGACAAGGCGCTCATTGGCTTTTTGGGTGCGCCATGGACGCTAGCTACCTATATGATAGAAGGGCAAGGCACAAAAACTTACGCAATCTGTAAAAAGATGTTATACAGCGACCCTGAGCTACTTCATAGAATTTTAGACAAGGTCACAACAGCCTGTATCGGCTATGCAAAGGCACAGATAAAAGCTGGCGTAAATGCGATACAAATTTTTGACAGCTGGGCGGCCGCACTTGAAGAGAGTGCCTTTTTTGAGTTTAGCTGGAGCTACATCTTGCGTATCGTAGATGCCATAAAAGCAGAATTTCCAGACTTTCCAGTCATCGTCTTTCCAAAAGGCATAAGCGGATATTTAGATAAGATAAGCGGAAATTTTGATGTTTTTGGAGTAGATTGGAGTACGCCTATCGACCTTGCAAAGTCAGACCTAAGCCCACGCTATGTTTTGCAAGGAAATATGGAACCAACTCGTCTTTATAGCAAAAGAGCTATTGATGAGGGCATAGATGAAATTTTAAGCATAATGAAAGGCACGCCACATATATTTAACCTAGGTCATGGTATCTTACCAGACATACCTGTAGAGCATGCTAAGTACTTCATCAAGCAAGTTCAAGAAAAAAGTGCAAGGGCGTAGTTTGAGTGTAGTTTTTGGTCCGATAAATTCACGCCGTTTTGGTATGAGCCTAGGTATAGACCTGAGTCCAAAGGAAAAGTCATGCAACTTTGACTGTGTTTATTGCGAGCTAAAGGGGGCAAAGCCTAGAAATTTCATACCAGACCCTCCAAGTGTAGCAGATATCATAACTGAGGTAAAAAAAGCCCTAAAAACTCATCCAAATATCGATGTTATAACCATAAGCGCAAATGGAGAGCCAACTCTTTATCTACACCTAAAAGAGCTAATAACTGAGCTAAATTTAGTAAAAACAGACAAAAAACTACTCATACTAAGTAATGGCACTGGCGCACTAAATCCCAAAATTTGCAGCTCATTAAAAGATCTTGACATAGTAAAATTTAGCCTTGATAGTGCAATACAAAGCACCTTTAAAAAGATAGATCGTGATAAAAGCGGACTAGATATTAAAAATATCATCAAAGCAATGGCAGATTTTCGTAAAAATTTTCAGGGCTTACTTGTACTTGAGATACTAGTCGTTGCTGGTTTTAATGACAAGCAAAGCGAGTTTTTAGCATTAAATGAAGCCATAAATTTTATAGCTCCTGATAGGGTCGATATAAGCAGCATAGACAGGCCTCCAGCATATCCTGTAAAAAGCGTGAGTTATGAGCGCTTAAACGAGCTTGCTGGATTTATAAAAAATGTACCAGTTGTGCTAGCCAAAGCCCAAAAAAGCACAGAAATTTATAACTTTAGCTGTGATGAAATTTTACAAACTTTATCTCGCAGACCACAAAGCCAAGCAAATGTGAGTGAAAATTTTAGCGAGTCATCAAAACAAAACCTAGCCACACTTATAGATCAAGGCAAAGTCCATAAAGTCAGTGTGGCTGGAGTAAATTTTTATAAGATTAGGCAGGAGTAATGAAGCGAATTTTAACCATACAAGACATATCGTGTGTTGGCAAATGCTCACTTACAGTGGCACTACCTGTTATTAGTGCACTTGGGATAGAAACTTGTATCTTACCAACGGCAGTGCTTTCAACGCATACGGGTTTTAAAAATTTTACTTTTTGCGATTTAACCGATGAGATTGAAAAAATTTGCAACACATGGAAAAGTGAAAATATAAATTTTGATGGTATATATACTGGTTTTTTGGGTAGTTTTAAGCAACTTGAGATCATGGCAAAACTCCTTGATGAGTTTAAACAAGACAATCAAATCATACTTGTTGATCCTTGTATGGGCGATAACGGCAAGCTATATCCTGGCTTTGATCAAAATTTTGCAATGGCAATGCGCGAACTTTGCAAAAAAGCTGATGTCATAACGCCAAATCTCACAGAAGCAACCGCAATGTGTGGTATGGAGTATAAAAATGATGGCTACGATAAGGGCTATATCGATGAAATTTTATCTCGCTTAGCACAAATAGGCGCCTCAAAAATCGTCCTAAAAGGCATAAGCTACACTAAAAATAGCTGTGGTGTTATAGCGCTTGATACAAAAAGAAACAATCAATGCGAATACTTTCATGAACTACTTCCACTAAAAACAAGCGGAACTGGAGATATATTTGCCTCTGTGCTTTTTGGCTCGCTAGTGCTTGGTTTTAGTAAAGAGGAAGCGATAAAAAGAGCTGCAAATTTTGTTGTAGAGAGTATAAAAGCTACACTGCAAGATCCAAATAAAACTTGGTATGGCGTACAGTTTGAAAAAATTTTACATACTTTAGCATTGTAATCAATTTAGCACATAAGTTTCGTGGCATTAGTTAATTAAAAAAAATAATTAAAAAAGAGAGCATTTTTAGCAAAAATTTATAGCAGATCTATCCAAATTTTATAAACACTGTCAAATAACTAAGATATTTACAGAGTTAATTTTAGGTAAATTTTAATTTTTCTACCAATTAGCATAAAAAACCTACTTTGCCTACTTTTATCAATAACTTTAATAGTTAGCGAGCCTTGTTTAGAATAGACTTGCAAGTATCACATGAACTATTTAGACATAAACTTATCAAATTTTACTAGCTCATTATTGACAAAAAGCTAGAAAAATAACTGATGGGGTAAATAAAAAATAGAATATCAAGTTAGAAAATTTAAATTTTGCAAAAGACCGCCCAAAGAGCGGTCAAATTAACTTGTGCGAGTTTAGTCTTGTAGCTCGATCCACTTTTGTGCGATCCTGACGGCATTTGTTGCTGCACCTACGCGAATCTGATCAGCCGAGCACCAAAGATGAAGGACATTATCTCGGTAGTTGTCTTTGCGAATTCTGCCCACATAAGTTTCGTTAGTATCGCTTGAAATAAGCGGCATTGGATACTTTTTCTTAGATGGCTCATCGACTACGACTACGCTTGGTGCGTTGCGTAAAATTTCACGCGCACGATTAGCATCTACGCTGTTTTTAAAGTGGATCGTGATGGCTTCTGAGTGGCTTCTTAGCACTGGCACACGAACACAAGTTGCCGAAACTTCGATATTTTTATGCAAAATTTTCTGCGTTTCATTTACCATTTTCATCTCTTCTTTTGTATAATCATTATCCAAGAATACATCAATATGAGGTATGACATTAAACGCTAGCTGATGCGCAAATACCTTCGCTTCGCACTCATCAAGCTTAAACTCAAAGAATTTTTGAAGCTGTAGCACAAGCTCCTCCATGCCTTCCTTGCCAGCACCACTTGCTGCCTGATAGGTCGCCACATCTACGCGCTCTATATCAAAAGCATCATCAAGCGGCTTTAAAATTTGCACCATTTGGATGGTCGAGCAGTTTGGATTTGCTATGATGCCGGTTTCCTTGTAAAGTGCTATGTCTGACGGGTTGCACTCAGGCACTACGAGCGGGACATTTGGCTGCATACGAAAATGGCTTGTATTGTCTATCACGACCGCACCGCTTGCCGCCGCAGCTGGAGCAAAACGCTCAGAAACTGAACCGCCTGCACTAAAAAATGCTATATCTATATCATGCTCTTGCCAAACAGCGTCTGTAAGCTCTTTTACTTTATAGTTTTTACCTTTAAATTCTATCTGACTTCCAGCACTTTTGGCACTTGCAAGTGGCAAAACTTCGCCCACCGGAAAGTCAAGCTCAGCCAAAACATTAAAAATTTCCTCCCCAACGGCACCAGTTGCGCCCACGACTGCGATATTAAATTTTCTCATCTTAATCCTTTTTTATTGATTTACGACTATTTTACAACTTTTTTTAAATATTACACCAAAATTTTACAAACAAAATTAAAATTTTTTAAATTTATCTCAAATTTTACACAAATTCAATCTTTCACGCTTCTAGCTTGTAAAAATAAATCTTGTGCTGAAATTTCATCTCCCTCGCTTAAAATCACTGCCCTTTGCACGACAGAGATCAGCTCTCTTATATTGCCCGGGAAGTTGTAGCTTTCAAGCTCTTTTATGGCTGATTTTGCAAAACTTTTCTTACCTACACCAAATTCTTTGCAGTTTAGGCTTAAAAAATGGTTGGCAAGCGGCATTATCTCCTCTTTTCGCTCACGAAGCGGAGGTATTAAAACAGGGATGGTATTTAGTCTATAATATAAATCTTCTCTAAATTTTGCCTCTTTTATAAGCTCGTCTAAATTAGCATTTGTAGCGCTTATTATGCGAACATCTATCTTTATGGGTTTAGTTGCACCGAGTCTTGAAATTTCGCGCTCTTGAAGTGCTCGAAGTAGTTTTGGTTGTAAATTGATTGGCATTTCGCCTATCTCGTCTAAAAACAAAGTTCCGCCATTTGCCAGCTCAAAAAGACCCTTTTTGCTGGCACTTGCGTCCGTAAATGCTCCTTTTTCAAAGCCAAAAAGCTCGCTTTCTATCAAATTATCTGGTATGGCGGCCATATTTATGGCTATAAAAGGTGCATCTTTTCGTTTTGAGTTTTTGTGTATAAAATTTGCAAAAACTTCCTTTCCAACACCACTTTGACCCATAAGCATGATACTAGCGTCTGTTTTTGCGGCTTTTAGTGCGATATTTTGTGCTTCTTGAAGTGCTTTTGATGAGGCTATAAACTCGCTATTAATTTCTTCTGTTTTAGTTTTTTTATGCGGCATCTTCTCTTTTAAAATTTCAACTCTTTTTATAGCATGATAAAGTGTCTCAACATCAAAAGGCTTTGTTAAAAAGTCCTTTACACCAAGTCTTACGCTCTCTATGGCCTTGTTTAAAGTAGCGTTTCCTGTCATTATAATGACATCAAATTTACCATCAAGCTCTTTTATAAACTCTATTCCGTCCATGCCAGGCATATTTATATCGGTTATGATGAGTTCTGGAGCGATACTATCAAGCTTTTTTAGGGCTTCTATCGCACTCTTAACACTAGAAATTTCAAACTCATCATAGTCGCTAAGTGCTATTTCTAGTGATTTTCGCATATTTATATCATCTTCAACGATGAGAATTTTCATCTATCCCCCTTTATTGAAATAGTCTTAATAATGGCTAGTTTTGGTTTAAAATCTATGATAAATCTTGTTGGAAGCACGCGTAAATTTAGTGTTTTCTTTACATTTTCTTCGCTTTTTATAATCTTGCTTTTTACCCTAGCTTTATACAATATAAAACAATCAAGCAACTCCTCTTTGTAAGTGTTTAAAAATGCCTCTATATCACTATTGTTATCTTCATTTTTTATCTCACAAAGATATTTAAAATTTGCATTTTTTAACTGTATGTGTGATGTTGTAATACTTATAGCCTGTCTTGATAAAGAGGCATTTGTAACATCGACTTGGGCTGAAAATATCAGCTGTTCAGCCCAAATCCCAGATGCTAAAAGTATCAGTAAGCAAAGACTTCGTTCCACTTATTTTGATCTATCCTAAGCTCCATCTCAACCCTATAAAGCCCGTTTTTAAAGCCTTCTTCTTTGATACGAGCGTTTTTTACAAGCCCTTGAACTTTAGTAGTAATCGAGCTATCTTTTAGCATCGCATCGCGCACAGTGTCTTGTCCATTTACTTTCACGCCATAAAGCTTGCCAGCAAGTTGTGCCTGTGCATCAGCGACAGCAGCGCGCTTTGCAAGGGTTTGAGCCTGCGCATATGAGATAGCATTTGTAGGGGCTATACCCTCACCTATCGCAGCAAAACTTACTTCAACTGGCGCCGTGTCGTATATCATCTTCTCTTTTTTCATAACTTCTCTAAGGTCATCTTTATCTATCTTTTGTATCACGACATTACGCTTTGCAACATCATCATTGCCCACAAAGCCGTTAAACGAGCACCCACTCGTTAAAATCGCTAGTAAAATCGCGGCAAAAATTTTAACTATCATCACACTTCCTTTAAATTTTACTCATCCAAAAGGCTTGCTTCGCCATCATCAAACTCGCCATCATCCTCTTCTGCCTTTGGACATCTTGCAATACTTGCAACATCGTCTCCATCGACATTTACTACGATAACACCGCTTGTATTTCGCCCTGCTTTGCGGATACTTTGCATATCAACGCGTATCATCTTGCCACTTGTTGTAAGAGCCATCAAATCCATATCATCATCAACCATTACAACGCCTATCAAATCGCCTGTGCGGTTATTTAGCTTCATACAGATAACACCCTTACCACCGCGATTTGTTAAACGATACTCATCAGCTGTTGTGCGCTTGCCGATACCCTTTTGAGAGATGCTTAACACCTCTTGCGCATTGTTTTCGATCACGGCAGCACCGACCACCTCATCGCCCTTCTCTTTAAATTTAATGCCTGTTACACCGCGTGCTGTTCGTCCCATTTGGCGAACTTTGCTCACATTAAATTTAAGACACATGCCTTTTTTAGTAACGATAAATAGCATTTTCTCGCCATTTTCTTCGCCCTCAAGGCTTATAAGATCACCGTTTTCATCGGCTTCAACCTCGGTTGCTAAAATTTCTACATTTTGCGATTCATCGTTTTCGTTTTCGTTCTCATTTGGCAAAAAGTCATCATCGTTTTCAACAATGAGAGCTGTAACTAGCTCATCATTTTCATCAAGGCTGATGGCTCTTACGCCAATGCTTCTAATGTTTTTAAACTCACTTAAATTTGTGCGCTTTACGATACCGTTTTTAGTAAAGAATGCAAGCGACTTACTCTCACTAAAATCAGTAGTTGGGATTATCGCCATAATCTTCTCATCGGCTTGAAGCTGGACTAAATTTACCACAGCTTTGCCCTTTGCCGTGCGACTACCCTCTGGAATTTTATAGACTTTTAACCAGTAAAGCTGTCCACGATCAGTTACAAACATCAGTGTATCGTGCGTGTTGCTCGTAAAGAAGCTCTCGATAAAGTCATCATCGTATGTGGTGACTGCGACCTTGCCCTTGCCGCCGCGCTTTTGCTTTTCATACTGCTTGCTAGGTACGCGCTTGATGTAACCACGATGCGTAATAGTAACTACCATATTTTCATTTGGTATAAGATCTTCAATGTCGATGTCATCGTAGTCATCAACGATCTCAGTGATGCGTGGGACTTTAAATTTTGAGCGAATTTCAGTTAGCTCTTCTCTTATGATATTTTCAAGTAGTTCTTCGCTCTTTAAAATCTTACTTAGTCGCTCGATCTCTTCAAGAAGTGCTTTTAGCTCGCTCTCGATCTCGTCGCGTCCAAGGTTTGTAAGCTTGCTAAGGCGCATATCAAGGATTGCGTTTGCTTGAAGCTCGCTAAGACCGAAATTTTCCATAAGACCTGCACGGGCGGTTGCTGTATCTGCGCTATTTCTAATAAGATTTATAACCGCGTCGATGTTATCAAGCGCGATCTTTAAGCCCTCTAAAATGTGTGCTCTAGCCTTTGCCTTTTCTAGTTCAAATATCGTTCTGCGAATGATGATCGTCTTGCGGTGATTTAAAAATAGCTTTAATAGCTCAAGAAGGCTGAAAATTTTTGGCTCTTTGTTATCAATCGCAAGCATTATAACGCCAAAAGTACTCTCCATCGTGGTTGATTTAAATAAGTTATTTAGCACGATGTCACTCATAGCGTCGCGTTTTAGCTCGATGACGACGCGAATACCTTCGCGATCAGACTCGTCGCGCACCTCACTTATGCCCTCGATCTGCTTTTCTTTAACAAGCTCGGCTATCTGTTCGATTAGGCGTGCTTTGTTGGTCTGATACGGAAGTTCGTCGATGACGATAACATCTTTATTTGGCTTTTTCTCGATGTGAGTTTTGGCGCGCACCTTAACGCGTCCGCGACCCGTGCGATAGGCTTCGATGATGCCCTTTTTGCCAAAAATAATACCGCCAGTTGGAAAGTCTGGACCTTTGATATGTTGCATAATCTCTTCAAGGCTTGCATCTTTGTTATCAAGCACAAGCAAAAGTCCATCGATAAGCTCATCTAGGCTGTGTGGTGGAATGTTTGTAGCCATGCCTACTGCGATACCGCTTGAGCCGTTTAGTAGCAAATTTGGCACGCGGCTTGGAAGCACATCTGGCTCCATCTCACTGCCGTCGTAGTTAGGAACGAAATCAACAGTCTCTTTTTCGATATCGCTTAAAATTTCCTCACTAAGCTTTGTCATCTTTGCTTCAGTATAACGCATCGCAGCCGCGCTGTCACCATCGATAGAGCCAAAGTTTCCTTGCCCATCAACACTCGGATAGCGCATAGAAAAGCTTTGCGCCATACGCACAAGCGCGTCATAAACGGCTGTATCGCCATGCGGATGATACTTACCGATGACATCACCCACGATACGAGCTGACTTTACATACTTCGCACTTGCTCGCACACCAAGCTTATGCATCGCATACAAAATTCGCCTATGAACAGGCTTTAATCCGTCGCGCGCATCAGGTAGCGCTCTTCCTATGATAACGCTCATCGAATAGTCAAGATAGCTTGCCTTTATCGACTCTTCAATATCGATATTTTGTATATCTTGGTTTAAATTTAGTAAATTTTCTTCCATTTTTATCCTTAAAAATAACTGGATAGATTTTAGCTAAAATTTAATAAAAACTTGCTAAGAGTTAGTTTTTTGATTTAATTTTTACTAAAATTTCTTTTTAAATTTTAATATCTTGCATCAGCCAAAACAAGTCCGAATGCAACTTCACGGCCCACTTTTTGTAGAGTATCACGCGCTTCAAGCAGCGTTGTACCAGTAGTTATGATATCATCAACTAAGATTACTGGATGTGCTGGGTGCTTTAAAAGTTTAAAATTTCTAGGATTTTCCTGACGAAATTTAAGATCCTTGCCACTATAACTTACGCTTGAAGTAGCACGCAAAGCGCCAAAAATAGGCTTTATAAACTTAGAACGCAAAGCGTGAGCTAAGATAGCTGTATGGGAGTAGCCACTTTTATTTTTATCATCAATAGGTATGGCATTTAAAGTAAAATTTGGGTTAAACTCACTTGCAAATTTTGCAAAACTTAGTTTGGCAAGGTGTTTTAAAGCAAAACCACCTTGCATTTTGTGCTTTGCATGGATAAATCTTTTTATGTCAGAATAGTCATAAAAAGTATAAACCTTAAGCCCTGAGACCTGCCTAAAACTAAGGTCAAAGTCTTGGAAATTTCTAGCGCATTGGTTGCATATAAAAGCTAGGCTAAAACACTCACAGCCAAAACATCTCAAAGCGAAATAAGTCCATCTGCAACGCGTTTTACCATATCATCTATCATCGTTTTTAATATCGGAGAAAATGCGCCTCCAGTTCGTATAAGCTCAAATTTTGTCTGATTATCAGCAAAATTTTTAGTTATCGTCTCACTGCCACGGCTTGCATTTAGCGTTACTTTGATACTTGCTTTTGTATTATCACTTGCGTAACCACTGATATTTGCTTTAAGTTCAGTGATATTTATATTCGCAACTACCGCATTTTCGCCGCTGCTACTTACACCACGAGAATTAAGCTCATTTAAAAGGGCATTTTTAAAATATATCGCAACATCATTATTTAAAACGACATATTCGCTTATCTCCCCACTTGCGCTAGCTATCGTAGCAACGACATCTTTGTTGGTTCGCATATCATTTACGCTAGCTATTACAATGGCTTTTTTATCACTCTTAATACTTTGTGAAGGTACATACTCTTTTAATGATATAAAAGTCTGTTTTGTAGAGCATCCTGTAAAAAATACAAGGACTAAGACAAATAGTAAATTTTTCATCATATTCCTTTAAAGTTTTGAAATTTCATCAGCGACATTTATGGCAAGCTGTTTAACCAAAAGCGCAACAAAAAAGTCAAAGTCATCAGAGTCGCTCGCCTTAAGCTTTTCAACAACTTGGCGGGCATTTATTTTTTTCTGGCGTTTAAGATTTATATTTGAAAGGCTAAACTCACCGTTGATACTACCAGAAAGATACTCAGCCGATCTATCATAATCACCCTTTAAACCATAAAATTTAAAGTCAAGTCTATATGTATATGGCGATGTTTGAGTATCTACCACAACTATACCTCGGCTTTTTAGCTCATGCTCTAAGAACATATAAAATAGCACTTCAAGGCGTGGATTTGAGTTAAAGACCGTTTGTGTGCCATTTTTGCGTGTATAAACGATACTTCTAGCGCTCTTTCTCTCATCTGTAAAACGATGAAAATATACCTTCTTAAGCCCAATATTTGTATCTATCATATTTTTTTCAAGACAGCATTTTAGTGCGCCATTTTGACCGTAACCAGCTCCATTTATAAAGACTTTACTGCCATCTTTTGAACAAATCGAGCAGTCATTTTCTACCTCTATAACATGGGTAAAAAGTATTTTATTGTGAGCATCTACTCGCATACCTTCATCTCCGCATGCATTACAAGACATACTCTTTGTGCTTGAGCAACCAATAAATACCATCATAATAATAGACAAAAGTAAAATTTTAATCTTCATAAATCTCCTTTTAAAACCGCTTATAAAAACCAAATTCTAGCCTAAAATTTAAAATTTCAAGCTAAATTTAGTCCTCTTTTAAAGTTTTTGCACGGATTTTAGCCACGCTTTTTCCGCCAATAGCATAATCATCTGGACTTACCTCATCAATAATAACAATCGCATTTTTACCACTACGACCTAAAACTCGCTCAAAAAGCTCTGTAACTCCACCTATAAGCTGCTCTTTTTGTTCTTGCGTTGGCTCGCCATTTTCTTTTGTGACTCTGATATTTATATAAGGCATAAGCTTCCTTTAAAGCCCGTACTAATCAATCTTTAACACCGACAAAAACGCCTCTTGCGGTAAATTTACCTTACCGATAGCTTTCATGCGTTTTTTACCCTCTTTTTGCTTTTCAAGAAGTTTTCGCTTTCTTGTGATATCGCCACCATAGCACTTTGCAGTTACATTTTTACCCATTGATTTAACCGTTTCGCGTGCTATGACTTTATTTCCGATACTAGCTTGTATCGCCACTTCAAAAAGCTGTCTTGGCACTATCTCTTTCATCGCTTTAACAAAATCCCTGCCTTTAGTAGCCGCCTTGCTCTCTGGCACGATGATGGAAAGGGCATCAACGATCTCGCCAGCCACGCGAACATCAAGCTTAACGAGATCTCCCATGCGGTACTCGCTTGGCTCATAGTCAAAGCTTGCATAACCCTTTGTGGCTGATTTTAGCTTATCATAAAAGTCCATAACGATCTCGTTCATTGGTATATCGTATTCGAGTAAGACACGCTCTGGCGTGATGTAGTCCATCTTTGTTTGAATGCCGCGGCGGTTGTTTAAAAGCGTGATGATGTTGCCTAAAAACTCACTTGGAGTGATGATTGTTGATTTTACATATGGCTCTTTGATATGCTCTATTTTATTTACAACTGGCAGTTCGCTTGGGTTTTGTATGCGTAAAATTTGCCCATCGGTTTGCACAACTTCGTATGTAACGGTCGGTGCCGTGGCGATAAGATCAAGGTCAAACTCACGCTCTAAACGCTCCTTAATAACCTCCATATGAAGCAGTCCCAAAAATCCCACACGAAAGCCAAAGCCAAGCGCTATGGAGGTCTCTGGCTCATAGCTTATCGAGCTGTCATTTAGTTTAAGCTTATCAAGTGCGTCGCGAAGGTCTTCAAATTTATCCGTTTCTATCGGATAAAGTCCCGCAAAAACAAATGGCTTTGCCCGCTCAAAGCCACCTACTGGCTCTTTTGTCGGAGATTTTGCGAGCGTTATGGTGTCACCCACTTGAACATCACTTACATTTTTAAGTCCAAGCACGACTACCCCAACCTCACCAGCGGTTATGCTCTGGGTTTTTACTGGTGCGATTGGATTTGGATACATTAGGTCTAAAACGACATGCTTTTTGCCAGTTCCCATAACTAAAATTTCATCGTTTTTAGCTATCTTTCCATCATACACACGCACCAAAGCCAAAGCGCCCAAGTAGTTGTCAAACCAGCTATCATAAATGAGCGCTTTTGTAGTGGCATTTTCTTGTGATACTGGCGCTGGCACACGGCTTACGATCGCCTCTAAAAGCTCTTTTATACCGATACCGCTTTTGGCACTAACCTCGATCGCGCCGCTACAATCAAGTCCAATAATATGTTCAATCTCGTCCTTAACACGCTGTGGATCTGCTGCTGGAAGGTCGATTTTATTGATGACTGGTATGATTTCTAGGTTATTTTCAAGGGCAATATAGACATTTGCAATGGTTTGTGCTTCAACACCCTGAGAAGCATCAACAACAAGCAAAGCACCCTCACAACTTGCAAGTGAGCGAGATACTTCGTAGCTAAAATCCACATGCCCCGGTGTGTCGATTAAATTTAATACATAATTTTCACCACCGTTTGCGTAGTTTAGTCGCACACTTTGTGCTTTTATGGTTATGCCACGCTCTTTTTCGATATCCATTGTGTCCATTATCTGAGAACTCATCTCGCGGTCGCTAACAGCTCCACACTCTTGGATAAGGCGGTCAGCAAGAGTTGATTTGCCATGGTCAATGTGGGCGATGATGCTAAAATTTCTTATGTTTTTCATGCTTAGTTTTACTTTGATTTAAATTTTTAGTGCTAAATATTGCCCAAATTTCATTTAAAATCTAATTAAGGATTATAAATAATCACTGCCAATCTCGATATTAACGCGTTTTGTGATCTCTTTTAGCTTACTAAATTCTTCAACCAATTTCGGTGCATCATCAAAACTTAGATGAAAAATCTAGTCGCTTCACGATTTGAAATTTTAACCCGTATCATCGAAAGTAGCCCATAGTGCCTTTTTAGCGTGATCTCATCGCTGTTTGTTATGCGACTTGCTTCTTTTTCTATTTGATTATTTAGCTTTAAGTATAGATGATCATTTTTTGATACATATTTTGGTAAAAGTAGTGCAAAAATAACAAGCAAAACTAGTGCCGCCAAACCCACGTAAAACTCGACAAACAAAAGCATAAAAGCCAAGCCAAATTCGATATAACAGATGTAAAAACACAGGGAAGTGATTTTTAAAAATTTACAAGCTTTCTTGATAAACTACGACGATGATTAAGTCGTCCTTTTTAATGACTTTTTCGTTCATTATGACTTTTACGGCTAAATCAGCATAAATCCTTGTAAATACCTGCGTATCCACACGCCTTCTAATCGCTCCTACGCCCCAGCCTACAAAGACGATAAGAGCATATATTATCACAAGATAGTTTGCCCCTTAGTGATGGCATCTATGGCAATACCAGCGATGATAGGATAGACTAGAAATAACCCATTTTCAGCCATAACCAGAGCAAATGTGAGTGATAGCTTTTTTAAATTTAACTTGCGATTAGTTTGAGTGTTTTAAATGCTTGATTTTGCATTTTATCCTTATTTTAGGGCTTTTGTAAGGATTAAAGTAAAATTTGCTTATAAGCTAACAAGATAAAAAGTGCTGATAAATAATTTTTAAACATCAGCACTGAAAAATTAAAAAAACAAAGACGGCTCTTGCCTTCTGCCTGAAGCCTTAACAAAAGAATCCACTATATCCATAAATTCTTTACTTGTTGATTTTATCAGCGATTTATACAGGCCCAACAGGCTATGCATTTATCAAGGTCAAATATTTTGTTTTCGATATCTATCGCGTCAGTCGGGCAGTTTTTCACGCAGGTTCCACACTTTTTGCAAGCATCTGAAATTTCTTTGGATTTATATTCGGGCGGAAGCGTGTAAAGCACTTCGGGGTGCTCCTGCCTGTAAGCGATGACTTGTTTTCCTAGCTCCCAATCGCCCCAGCCAGTTTTTAGCTCATCATGCAAAGCAAAATCTCCGCTTAAAAATTTCTCATACGATTTTTTTGCGAAATTTTTTATAATCTCTAAATCGCTAGCATCGGGTCTATCATGAGCCAAGCTCATATCGATTGAACGCCTTGATATAAAAGCTCCAAGCGAAACGACGCTAAAACCGCTTTTATTTGCTCGTTCAAACATCTCTTTTATCGCTATGCCGTAATATGCATTACCATAAGTTATAAGCCCAATAAACGGCGTCTCCTTTGCTTGTAAGCATTCAAACATCTCTTCTGAGAGCGTAAAAAGCTTACCGGCGCTCGCACAGCCAAAAACCACCAAATCATCTTTTGTAAAATGATATTTTTTCTTACGATTTGCCGAGTACAAAAGGTTAATCTTTTCTACTTCAAATTCATCCAAATTTGCAATCTCATTTGCAACCATCTTTACGATTTTCTCAGTCGAACCGCTGGGACTAAAATAGACTAGATACAATCTTTTCTTTGCCATCTTAAATTCCTTAATTTAAATTTAAACTATAGCTATTTATAAATATCTTAAATTTTTTATCTAAAAATAGTTTTTATTATAACTAACTATTATAGATTTTTTAATAATTATAATTAAGATAATTATTAAAATTTATTTTTTATGATTAATTTCAGTATTCTAAATATTTGATTTTGCATTTTTTATCCTTATTTTGGGGCTATATTTTACATTTCACAAGAATAAAAGTAAAATTTTAGTTGTAAGGCTTGACATTACAACTAAAATTTGTTATACTTCGCCCATAAGTTGTAATAAAAATATTTACAACTAAATTTTACCCAAAAGGAACAAAGATGAAAAACATAGCGATAATTGGCGCAAATGGCAACGCAGGCAGCAAGCTTGTAGATGAGGCACTGCTTCAAGGATACAAAGTAACAGCTATCGTGCGAAACAAAGAGTATAAAAATGATAAAACCGAGGTACTTTATAAGGATATCATGAGCTTGAAAAAAGATGATGTGGCAAAATTTGATGTGGTTATCACGGCATTTGGCACTTGGAGCGATGAGACTAGACACCTTCACACTGACGCTCTTTTGCATCTTGCGGACTTGCTAAGTGGCACGCCTACTCGTCTTTTAGTTGTGGGCGGTGCGGGCAGTTTATATACTGATGAAAGCCTTACGACACGGCTTATCGATACGCCTGAGTTTCCAGATGAGTATAAACCAACAGCTGGCGCGATGGCAAAGGGGCTTAGCGAGCTTAGAAAGAGAAGCGATGTGAAGTGGAGCTATCTATCTCCTGCGGCTGAGTTTGAGCCTGATCTGCCTCGCACGGGGGAGTACGTGCTTGGCGGTGAGGTATTTAGCCTAAACTCGTGCGGCAAGAGCGTGATAAGCTATGCAGACTACGCAATAGCCATGATAGATGAGATAAAAAATGAGAAATTTATACAAAAGCGTTTTAGCGTAAATTCAAAATAAGGAGCAAAAATGTCAAACTACAAGATAGCAAATATCAAAAACCAGCCAAGAGTGGAGCTAAAAGAGCTCCTTGGCCTAAGTGGCTGTGAAATTTCTATAAATGAGCTAGCAGCAAATGCGAGTGTGCCATTTGTGCATTCGCACAAGCAAAATGAAGAGGTTTATGTCGTGCTTGAAGGAAGTGGGTTGCTTTATATAGATGGCGATGAGATAGAGCTAAAAAAGGGCGATACAGTGCGTATAGATCCGCAAGGACAAAGGTGCTTTAAGGCATCAAATGATGGTATAAAATTTCTTTGCGTTCAGGCAAAAACTGGCAGTTTAGAGCAATTTACAATGAGTGATGGTATAATAGATGAAGTAAAACCAAGCTGGTTGTAATTTAAAACTAGGAAAATAATGCAAGTCGGACAGAAATTTAGCATAGCTGTTCATATACTTTTGAGTGCACAGTATTTTAAAGATGAGAAAAATACGAGCGAGTTTTTAGCTGATACCGTGGGGACAAATCCCGTGATAGTGCGCCAAATCATCGCACTTTTAAAATCAGCTGGTCTTATCATCACTCGAGCCGGTGTGGGCGGCATAAGCCTAGCTAGAAGTGCGAGAGAGATCTCTTTGCTAGATATTTTTAAGGCTGTAAATGGTAGTGAAAATTTATTTAAAATACATGAAAACTCACCCTCTGCCTGTCCGCTTGGCGCTCAGATAGAAGGACTTTTAAGAGGGCATTTTAGCAGTGCTTCAAATGCCCTTTTTGCTCATCTTGGCTCTATAAGCTTACAAAATTTGCTTAGCGAGCTAGAGTGATAGGGCGTAAAATACGCCCGAGTGATTAAAATTTATAAGAAACATTTATTTTAAAGTTTCTGCCTGGTTCCCAGTCGGTCATTAGTGAGTTAAGATCATTTGAAGCTTGTGAGTGTGAAGCGTAGGTTTTATTAAATAAATTATAAACTCCAGCATTCACTTCAAGTCCTTTAAATCGACCACTGCTTGGCATATATGTAGCGTAAATATCGCTTACTGCATAGCTTGGTAGTGCTATATTTGTAGCTTTAATGTCATCGGCTGCAACAGTATTTTTTGATTTAAAAAATAATAAATTATACCCCAACAATAAATCAGCTTGCGGTATAGCATATTCAGCATTAAATGTGTATTTATCACCTTGGTCTCTTTTACCTAGTAGTGTTGAGCTAAGATATGCTTTATTACCTCTTGATACTGTTTCTACTCTGTTTTTATATTTTACACTTTGGTGAGTATAGCCAGCCGTTAGCCCTAGATTATCAACATTTAGTTTCGTAAAAATTTCAACACCGTCTATATCGGCATCTCCTACATTTGTTCTAGTGATACTTGTCGAGATAGCTCCACGCTGTGCATTTGCATCGTTTATTAAATTTTTATACTCTGTTTTAAAGTATTTTGCAACGATACTAAAAGATGAATTTTCGCCAAATTCGTTTTTATAACGACCGCCGATCTCATAAGCATTTCCAGTTGTAGCCTTTAAGTTATCGTTTCCTACATAGCTTGCAGCAACTGTTCCACGTCCTGAAACATGTGTTCCTGAGGCAAACATACCCTCCATAACATCCGGTCCTTTAAAGACTTTTGCATAACTTGCAAACGCACTAAAGCCCCAACCTATGTTATAATCAAGCGCAAGAGCTGGACTAACTTTATCAAATTTATATTTATATTTGCTTAAAGTAGCGCCAGAGCCATTATAGCTTTTTAGCTCATGTCTTTCATATCTTACACCTGGCGTTACTGTTAAGTTACCATATTTTATAGCATCTTCAAGATAAACAGAGTAGTTATTTGCTTGTTCTGGCGTGCCATTTACTGGCTTTGCATAACTCTTTGTTTTATAATAATCAAAGCCATATCTTAAAGTATGAGAAAAATCTCCAGTTTGAAATTTATTTCTTGCACCTATTTTTGAGCCAACAGTTTTTGACCCAATTTGCGCTATATCGCCTATTTTTGTACTTAAAGCATGATCTGTATGATATATAGTGGTATCTAGCTTAAAATCATCGCCTGGCTCGAAACTGTAATTTAAAGTATGTGTATCGCGCTCGTACTTGCTGTCTGTAGGGTTGCTTCCTGCTACCCCAAAATTCGCACGGAATGGATAGATACCCTTGTATTGCATATGCTCTTTTGAAATGGAAATTTTATGTGCATCTAGGAAGCTATAACCAACCTTAAACAAGTAGTTTATATCGTTTCCATCGCCACCTATTTTATGTTTTTTACCAGATCTCCCAAAATCATATCCGTAGTGCTTAAATGCTGCAAGCAAATCTAGACTATCAAATGCGCGACCATATACCATAGCTGATTGAGAAAAGCCTTCGTTATTACTAGTATATCCCATTTTTAGCTTTGCACCGATATCTTGTCCATCTTCAAGAAGGTCACTTGCATCCACTGTTTTAAACGCCACCGAGCCACCAAGTGCACCAGTGCCATTTACCACAGAATGTGCTCCAACTTCTACCTCAATTGCTTTCATAAGCTCAGGATCTATTAACAAGTCAGCATGGTGGTGAAAGTTGTAGCCATTTTGTTTTGCACCATCTATCGTGATATTTAAACCGCGGTCACTCACGCCACGCATATAAATTTTTTGGTGCATACCATTTGTGCCACCTACATAAGCTCCTGGAATATCACGAAAAACATCTTTTAAAAGTGTAGCATTTCGAGTTGTGATTTTAGCTTCATCAACATTCTCATATCCCCCCCCTGTAGATGTAATTTCTATACTATCTAGCGAAACATCGTTCGCACCAAAAGCAACACTTGTAAAAAGTGTAGCAATGAGTGAAATTTTAACAGTCTTAAAACCCACTTGAACTCCTTAAAAATGAAAATTATTATTAAATAATGGCTGAATTATATCTATTTGATTATTATTTTCATCTTAAATTATTAAATTTTAACAAATTTTTAATATTTTTAGAAATTTTACAAATATTTTATTGACTTCTATTATCATTATAAGATATAATGGCGCAAAATTTTAAAATTCTAAGGATACTTATGGAATTTCTTAAACACAATGTTGATTACATCATCATAGCCATTCTTGGGCTTATGAGTTTTTTAGTTGTTTGGTATGCGATAGAGCGGGCTATATACTACTCAAAAGTCGATATAAACGCATTTAAAAATATCGAATCCTTACACGAGGCGCTCACCAAAAATTTAACCACACTATACATAATATACTCAAATGCCCCATATATCGGACTTTTAGGCACAGTTGCTGGAATTATGATAACATTTTATGACATGGGTATGAGCGGCGGTATAGATACAAAAAGTATCATGCTTGGATTATCGCTTGCACTTAAAGCAACGGCTTTTGGTCTTCTTGTTGCTATCCCAACCCTAATGATATACAACGGACTCTCAAGAAAGGCAGAAGTGCTTTTAAACAGATACAAGGCCACTCATGAAAGTTGATAAAAAAGATGGATTAAATGTCGTTCCTTTTATCGATATTATGCTTGTTTTGCTAGCGATAGTCCTATCCATCTCTACATTTATCGCACAGGGCAAAATTCAAGTCGATCTGCCAAGTGCTGACTCCGCTTCAAAAGAGCAAAAAGACGAGAAAAAAGTCGTAATCATCATCGACAAAGATAATAAAATTTTTATCGATGATGCTATCGTAGCAGATGAAGAACTAAAAACACAACTTTTAAATATCGACAAAACAACACTCATAGAACTTAAGAGCGATAAAGAGAGTAAATTTCAAAGTTTTGTCAAAGTTATAGATATTCTCAAAGAAAAAGGACATGAAAATTTTGCGATCACAACAGTCACTGACTAAAGTATCAAGCAGCAGCGGTTTTATAGTTTCATTTTTGTTGCACTCTGGACTTTTGGTAGCACTATTTTACGCACCTCCATTTTTAGAGATAAAGCCCTCAGATGATAAAATTTTTAAAATAAATTTAAACACATTCAAGCCTATCACAGCACCGGTTTTTGCGCCAGAGCCAGTCATTGCACCGCCAGCTCCGCCTCCACCAGAACCAACCCCACCAAAGCCTCCAGTAATAAAACCACCAGAGCCTACGCCACCTCCTATACCTAAGGCAGAACCTAAGCCAAAGCCTAAACCCAAACAAAAGCCCAAACCTACACCAAAGCCAGCTGAGCCAGAAAAAGTAGTTCAAGCCCCACCAGCGCCAACTCAACCAATAGTTGCATCAACACCAACTACGACATCCGCTACACCTGCTACCACTACAAATGTAGCAGCTGCACCAACAATAGGCGAATATAATATGCAAAGTTCTGCTGGAGATAAAAATTTTGAACAAATCCGTCGTGCGCTTATAAAACACCACAAATACCCTAAGAATGCTATAAAAATGCGAAAACAAGGCATTTGTGAAGTGCGTTTTGTGCTTAAATCAAACGGAGATGTTACAAATATAGAGGTTATAAGCTCATCTGGCACACAAATACTTGATGAGTCAGCCATACAGACTGTAAAGCACGCATCAGTTGACTTTCCAAAGCTTCCAAACGATGTAAGAGTAAAAATTCCTATCACATTTAAATTAAATTAACTAGCCAAATTTTTGGCTAGTTTTGCTATGCATTTTTAAAAATTTTAATAAAAACAATACACAAAATTTTTATTTTTATGATAATAACTATCATAACTAAGTAAAAATTTAGCTTTATTATTCTATAATAACAAATATCAAAATAATAAACACAATCAGGAGAACAAGATGTCAGTATTAGTTATAGGCGCAGATGAGATCACACCGATAAAAGCAGTTTTGCACGATCTAGGAGCACAAAAGATAGAGCACTGGGATGCACGAAATGAAAACCGTGTAAATCGCAAGCCGATCCCACAAGATACAGAGTGCGTCGTGATGCTAACAAGTTTTTTAAACCACAATACGATGAAAACCATAAAAACACAAGCCAAAAAGCGTAACATACCCATAGTTTGCGCCAAAAGAAGCGTTAGTTGCGTGTTTTGCGAGTATTGTAAAGTCTTTGGACTAGACAAGGAATTTGGATGCAAAGCTTAACAGATGAACTATGGACACTCATTAGATATTGGCGAAATAACTCCAAATATTTTCAAAAAACTTAGTCCAGTTAAAAAAACTTACAACTTTTTAGTTTTATACAACAGTTGTGTTGATGAGAGCATGCAAATTCCGCTCTCTTTTTCAAAATTTGGCTCTATAAAAAGTGCTTTTTTAACTAGGCTAAATCAGCTTTTAGAGATAAATTTACTTAAAAATACAAAACCAGCTATTCTTTGTTTGGCTTCAAATGCGCTGATTGACTGCTACAAAAGCAAAAATTTCACAAATATAAATAAAATAGTTTCTAACCCAAAACATCCAGCTGCAAAATTTATCCAAATGCTATACAAAAATGGTGAATTTGAGCTAATTTTTGATGCTGATTTTATGTTTTCTCAGTTTGTTTATGGTAAAATTACTCGAAAGCATTTTGATAAAAATCTCTATTTTCAAGATGGCATAATAACTATCGAAAACAACGGCAAAAAATACCTTAGCGTGTTGCCCAGTTTTAAAGAATTTAGCCCCGAAAATAGCCAAAAGCTAGCACCTGAAATTTCTCGTGCGGCCAGCTTTTTACAAAGTAGCGAATGTAAGAGTTTATATGTTGTATTACCTCGCCATAGCGAGTTTTGCAGACATATCGAGGTTAGGCATAGTCAATGCAAAAAGTGCATAAAACTTGTGCCTTATTACGATTAATAATATAATATTAAAAGGATAAAAATGATAGGTATTATCTTTGGCAGCAGTATGGGAAACACTGAAGAGGCTGCTCAGTTTTTAGGCGAAAATTTAGGTCTAGAAAATGAAGTTTTAAATGTTTGCGATGTAACACCAGCAAAAATCAATAGTTACGACAAGCTAATTCTTGGCACATCAACCTGGGGCAGTGGAGACTTGCAAGATGATTGGGATGCTTTTGACTTTGAGGCACTAAATTTAAGTGGCAAGACGGTTGCGGTTTTTGGAATGGGCGACAGCCAGAGCTACTCTGATGAGTATTGTAATGGCATGGCAAAACTATATGATGTAGTTATAAAAGCTGGTGCGAAAGTAGTTGGTAGTGTTTCAACTGATGGTTACAACTTTGATAGCTCAGATAGCGTAAGAGACGGTAAATTTGTGGGTCTTGCGCTTGATGCAGACAATGAAAGTGAAAAGACAGAAGAGCGCATAACAAACTGGATAGAGCAGATAAAACCACTTTTTGCGTAAATTTAAGGGGCTAAAGCCCCTATTTTTCTAAATTTCTTAACAACACAAACTCCCTTAAACAAAACTATGATACAATCTTTAAAATTTACAATAGGAGCAAACATGAAAGCAATCGTAACTGTCATAGGCAAAGATGCCACGGGCATAGTAGCAGGAGTAGCTACAAAACTAGCTGAGTTAGAACTAAATATCGATGATATTAGCCAAACTGTGCTCGATGGATATTTTACGATGATGGCAGTGGTCTCATCTGACACAAAGCTCGATTTTACAGTGCTTCGCAATGAACTTGAAGCACATGGAGCAAAGTTAAATGTCAAGATAAATATCCAAAGTGCTGCAATTTTTGATGCTATGCACAACATTTAAGGTGCGAAAATGAACATAAGACAAGTAACCGAAACGATCGCAATGATTGAGGAGCAAAATTTTGATATAAGAACCATAACCATGGGCATTTCGTTGCTTGATTGTATCGATAGTGACAGCAACAAAGCGTGTGAGAAAATTTACAAAAAGATCACGCAGTGTGCCAAAGATTTAGTTCGTGTTGGCGATGAAATTTCAGCCGAGCTTGGCATACCTATCGTAAATAAACGCATATCTGTAACCCCTATCGCTATCATTGCCGCAGCAACAAATGAGAAAGACTACATCAAATTTGCCAAAACGCTTGATAAAGCAGCACACGATGTGGGTGTTGATTTCATTGGTGGCTTTTCGGCTTTGGTGCAAAAAGGCTATGCAAAGGGCGATGAAATTTTAATAAACTCCATTCCAGCCGCCCTAGCCCAAACTAGCAAAGTCTGTGCCTCGGTAAATGTCGGCTCCACAAAAACTGGCATAAATATGACAGCCGTGCGTGATATGGGGCGAGTGATAAAGCAAACAGCTCAGGCTTCAGACTTAGGTGCAGCAAAGCTTGTGGTCTTTGCAAATGCAGTCGAGGATAATCCTTTCATGGCAGGTGCATTTCACGGCGTGGGCGAGGCTGATGTCGTGATAAATGTCGGAGTTTCAGGACCTGGTGTGGTAAAACGCGCGCTTGAGAAGGTGCGGGGCGAGAGCTTTGATGTCGTGGCTGAAACGGTTAAAAAAACGGCATTTAAGATAACTCGTATCGGTCAGCTAGTGGGTCAAATGGCGTCTGAGCGACTTGGTGTGAAATTTGGCATAGTCGATCTTAGCCTAGCTCCAACCCCAGCCGTGGGCGACTCAGTCGCTCGTGTGCTTGAAGAGATGGGACTTGAAGCGGTCGGCACTCACGGCACGACGGCAGCTCTTGCACTGCTAAATGACGCGGTCAAAAAGGGCGGCGTGATGGCGTGTAATCAAGTCGGCGGTCTAAGCGGTGCGTTTATACCAGTTTCAGAAGATGAAGGCATGATAGCCGCGGTGCAAAGCGGGTCGCTAAATTTAGAAAAGCTTGAAGCCATGACTGCGATTTGCTCGGTTGGGCTTGATATGATCGCCATACCGGCTGATACGCCAGAAGCGACGATATCAGCTATCATCGCAGACGAAGCAGCGATTGGCGTGATAAATCAAAAAACAACCGCCGTACGAATCATCCCACTTGGCAAAGAGGGCGATATGATCGAGTTTGGCGGACTTTTAGGCACGGCACCTGTAATGAGCGTAAATAAAAACTCATCGGCTAATTTCATCGCTCGTGGCGGACAAATTCCAGCACCTATTCATAGCTTTAAAAACTGAATTTTAACAAAAGGCGTGAGATTTGCACGCCTTGTTTTACTAAATATAGCTTATTTGATAATGCTCTTTTTTAGGCGTGCGTGGTTAAACTCAGCGTCGCTCTTGCCAAGCACGATAGAGCAAAGTGGCGAGTAGCCATCAGGGATACCAGCTTTTTTAGCAAGCTCTGGCTCATCAAAAAGCATAACCACGACTGTGTTTATAAGGCATGAGCTAAGCCCTAAAGACGCGGCATGAAGCTGCATATTTTGCATGACAGAACCCATCGCCCAATAAACATTTCTATGGATATTTTCAAGCTTTAAAAACTCAAATCCCTTTGGCAACTCATCTACTAATTTTCCTGAAATGAGTATATAAACAGGTGCGTCATAAAGCGTGTTTTTCACGCCAAGCATATCAAGCGTAGCTCCAAATTTTCGAGATGCCGCCGCGTCAAGCTCGGCTAAAAGCTCCTTGTTTGTAATAACACTAATGTGAGCGTCTTTCGTGGTAAAAAGTGCAGGTGCAAGATATCCAGCCTCCAAAACCGCCTCTATCTCTTCAGAGCTTGGCATCTCATCGCTAAATTTACGCACACTTTGGCGTTTTTGCATAGCTTCTAGTAGCTTCATTTTCTCTCCTTTTAAATTTTAGTATTGTAGTGTAATTTAAATTTTTCTTTACTTAAAATTTTAACTTCTAGCCATAACCATCATGCCTTACCATAAAGACAAATTTATGCTTAAACAAAGCTTACTATATAGTTATCTTTTCGTGCTTCACGAACCTCATAAGGCGTCTTGCTCTTGCCGATCACGACAGATGTTAGCGGTGTGTAGCCCTGCGGTATGCCTATCTTTTGCGATAGCTCTTTATCGTGTATAAGTCCTGCGACAGTTCCATTTACAGGGCAACTCGCAAGTCCAAGATCGGTCGCTCTAAGCTGGATATTTTGTACCATCGTGCCTATCGTCCAAGCCAAGCTTCGGTTGCAAAAATCAAGATCGATCGCGTCCCTAAACGCCTCTGGCACTTCGCTTACAAGTGGTGCTGAGATCACGATGTAAACTGTGCATTGTATAAAACACTACTGATATTTAGTGGTTTTCCATAACGACTCACACCAAGCTCATCAAGCTGTTTTAAGACTACCTTATCAGTAATAACGCTAATGTGCGTATTTTTGCTGATAAACACGACTGGAGCGTAATAAATCGCTTCCAAAATCGCATCAATCTCCTCCTTGCTTGGCACATAGTCTGTAAAATCACGCAAACTTATGCGTTTTTGCATAGCCTCTAGTAGCTTCATTTTCCTTCCTTTTGTTAAATTAATTTTATACAAAGCCATCTAAAGCATCTGTATTTTGCTTTTAAAAAGTAAAATTTATAATTTGGCTTTAAAAGTCTCAAGTGTTTTATCTGCAGAATTTGCCAAAAATAAGCTATCCGCACCTACTCCCAAAAAGCTAACACCCATATTAGCATACTCTTTTGCCTGCTCGGGTGTAACGGCTATCGTACCTACAGAGACACCTAGCTCCTTAATTCTTGTTATAGCATAGTGCATAGCTTTAACCACTTCAGGATGAAATATATCAAGCCCATATCCCATATCAACAGCTAGATCAATAGGCCCTAAAAAGATACCGCCTATACCTGCAGTAGTGGCAATAGCATCTAAATTCTCGATACCCTTTTTACTCTCAATTTGAGGCAAGATACATAGCTCACTTTCAATTCTATCTAAATAATCGTAGTATCTGCCATATCTTGCCGCCCTTACAGCACCAGCACCCATGCCCCTATTGCCTTTTGGAGGATATGAAGCCCAATACATAATCTGTCTTGCTTCCTCGCCACTTTCAACCTTAGGTATGATTATGTTTTGTATGCCTTGATCAAGTAGTTGCTTAAATACACCACTACTGGCCTCTGCAACACGCACAACTGGTGTCATATCATAAGCAGCGATTGTTCTAGCTATCTGAGTGATAGAGTTTATATCGTGTGCTCCATGCTCACCATCGATAAACAACCAATCATAATTTGATGTTGCTAAAATTTCAGCCACTTCTGGTGACGGGATCTCTTGTGCTACACCAAATTGTAATTTGCCTAATTTAATATTTTCTTTGAAATTATTTTTTAAATAATCCTTTATTATCGCCATTAATATATCCTTGCTATTTAAAACTATCTTAAATTTGACTATACAAATAGTTTTGAAGTCCGATTTTATCTATCATCTCACATTGTGCTTGTAACCAGAAAAGATCCTCTTCTTCATCTAAATAATACTCTTTCATAATCTCGTATGTGCCTATATCCCAAAAACTCTGCTTTAAGCATTCGCTCAACATCCTTACGCCGTCTTCTTGGGTTTTAAGTTCGCATTTTAAAAACTCGACTATATCGGTTTTTAACTCTTGTACTTCCACGGCTTCTAGCTTTACTTCACCGCCTAAGTCTATTATCCTATCTATAAATTTAACCACAAACTCACGCTCTTCTTTTGCGTGTTCGTTAAATTTATTAGCAAATTTACTAAAGCCTTGGGCTGCAAAAATTCTAGCTTGAACCTCATGTGCCATAGCACCTCTTGATAGTTTTGTTACAAAAAACTGCAATGTTTTTATAACTTCATTTTTCACTTTATCTCCTTTAATTTTATCATCGCTTTGACACTCACAGCTACATTCGCCGTCATTTGGATCATCTACATAATCCATCTCGGCATATCCCGCGTGAAGTGTGATCTGATGAAGGGTATCAGCCGGGATTATGTATGTATCGCCCTTTTTATAGGTTTTGCACTCGCCATTTATCTCAAGTGTGCAAGAGCCTGACAAAACGCTTGTAAATTGTGCTTTATGACTATGGCGAGGAAATTTTACTTCTTTTTGTGCTTTAACAAAATAAATCGTTCCGCTTGGCGTATGCTCCCTATGCACAAAAAGCCCATCTATACCATAATCCACGCCTTTTACTTTTTTAACAAAATCCGGAAAATCAAAATTCTCATTTGCCATTACACACCCTTAAATTTATCAAATCAAGCTATTTATACACTCTTTAATCTTTGCAAAATCAGCCGTCGGCTCAAATCTAGCCACGACTTCACCGTTTCTATCCACAATAAATTTTGTAAAGTTCCACTTCACGCCATCGCCTTGCAAGATCTCAGGGAAATTTTCAGCCAAAGAAGCCTCAAGCTTTTGTGAGAGTGGATGAGCCTTATCAAAGCCCTTAAATCCTTGCTTTTGTGTTAAATACTTAAAAAGCTCTATGGCATTTTCGCCTCTCACATCGCCCTTTTTAAACAGCTCAAATGTTACACCAAAATTTAACTGGCAGTTTTTAGCGATATTTTCATCATCATCTGGCTCTTGATTTGCAAAGTTATCGCTCGGAAAGCCAAGCACACAAAGCCCAGCGTCTTTAAACTCTTGATTTAACTCTTCAAGCTGCGTATATTGGTCCGTAAAGCCACATTTACTAGCAGTATTTGCCACCAAAAGCACCTTGCCGCGGTACTCGCTAAGGCTCTTACACTCGCCCTTATTTGTCAAAACATTTATATCATAAATACTCATTTTCTCTCCTAAAATAATACCAAAGTAGCGTAAGTTGTCAAAAGCACACAAGTAACTAGCGTACAACTAAAATGTATCGCCCTTGCTTTGTTATGCTCCATGCTTTTTTGCCTTGACATCCATATACCGCTTAGCCAAGTAACAAGATAGCTTACAAATAGTACAATAAGAAGTGTGTTCATTTTTTATCCTTTTAAAGTAATTATAGATTAGTATGTTAAAAGTGCAGCTGCTACTGAAGCCCACAAAACCGCCATCAACGAATACGCAATTTTCGAAATCAGATCTAACATCTCATATCCTTTTTTGTTTTATAGGCAAATTATATCTAGCTTTTGTGTCCTGAATGTGTCTTTTTTGGTATTTTTAAGATAAATTGAGTGCCAAAATTTTGCTTACTTTTTACATCTATTTTTACGCTTAAAAGCTGTGAAATTTTAGCCACTATGCTAAGCCCTAGTCCGCTTCCAAGTTCAGAGTGTGACTCCTCACACTGATAAAATCTATCAAAAATTTTATCAATTTTCTTAGCCTCGATGCCTATACCATGGTCTTTTATCACAACCTCTATCTCGCTTTTTTCTACCTTGCAAGATATCTCTATGGGCTTGTTATCAGGCGAGTATTTTATGGCGTTTTCTATCAAATTTTGCCAAATTTGTGCTAAAAGCGGTGCGTTGCTTAGCGTGTTTGCTTTATTTAAATTTAAAACGAACTCACGGTTTGGATACTTTTGCGTTAGAAGTATCACGCTAGATCTTAGCTGTTCATCAACTTGCACCACCTCATCGAGCTTTACGATGCTTGAGTTATCAAGTCTTGCTAGTTTTAGTAAGTCATCGCAAAGGCGGTTTAAGCGGTTTGCCTCTTTGTTTATAAGAGCGGAGTAGTGGGCGTTTTGTGCGGGGTTTTCAAGCATTAGCTCACTAAGTCCAGCGATGCTAAAAATCGGCGTTTTGATCTCGTGCGAGACATTTGAGATGAACTCTTTTTGTAAGTTTTGATTAAGCTCTAGGTGCTGTGCCATCTTGTTTAAATTTACGATGACCTCGTCTAGCTCGTGCATATAGACATAGTCGCTTAGATTTTTATGCACTTTTCGCTCAGCCCTTGCGCTAAAATCACCGTTTGCCACGGCATCTATCGTATCTTTTATGCGTTTTATGGGTCTAATTAGAAATTTCATACCAAAATAAAGCAGAGTAAAATTTAGCCCAACCGCCAAAATACAGCTCAAAACGCTAAGTAAAAGTGCGCTATAAAAGCTCAAATCCTTACCAAAAATATGATAAAAAATTCCCCAAATTATAAGGCAAGAGATCACACTAAAAAAGCCAAAAGCAAGCGAGCTAAACGCCGCCACATATGTTTTTAAGCTTACATAATACTTTCTCATCACGCCTCTTTTTTTACCGCTTTATAGCCAAGCCCACGCACCGTTGCTATCTCAAAGTCGCTGTTTTTTTCAAATTTTGCGCGAAGTTTTTTGATGTGAGTATCGACTACTCGCTCATCGCTATCACTTTCAAAGCCCCAAATTTCTTGCATTATCTCAAGGCGAGTGAAAATTTTACCCTCGTTTGAAAGCAGTAAAAACAAAAGATAAAACTCCTTTGGTGCAAGCTCGATTTTTACGCCATTTTCGCTCACACTAAGTGCGCTAAAATCAAGCTTTGTGTTGCCTATGTTAAGCTCTTTTTCATTTGCGATTTTTGCCCTTCTTAGCAAGGCATTTACCCTTAAAACCAGCTCTTTTAAATTTATAGGCTTACTCATATAATCATCAGCACCGCTACCAAAGCCAGTTTGCATATCCTCTATCTCGCTTTTTGCAGTGATCATTAAAATCGGCTTATTTTTTTCATATTTTCGTATCTGGCGGCTAAGCTCAAAGCCATCCATTTGTGGCATCATCACATCAGTTATGACTAGGTCAAAATGAGAGCTTTCAAGTGCGGTAAGCGCGTTTTTGCCGTTGTTTGCGACACTTACATTAAAGCCTTCAAGACGCAGTTTGTCGCGTATAATCGTGCTTAAAATTTCATCATCTTCAACAAGTAAAATACTAAACATCTTAAAACGCACAAGCCTCGATCTTACCGCTTAAAAAGCCCTTTTTAAACCACTCCATGCGTTGTTTTGAACTACCATGAGTAAAAGAGTCAGGCACTACATGACCTTGGAATTTTCGTTGTAAAGTATCATCACCTATGGCACTCGCGGCATTTAAGGCCTCATTGATATCGCCATCCTCAAGCCGAGAATTTACATGCTTAGCCCAAATTCCAGCATAGCAATCAGCCTGAAGCTCAACACGAACCTGAAGAGCATTTTGCTCGATAGCGTTATTAGAGCGTGCTTTAAGTTTATTAATCCTATCCAAAGTACCGCTTAAATTTTGCACATGGTGACCTATCTCATGAGCGATGACATAAGCTTGCGCAAAGTCACCATCAGCCTTATGCACCTTAGCAAGCTCATCAAAAAAGCTAAGATCTAGATACACCTTATGATCTGCTGGGCAGTAAAATGGACCACTCTGAGAGCTTGCAAATCCACAAGCACTTCTAACTTGATCCCTAAAAACAACCAAATTTGGCTCTAAATAAGTCGCTCCATGATCTTTAAAAATTTTACTCCACACATCTTCTGTTTGAGCTAAGACCGCCGAAACAAAGGCAAATCTCTCATTTTCTTGTTCATTTTGAGCGATCTGGGCTTTCGAGGAAGTCTGTGACATGTCAAGATCTAAAAGTGCAAGTGGATTATACCCCATAAAATATGCTACTACACCCAAACCAAGCACAACACGACCGATATTTGAGCCTAGCAAAAAACGGATGATTGGCAAAAGTGAGCCGATGCGTCCCATACTCATCCTACTAAAACCACCACCAGCACGCCTATCTTCAACATTTGAGCTTCGTCTGCTATCTTGCCATCTCATCGCTTTACTCCTTAAAATTTAAAGCATTTTAGCGATTTTATAAAAATTTTAAGCTTAAGCTATACTATAAATCCGCTGGCTATAACTCGATCGCCATCATACATCACACACATTTGCCCTGCCGCAACACCAAAAACTGCTGTGTAAAGTGTTAAAACCGCCGTATTATCCGACTTATTAACTTTTACACTAGCACCTGTTTTTGGACTTCGATAGCGAATTTTAGCCTCACATTCAAACTGGGGATCATCTATGAACATATTTACATCTTTTAACTTAACTTCGCGCTGACTTAAGTCATCTTTTGAGCCCACTACGATCTCATTTTTTGCTGCATCTATCTTTAAAACAAAGTGTGGATCGTGCGCTCCAAAAACATCAAAACCACGGCGCTTACCTATAGTATAGTGCATATATCCTTGATGACGCCCTATGACATTACCGTTTTTATCCACAACATTTCCTGGCAAATTTGTATCATAATGCTTTTGTAAAACTTGTATATAGGTATCTTCAACAAAGCAAATTTCGCTACTTTCAGCTTGGGTACCAAACTCACTTAGCACAGGTATAGCCTTTGCCATCTCTTTAATGTCTTTTTTAAATTTATCACCAAGCGGAAATATCATATCATTTAAGACATCTTTTGGGACCTGCGCCAAAAAGTAGCTTTGATCTTTACTAGGGTCAACAGCAGATGTTATAAAACCATCGATTATTTGTACATAGTGGCCAGTAGCAAGCTTTTGACAACCCTGCTCTTTAGCAAAATTTAAAAGCGCTCCAAGCTTTATAAAGCGATTACAAAGCGCACATGGGTTTGGAGTGATGCCCTCTTTATAAAATTTTACAAATGGGTCATATACAAATTCATTAAATTTATCTTGCAAATCAAGGATATGAACTTTTATCCCAAGATATTCGCCGACCTTTTTTACTTTGCGTATATTTTCTTCGTGATAGCCCGGCTTTGAGTGTAGCTTCATATAGCAACCCTCTATCTCATGCCCTTGCTCTTGTAAAATTTTTGCGCTCATAGTGCTATCAACACCGCCACTTAATGCTACCATTATCTTCATTGTAAATCCTTCGTAAAAAAAGGACAAATTATATCTTTAAATTTTAAATACGCAAAATTTCACTCACGATAAACTCGACATCATCGGTGATGGTATAAAATTTCACATCATCTTTGCTAATCAATTTTTCATCTATTAAAGTAGTTTTGATAAACTCATCTAATGGCTTCCAAAACTGCTCGCCAACAAGAAAAATTTTTGCATCTTTCATGCCAGTTTGCACAAGTACTAGCACCTCAAAAAGCTCATCAAGAGTGCCAAAACCTCCAGCAAAAACAACAAAAGCCACTGAGCGCTCTATAAGTGCAAATTTTCTTGGAGAAAAATTTGTAAATAAAAACGAGTGAGTCGCATAAGGATTTGTGGCTTGCTCAAATGGTAGCCGTATATTAAAAGCCACACTTGGTGCACCGCCTTCGCTTGCGCCCATATTTGCCGCACCCATTACACCATCTCCTCCGCCAGTAAGCACCGCTATGCCGTTTTCACTAAGCTTTTTTGCAACTTCACGAGCCTTTTGACAGTGAAAACTATCAAGCTCAAGTCTAGCTGAACCAAAAAGTGTTACAGCTTTATTTTCAAAATTTGCAGCCTGTCTAAAACTTCTAAATTCCTCCAAAAACTGCAAATTTTAGCCCTTTAACTGCTCTAATCGCTCTCTTTTTGAGCCGATCTGAGTTATTTGTATGCCAAAATTTCCATCAACGATAACCACTTCACCAACAGCTATGACCTTATCGCCTATCAAAATTTCAAGCGGATCGTTTGCAAGCTGGTTTAGCTCGATAACAGATCCTATATCCATAGTCAAAACATCTTTTAAAAGCATTCTTTTTGAACCGATGCGAACGCGTATAGGTAGCCTAACATCCATTATGAGATTTATATTTCGCATCTCTTCAGCACTAAATTCGCTCTTTGTGCTAGTTTGCACGCTCTCTTTTGATGAGTCTAAGCCTTCTTGTTTTGACTTAAAAGCAGAAAGAAAAGTCCGCTCAGCTACAAATGCGATACTTTCACTAATGCTATCAAGAGAGACATTAAATAAAAATAGCTTCTCATACGAGCTAAGATCTAGCGAAGAGTCGGCGCCAAGAAAGCTCACACCAACTACTTCAAAGCTCATTTTTGGTAGATCTTTTTGTGCGCCTAAAGATGTGTTAAAAGCACCAAGTAAATTTGAAAATATCTCTTTTGCCGCATCAAGCTCATCAGTACCCAAATTTTCATTATGCGAAATTTCCTCTTCACCCATCATCCACTCGCTAACCGCACTCACTAAAACAGGGGTAACAACAAGCAATGCCTTGGCATTCACATCACCTTTTATAGCGACATTTGCCACAACAACTGGTGGTTTTATACCCTCTTGTGCGCCAGCCTCATAGTCGTTTCGCTCGCTAACTTCAGGAGCTCTACCTGTAAGACCCTCGATAGTAGCTTTAAGCTCACTAACAAAGATATTAAAAAAATTATTCATCATATTCATCACTCTCTTCTTGCATTTGTTCTTCGTGCTCATAGGCTACGAGTTTTGCCTTACGCTCCTCTTCGTAGCGCTCTAATATGTGTTTTATCTCATCTTTATCAGACTTAATGAGCTGTTCTATTTTTATAGATTTTCTAAATCTGTGAAGTCCAACTTCAGCCAAAAAGACCTCTTTTTTATCTATGGAAACTATCGCTTTATCGTCTGCACCACGATCTAGTCGCAAGATGTCACCCTCTTTTAAATTTAAAAACTCATTTACACTTATCACAGCCTTGCCAAGTATGGCTTCGTATAAAATTTCCGCTCGTCCAATAAGCGTTTTTAGCTCTTTATTGCGGCTCTTTTTTGCACTAGTTTCGCCAAGCATAATGTCGCGATTTGCAAGACGGCTTAAAATCGGCTCAAGATAGATAACTGGGTAGCAAATGTTTATCATGCCACTTGAATTGCCAACGATAATCTCCATAACGACCATTATCACGATCTCGTTTTGGCTAACTATCTGAACGACATTTGGGCTACTCTCTTTGGCTTCGACATTTGGATACATATCAGTTACTGTATTCCAGCTATCTTTTAGACGCTGCATTATCATCCTAAGCACAGCATCAAGCAAATTTACCTCAATGTCAGTTAGCTCTCTACTTGTCTCAAAATTTTCACCCGTTCCACCAAGCAAACGATCTATCATAGGAAATGCGATACTTGGGTTTATCTCCAAAACACAGTTTCCATCAAGTGGTTTTATAGAAAAGACATTAAAGCTAGTTGGGCTTGGAAGGCTCATCAAAAACTCGCCATAAGTCATCTGATCGACTGAATGCAAGCGAATTTCAACGATACTTCTCATAACACTTGAAATTTGAGAGGCAAGGTTTCGTGCGAGCTTATCATGTATGCCTTTTATGGCACGAAGCTGCTCTTTACTAACGCGGTTTGGGCGCTTAAAATCATAGATTATTATCTGACGCTCATCCTTTTGTTCGCGCTCAGGCAAACTTATGTCATCAGTATCGCTGCCCTCATCTACAACCTCAAGTAACGCATCTATCTCTTCTTGCGATAAAATATCTGCCATTAAGCACCCAACCTATCTCGAAGACGACCCAAAAGACGCTTATGAATTTGAGAAATTCTACTCTCACTAATTTGCATTATCTCACTTATCTCTTTCAAACTTAACTCTTCATAATAATATAACTGTATCACGAGTTGGTGACGCTTCTCAAAACTTTGTAAAATTTCCTCTATCTTATCTAGAAGATCCTCTTGCTCTATCTTATCTTCCGTGCTTTCATCTTCATATGCTGCCATCTGATCATCAAGCGGTAAGACATTTATAATGGCGCCAGCACTTCTTGCATCACGAATTTTATCCACATCCTCACCAAGTTTTGCTGCCAGATACTCATCTTCTGGCTCTTCTTCAAATTCGTTAAAATAAATATCTATCTCAGAATTTATATTTTTTATCAGCGTTCTATTTGCTCTACTCATAACATCAAGAGAGCGTAAAAAATCAAGCATCGCACCATAAACTCTTTTGTTTGCATAACCCCAAAATGAGTCATTTTGCTCTTTGTCGTATTTCCTAGACAGCTTTATCATCTCTTCAACGCCACACCCTATAAGGTCATTTGCATCAACAGAAGATGGCAAGCGCTCTTTTAATCTATAAGCCATAGCACGAACAGCTGGCAGATATGCCACTACAACATCGTCTTGCTCTTTTTTTATAGCACTTTGGTAGGCTTTAAGCTGCTTTTGCTTTAACTCGTGCATCTTTACCTGACTTTTCGGACTTTTTCTCAGTCGCTTTGATAATCAAATTTTCCATGCGCTTTTCTCGTATAGCAAGCTCTGTTAAAAGATAATCAGCCACATCCTCGTGCCTATCCTTATCAAAAAATAGCTTGATATGCTGACGAATATCAACATAATTCATTATAATAATATGAATCACAAGGTAGAAGAAAAATGTTATAAATATGGTATAAAGCATCATATCAATGGGATCATGCGCCCTAAGCACAGTAAATACAAGCCCTACAAAAAAGCCGCAAACAGTGAAAAATGCGATATAGTTTTCTGCTCTCAAAATTTCTCCAATTACCTAAAAATTCTCAATCAATCGCTTGAAAAATCCAGTAAAACTGCCATTGTGATTATTTGTAAGCACTTTTCGTTCCAATCTATACAGCAAACTAGAGGCAATCTCTCTAAGCTCGTTTGTTTGAGTGCTGTATGGCGCGTCATTTGTAAATAAAGTTCTTTGTTTTATGCTTTTTTGAATAGCCGTCGTTGCGCTTAAATAGCCTATCATTTCAAGACTTAGCCCACCCCCAATATTTGCAGCGGCAACACGCTTGATATTCTCAAAAATTCTAGTCGCCTCTGCACCATTTTTTACCATATTAAAAAGCATTAGAGGATTTTGTTTAAATCTAGAAACTATCTTTATGACCGCGTAAGCATCGGTTATACTGGCTGGATCTGGTACGGTAACCACTACAACCTCATCAGCAGCCTCTAAAAACATCTGTGTACTGCCACCTATACCAGCACCTGTGTCTATTATCATAAAGTCAAGCTCATCAAGTGTACTAGCCTCTTGCAAAAAACGCTCATATAAAAATTGATTATTAAACTTTAGTATCTCATCGCCACTTTCACCAGGTATAAGCGTTAAATTCTGACTAACTTCTATCAAAATGTCCTTTAATGCACACTCACCTTTTAAGACATGAAGTAGATTTTTGCCCATTTTTACATTTAATATAACATCTAAATTCGCAAGCCCGATGTCTGCATCAAGAAGCGCAACCTTATAGCCATCTTTTGCTAGTAGATTTGCCAAATTTGCGCTTATCGTACTTTTGCCAACGCCACCTTTTCCACTCGTAATAGCGATAAAATGGGTATGCTTTTGCCCATGAGTATTTGTGACTAAATTTTTAAGTTTGCTAGCTTGTGTTATCATCGCTCGCCCCTTTTATAGCCATCAAGCACACACTCTACTAAAAATTCACTCTTTGCCTCAACCAAGTCATCAGGCACTTCTTGTCCTATGCAAAAGTAGCTAACTGGAGTATTAGTCTCATAGATCAAAGAAAAGACATTGCCAAAAATTTTGGTTTCATCAAATTTTGTTATGATTAGAGTGTCTATATCAAGAAAACTAAATCCATTATAAATTTCTATCAGATCTTCAACTTTTGAGCCAGCCGAAAGGACTAAATTTACATCTATCTGCGCTCCGCTATTACGCAAAAAGCCATCAAGTCTATTTAGTTTTTCTTTATCGTATTGTGAATTTCCCGTCGTATCAACAAGTATGATGTCGCAGTGACTTAATGTTTTTATCGCATTTTTAAACTCATCGACCTCTATAACATCAAGTATAGGCAGCTTCATCATCTTTGCGTATTGAAAGAGTTGCTCAACCGCACCTATACGATAAGTATCAAGCGTTATAATACCTACTTTATAGCGCTTTTCACCACTATATGCAAAGCGTGCAGCAAGTTTTGCAAGTGTAGTCGTCTTGCCAACACCAGTAGGACCCACGAGCATCATAATGCGTTGTTTTCTGCCATCTTGTTCTTTTCTACAAGGCAGCATATTTCGCAAAAGTGAGTAAAAATATCGCTTTACCGCACTTGGATTTGCTTTCATAGCTGCTGGTAAATTTTGCATAGTCGTTGTCATAATAGCTTCAAGGTGTTCACTTTTCATACCACTAGCAGCTGCTGCTTTATAGATACTTGCAAACTCAGGCGGTATGGCTAGGTTGTTACGGCTACTTGACCTTTCGTCCCACATCATATCTGTTATAAGGCTAAGCTTGTCATTTAGGGCATTTACCTGCTTTGCTACATCATCTATCTTGCGATTTACCCCTGCTGCTTGATCGCTTATTTTTGGCTCAGCAACAACTGGTGTGGTTGAAATTTCACTCATCTGCTTCGCAGCTTTTGAGAAATTTAAAAGCACATCTTCATTTTCATCTTTTTGATTTTTTGCTGGTGCTTCTGTAATGTTAAATTTTTTCTGCTTTGGCTTTGAATATGTCTCATATTCGCGTATTTTTGGGTTTGGAGCAGGCTTTGGTGCTTCATCAGGCTCATCAACACTAACTAAAATTTCAAATATCGGCTTTTTATTTATGCTTCTTGCCTGAATTTGCTTTGTCGTTACAAGTGTAGCTCGCTCTCCACACTGCTCACGCGCTTTTTTAAGCGCTTCCATAGCGCTCTCGCCAGTAAATGCATACATCTTTGTTGCCATCAGCCAATACTCCTTAAAAGCCCCATCGGAACTATCACGCTAAGTCGCTTGCTTGCTCCGCTATGCGGAACACAAAGTCGCTTGCTCCTTCGCACCTTTTTATCCATATACAAAATATCAAGATCAAGCGTTCTAGGAGCGTTTTTAAAACTACGCTCACGCTTAAACTTTATCTCATAATACTGCAATACTCTTAAAAGCTTGCTAGCACCCATGCTAGTTTGTAAGCTTATAACAGCATTGCTAAAATCATCTTGCTCTTCGTATCCAAACGCTGCATTTATAAGTATCGGCGAGCTTTCAACAAGCCAAATACGCCTATCTTTTTTAAACATCCTTAAAAATTTATCAAACCTAGCCGCACTATCTCCTATATTACCGCCAAGTCCTATGATGGCTAAGTTTTTAAACTCATTTTTAAAACCAAAAAAACTAGGACAAAGCTTACTTCTTATAAGCCTTCTTGCCCCAACTAGCTTCATAAAATTTCAGCTCCATTTTCCCTTACAACAACAACATCCTCTATACGCACCCCAAACTCATTTGGGATGTAGATACCTGGCTCAACACTAAAAACCATACCTTCTTTCAAGATAGTCTTACTCTTTGAGTTTACAACTGGAAGTTCGTGTATATCTATGCCTACACCATGACCAGTTGAGTGGATAAACTCTTTTTCATAGCCAGCTTTTTTTATCACATCTCTTGCAGCTTTGTCTACTTCAAATGCCATTATGCCAGGTTTTATAGCCTCAAGTGCTGCTTTTTGTGCATTTAAAACGACTTTATAAATTTCTTGTTGGCAAGAACTTGTAAAATTTTGTTCTTTTAAAAAGTTAAAACTCTCATTAAAACAAGCCGTTCTTGTTCTATCTGAGCAATAGTTTTTATATCTTACGCCAGCATCCAAAAGCAACAAATCTCCCTTTTTTAGCCTCTTTTCACTAGGTAACGCATGAGCCTTTGCTGCATTTTCGTTTATGGCTACGATAGGGCTAAAGCTAAGTCCTAGCCTATTTTTTTGTCTAAAAATGAGCTCTGCATTATAATGCAACTCTTGTTCACTCATACCTTCGCCCTTTTGTCTGACAAAATCAGCAAATTCATCAAAACAAGCAGCTCCAAAATCGCTTGCCTGCTTTAAAATTTTAATCTCTTCAGGGTTTTTTATGATTCGTTTTAGTTGCAAAAAATTTGCTTTTGGCTTAAAATTTATACCAAGCTTTTGACTTAGCATATCAAATGTTGCCACGCTAAAATCACAAGGGTCATAAACTAGGCTTTTTGGCTTTAGCTTTCTAAGTAAAAGCCTGGTCTCAGCCACAAGTGAGCGAGATAACTCTATCACGCTCACATCAGCATAAACGCACTCTTTTGCCTCTAAAGCATATCGTGCATCAGTTAAGAAAAATTTCTTACCATTTACAGACAAAAATATCGCATTATCACAACTATATCCGCACTCAAAATAGAGTGCATTTTCGTCCCTTAGGATATAATTAGTCATTTTGTCCTTGCGCCTGCGCAGCTTTGTATGCTTTTATCTGCTCAAAATTTTGCAACATAGAAATCATCGCAAGATGGTATCCAAATGGTCCAAAACCAACTATTTGACCCTGAACCACAGGGGCTATAAGGCTTTTTTGACGAAACTCTTCGCGGCGATGAATGTTGCTAATATGCACTTCAATGCTTGGCAAAGCAACAGCTGTTAATGCGTCACGGATAGCAATGGATGTATGTGTGTAAGCAGCTGGGTTAATGATAATACCGTCTGCATCGCCTAGGCACTCTTGAATTTTATCAACTATCTCACCCTCAAAGTTACTCTGAAAAAACTCGATCTCAACATCGTTTTGATCAGCCACTAGCTTCATTTGCTTATGAATATCTTCCATGCTCATGGCACCATAAATTTGAACTTCCCTTGTGCCTAGCATATTTATATTTGGACCTTGTATGACCATTACTTTTAGTTTTTTGTCCATTTTTTCTCCTTAAATTTTCGATTAAAACTTAATTATACATTGTCTTTTCTAAAAATTTGCTACAATTGCAGAAAATTTAAGGTATTTTTTTGAAAACGATAGATAAAATTTATAAAATTCAAACCGAGATAAAAAAGTCAAATTTTTTGGCATTTTTATGTCCGATTAGCGATTTTAAAGCACTTCACGAATACTTAAAGAGCGAGCATCCAAAAGCTGTTCATATAGTTTGGGCTTATAGAGAGCTTAATAAATATTCTCAAATCGTTGAAAACCAAAGCGATGATGGCGAACCAAAAGGCACAAGTGGACAGCCAAGCCTTGCTGCTTTGCGTGGGGCGGAGCTTATAAATGTTGGCGTTTTTATAGTGCGATATTTTGGGGGTATAAAGCTTGGCACTGGTGGTCTTGTAAGGGCTTATGGTGGTGCTGTAAATCTAGCTATAAATGAAGCAAATTTAATAAAATTTGAGATAAAAGATGAGTGTGTGTTTTTTACGCCTTTTTCGCTTATGAGCCGTTTTGAGCATTATTTTACTAGCCAAAATTTAAGCGAATTTACACGCGAATTTAACGAAAACGGCGCAGTATGGCAGGCTAAATTTAACCAAGCCGAGCTTATGAAATTTTATGACTTCGCTCACATTTTTGAGCAAGAAAATTTTAGTTTTCTTACATTGCCACTTAGTGCAAAGGCTTGTTTTAATCGCAATTTTTAGCAAATTTATTATAAAATTATCAAAAATTTTAAGGCATAGTCATGATAACAAAAGAAAATTTAAAAGATGTATTGAAAAAACTGAATTTCAAGCCAAATTCAAATGAAACAAAATTTAAAAAACATTATCAAGATAGTGATAAAATCTTTATAGAAGTTGATTTTAAAAACTCAAAAATTATATACTCTCCGATAGACAATAGCTTTAAAGAAAAAGAATTCCCAAGCTTAACAAAGCCAAGCAACGGCATAATTATTCACAGAAATACAACAACAAATTTCAATGCAAAAGAAAATTTTGTCTGCCTTATTTGTATGGATAATCTTCTTGCAAAAGGCTATAAGCCACAGCACATTATCATTGAACCAGCAGTAGAAGTAGGGCACGTCAATAAGCCGTCATACGGCGATATAATGGTATATAACGAAAACTATGAACGGCTTGTATTAATAGAAAATAAAACTTACGGAAGCGAATTTAGCAAAGAATGGAACAATATGCAAAAAGACGGAGGACAGCTATTTTCGTATCTACCTTCACTTGGAAGTTTTGAGTATGTCTGCCTTTATGCGGCTGACTTTGACCACGACGAGATCATTTACAACTGCCACCTTATCACGCTTAAAGATAACGAAGAGTATCTAAAAACACAAAACGCAAACATTAAACAAGACAAAGATAAAAAGCCATATTTTAAAGACGCTAAAAACAAAAGCGAGTATTTTAAAGTTTGGAATGAAAGCTATCAAATGGCGATGAATACAAGAGGTCTTTTTGAGTCTGACATCGCAGCATATAAAATCGGTAAAGAAAAATATACGCTAAATGATCTAAACAAAGTCCCATACTCAAATATTCGCGCGATTTACAACGAATTTGCAACTATTTTACGAAACAACGCCATAGGAAACTACGAAAATACATTTTATATATTAGTCGATCTATTTTTATGTAAGATAATTGATGAAAAAAATATGCAAAATGGCAAAAGTGATGAGTTAAAATTTTACTGGAAAGGTTTTGGATACGATAATCCTCTTGATTACTGCGACCGATTATTAGAGCTTTATGCACAAGGCAAAAAAGAGCTTTTTGAAGTTGATGTCGTAAATATAAGCAAAGGCAAAATAGATGAAATTTTCAACACCAAGCAACGCTACAAAGGAGAATTACACGATGAAATAGACAGACTTTTTAAAGAACAAAAATTTTATAATATCAAGAAATTTAACTTCATTGAGGTTGAGAACAAGCAAGAATTTGACCTAAATTTCAAAGTCCTACTTCACATTGCAAGTCTTATCCAAGATATTTACATAACCAAAAGTGAAAACAATCAATTTCTAGGAGATCTTTTTGAAGGCTTTTTAAACCGCTCAATTCATCAAACAGAAGGTAGATTCTTCACGCCAACGCCTATCACAAATTTTATTATAAACTCACTTCCAGAATTTAACGCTGGTTCAAAAATTTTAGACTACGCTTGTGGAGCTGGACACTTTTTAACGGAATTTATCCAGCATAATGAAAATTGCAAAATTTATGGCATTGAGAAAAATAAAAACTTATCTATGGTCGCTAAAATCGCCACCGTCTTTTATGACAACAAAAATGAGGCTAAGATCGTATTTCAAGATGCTTTAAGCACGTGTGATAACACAAAAGACTATGCAAAATACTTTAAAAACGACACTTTTGATCTAATCATCTCAAATCCACCCTACTCTGTAAAAGGTTTTTTAGAAACGCTTTTGCAACAAGATAGAAAAAATTTTACACTTTTAAGCAGTGTAGATGAAACAAGTTTTGATAAAAACAACGCCATTGAGTGCTTTTTTATCGAGCGAACCGCACAGCTACTAAAAAATGGCGGTTATTTCGCCCTTGTCCTGCCAAGCTCAATACTAAATAAAGGCGGAATTTATGAAAAAACAAGGGAAATTTTACTACAAAATTTCGATATTTTAAGTATCGTCGGACTAAACTCACGCACATTTGGTTCAACAGGCACACAAACCGTCATCATATTTGCTAAAAAACGCGAGAAAAACGCTAATGACTTAATTAGTTGCTTTTTAGATGACAAATTTCAAACATCAAACGAATTTGAAAACCATGCTATTATTCACAAATATTGCGAATTTAAAAATTACGATTATAAAGATTTTGTTAAATTCTTAAAAGATGAAAACCTAAGCCAAGAACTAGCAAAAACACAAACATTTGCAAACTACAAAGCAGAATTTGAAAACACAAGCTCAAAAAGTAAAGAATTTAAAAAAGAGCCAATGACAAAAACAAAGCAAGAGCAACTTTTTGAAAATTCATCATTTTTTAGCAAAAATCTAAGCAAAACAAAGGAAAAGGAAAAATTTAACGAATTTTTAGCAAGTGATGAATTTGGCAGCTTAGAGCAAGACTTTTACCAAGAGCAATTTATAAAAAAATGTAAAATCATAGAGTTACAAAAGCTAAAATTTTACATATTCACACAAAACAATGAGCTTTTACTCATAAAAAGCCCAGAGGACAAAAAACAAGACACAAGCGGAGGAAAATCAAAAACCAACAAAGATGAGATAGTTAAATTCTTAGGCTATGATTGGAGCAATCGCAAAGGTGATGAAGGCATAAAATACATCACAAATGTAGCAGATGAAGGCGAATTTAAAGAAAATAAAGATGACAGCGACGATGAGAAAAAAGAAAAGGAAGCTCTGCGCAACATAAACTCTGTAAAATTTATCCAAACACCACTTTACAATCCGCAAAACAAAGATGACAAGAGTAAAATTTGCTATGCTATAAAAAGTTTTTTTAATAATAATTTATCAAACGCGCTACTAAAAAGCCTAGACTCAAACAACCCAAATTCCTACACTATCTCAAAAACTAGCTTAATAAATTTGATAGATTTTGAAAATGCCAGTTTTGACAAAGTGATAAATTTAAGTACCAAAAGCAAGGTGGAGATAGTTAGTAAATTTCCGCTTGTGAAGCTTGAAACTTTAATAAAAACTATCGAGACTGGCTCACGTCCAGTTGGTGGTGTTGGAAATTTAAATGATGGTGCATTAAGTCTTGGTGGCGAACATATACACAATACAAATGGCGTAATAAATCTAGTAAATTCAAAATTTGTAAGCGTTGAATATTACGAAGCAAATCCAAAAGGCAGATTAAAACAAAATGATATTTTACTATGCAAAGACGGAGCTTTAACTGGTAAAATTGCACTTTTAAGAGATGAATTAAATAACAAAAAAGCAATGATTAACGAACATATTTTTATACTTCGAACAACTGATTTAAATATACAAAAATATGTTTTTTACTTTTTATATTCTCCGTTAGGTCAGCAAATTTTAAAGCAAAATATCACAGGTGCAGCACAAGGTGGCTTAAATTCTACAAATTTAAAAAATATCAAAATTCCATTTGATCAAAAAGCTGCCACTAAAATCGTAGCCGAATGCGAAAAAGTTGATAATGAATTTAAGACAATCCGAATGGAAATCGATGAGTTAAAAACCAAAATGAGTGAAATTTTTGCTAAGTTTGGCATAAGTTTTGAGACAAATGAGGGGGGGGGGGTACGAGCTAATACTAATAAGTGAGATTTGTAATGAAATTTTTGCCGGTGGAGATAAACCGCAAGTTTTTTCAGAGCAAAAAACAGAAATTTGCAATGTTGCAATCTATGCCAATGCCGAAAAAGATGATGGTTTGTATGGCTGGACCAATCAAGCAAGAGTTCAAAAGCCTAGCATAACAATATCGGCTCGTGGGACAATAGGTTATGTAAGTTTAAGGAATGAACCATTTTTTCCAATTGTTAGATTAATAGTTATAACACCAAAACCTACAATTTCAATTAACTATTTATATTATGCCTTAAAGGAAAAACATATTAATGGAAACGGCGCAAATATACCACAATTAACCGTGCCAATGGTAAAAAATATAAAAATCCCACTCCCACCGCTTCAAACCCAACAAAAAATCGTCGCCGAGTTTAAAAATTTAGAGAGTGAAATTTCAAAACGCGAGCAAAGACTGGCAAACCTGCAAGGTGCATACGCACAAATTTTAGAGCGACATTTATAAATTTAAGCCATTTATCTGTAAAATCCCATAAAAATTTAAGGCAGATAAATGGAAATTTGGAACAACATCTACAACCACTTTGATCCCGTCGCGTTTAGCGTGGGCGGATTTAACATGCATTGGTATGGCATAATGTATGTTTTAGCGTTGCTAATCGCGTTGGCTATGGCAAAATTTTTTGCAAAACGCGATAGCTATGCTATCAGCGATAAGCTTTTAGATAACTACTTTTTTTGGGTCGAAGCGGGCGTTATACTAGGTGCTAGGCTTGGCTGGGTGCTTGTGTATTCAGGCGAAGCGATGTGGTATTTAACCCAGCCGTGGCAAATTTTTAACCCATTTACTAACGGCGAATTTGTAGGAATTCGCGGTATGAGCTACCATGGTGCGGTTGTTGGATTTTTAGTGGCGACTATTTTATTTTGCAAAAAGTATCCAGCCAAAAACGAAGCAAACTTACAAAATAAAATTACAGACCAAAGCAAATCACAAATCACAAATCACAATGCTATAAATTCAGAAATTTTAGCTACAACAACTACCAAAAACGAAGCAAAAACAACTACCAAAAAAGCTAAAATTTCAACCCAAAAAGAGGGTGTAAATTTATGGCAGTTGCTTGATCTTTGCGCTCTTGCTATCCCATTAGGATACTTTTTTGGTCGTATTGGAAATTTCTTAAACCAAGAGCTTTTTGGTCGCGTTACAGATGTGCCTTGGGGGATAAAAGTGCTTGGCGTTATGAGACATCCAAGCCAGCTTTATGAAGCGATACTTGAAGGAGCTGTGGTATTTTTGGTACTGTTTTTTTACCGAAAATTTAAAAAATTTGATGGCGAGCTTATCTGTCTTTATGCGATGCTTTATACGCTAGCTCGCTTTGTATGCGAGTTTTACAGAGAGCCTGACTTTGGGCTTGGATTTATATTTTTTAACCTTTCTATGGGGCAAATTTTATCTATTTTGATGTTCTTAATGGGGACTTTTGTTTATATTGCATTAAAAAAGCGTATTTAATTATTATTAAAGTATATCTGATGTAAAATTACTTTACAAATTTAGATTTTTAACTTAATATATAAATAAGTTTCATCTAAACAAATCAACTAAGGAGGGCTCATGAGTGAGCTTATAGAAGGCTTTTTAGGCAAGAGGGTCGACACGAAAAAGAGTCGCCTGCCTGCACTTTGGGACAGATGGCAAAGTATCACGGGTTTGATTTTAGCCTGTTTTATCTTGTGCCATATGGTTTTTACTTCAACTATATTACTTGGCAAGGACGCATTTAACGCCGTTGTCGGTTTTGCTGAGGCAAAATTTTTATTTGGCGAAGCTACATGGTGGATCACTAATGTCATAGCTGCTGTTATATTTGTTATTTTCATCACGCATGCATTTTTGGCGATGAGAAAATTCCCTGCAAACTATAGACAATACAAGATGTTTAAAGGTCATAAAGATCGCATAAAGCACGCCGATACAACACTTTGGTGGTTTCAGTTTTTAACTGGTTTTGCACTATTTTTCAGTGCAAGCGCTCACCTTGTGGATATAGTTTTTGGTGGACATATTACGGCTGATAGCTCGGCTGAAAATTTTGCTACACTTGAAATTTTTTACCTTGCGTTACTTGTATTTATGGTAGTTCATGCAGGCATAGGTATGTATCGTTTGTATGTAAAATGGATAAGTATTGATGGCATAAGCAAGCATGAGATGTTTGAGAAGAGAAAAAAAGCAAAATTTATAATTTTTGCCGTATTTGGGACGCTAGCTGTAATCGCATTAATAGCTGATTTCGTCTGGATCGGCCTTAGTCATTGATGGATAGGAGCTAAAAGATGAATGTAAAATATTGTGATGCATTGGTTATTGGAGGCGGTCTTGCTGGGCTTAGGGCGGCAGTTGCTGCTGGCGAAAAGGGTCTAAGCACTATCGTTTTAAGTCTGATACCAGTAAAAAGAAGCCACTCAGCAGCCGCACAAGGCGGCATGCAAGCCTCTTTGGGTAACTCAAAGATGAGTGAGGGCGATAATGAAGATGTGCATTTTGCAGATACTGTAAAAGGTAGCGACTGGGGTTGCGATCAAGAAGTTGCTAGAATGTTTTGCCAAACTGCACCAAAAGCTATCCGCGAGCTTGCAGCTTGGGGAGTGCCTTGGACGCGTATAACAAAAGGCGAGAGAAGTGCTATCATAAATGCACAAAAAACAACCATTGTTGAAAAAGAAGAGGTTCATGGACTTATCCACTCGCGTGACTTTGGTGGTACTAAAAAGTGGAGAACTTGCTATACAGCTGACGCTACTGGACACACTATGCTTTTTGCTGTGGCAAACGAGGCGTTAAAGCATAATGTTGAAATTCACGACCGCAAAGAGGCTATTGCACTTATTCATGAAAATAACCGCTGTTATGGTGCTATCGTGCGTGATTTAGTAAATGGCGAGATAACAGCCTATGTATCAAAGGGAACGCTAATAGCCACTGGCGGATATGGTAGGGTGTATAAGCACACTACAAATGCTGTTGTTTGTGAGGGTATCGGTGCAGCGATCGCGCTTGAAACTGGTATAGCTCAGCTTGGCAATATGGAAGCAGTGCAGTTTCACCCAACGCCTATCGTTCCAAGCGGAATTTTACTAACAGAGGGATGTCGTGGGGATGGCGGAATACTTCGCGATGTAGATGGTTATCGCTTTATGCCTGATTATGAGCCTGAGAAAAAAGAGCTTGCAAGTCGCGATGTCGTAAGTCGTCGTATAATGGAGCATATAAGAAATGGTAAAGGAGTAAAAAGCCCTTATGGTGAGCATGTTTGGCTTGATATTTCGATCCTTGGCAGAGAGCATATAGAAAAAAACCTACGCGATGTTCAAGAAATTTGTCAAATTTTTAACGGTATCGATCCAGCAGATGAAGGTCCAAAAGGATGGGCACCGATACTTCCTATGCAACACTATTCAATGGGCGGCATAAAGACAAAACCAAATGGCGAAAGCCCGACACTTGCTGGACTTTTCAGTGCTGGCGAAGCAGCGTGCTGGGATATGCATGGATTTAACCGTCTTGGCGGAAACTCTGTTTCTGAAACCGTTGTTGCGGGCATGATTGTAGGGGATTATTTTGCTGAGTATTGTGCTACTCACGAGGTTGAGATAAAAACTGATAGTATCAAAAAATTTGTCGATAAAGAGCTTGATTATATGAGCGAGCTAGTAAATAAAGATGGCAAATTTAATGTCTTTGAGATAAAAAATAAGATGAAAGATATTATGTGGGAGCATGTTGCGATATTTAGGACCGGTGAAGGTCTTGCAACTGCTGTTAGAGAGCTTGAAGAGCTATATAAACACTCGCTTGATGTTAAGATCACAAACAAAACACTATTTGGCAATCCAGAGCTTGAAGAAGCTTACCGCGTTCCAAAAATGCTAAAACTAGCACTTTGTATCGCAAAAGGTGCGCTTGATAGGACAGAGAGTCGTGGGGCACATTACCGCGAGGATTATACAAAACGCGATGATTTAAACTGGCTAAACAGAACGCTTACAAGCTGGAAAGATGGCGATACTATGCCTACTATCACTTATGAGCCACTTGATATAATGAAGATGGAAATTCCACCAGCATTTCGTGGATATGGTGCAAAAGGAAATATCATAGAGCACCCAGATAGTGCTGTTCGCCAAGCACAAGTTGATGAAATTCGTGCAAAAATGGAAGCCGAAGGTAAAGGCAGATATGAGATCCAAAATGCCCTTATGCCTTACGAGCTTCAAGAAAAATACAAAGCACCAAACGAAAGAGCAGGTATAGGATATGAGTAGAAAAATAACAATTAGAGCGTTTAAATACAATCCGCTTAGTAAAATTTCAAAGCCACATTTTGCCACTTATGAGCTTGAAGAAACACCAGGGATGTCGCTTTTTATCGCATTAAATATGATAAGAGAGAAATTTGATCCAGATCTAAGCTTTGACTTTGTTTGTCGCGCAGGGATTTGCGGTAGCTGTGGAATGCTCGTAAATGGCACGCCAAAGTTGGCGTGTAGAACGCTTACGAAGGATTATGATAGTGGTGTTATCGAGCTTATGCCACTTCCTGTATTTAAGCTACTTAAAGATTTAAGTGTTGATACTGGAAACTGGATGAATGCCATGAGTAAGCGTGTAGAAAGCTGGATACACACAGATCATGAGCCTGAGATATCAAAACTAGAGGAAAAAGTTGAGCCAGAAGTGGCACAAGAAGTCTTTGAGCTTGATCGCTGCATTGAGTGTGGAATTTGCGTGGCTGCATGCGGAACGGCTATTATGCGACCTGATTTTATCGGCGCTGTGGGGCTTAATCGTGTGGCTAGATTTAAAATCGACGCACTTGATAAGCGCACTGACGAAGACTTTTATGAGCTTATCGGCGATGATGATGGCGTGTTTGGCTGTATGAGTTTGTTAGCGTGCGAGGATAACTGCCCTAAACACCTACCGCTTCAAAGCCGCATAGCCTATATGCGTCGCAAGATGGCAGCTCAAAAATAACTTCATAAGGGGAGCTTTTGGCTCTCCTTTTTAAATTCCTACCCTTCAGTAAATTTTCACAAACATCGATAAATTTTAAATTTTTATGGATAAATTTTGCAGTAAAAAAAAGAGAGACCGAAGTCTCTCAGTGGATTTAGTTAAGTAGGCTAAATTTGTAAGCTACTTTTACCCATAACTCTTGTGTATCTTTTTCTGTCTTAGCGCCTGTTGCAGAGTAGTTCTCTCTGGTTGCAGATGTGTAAGTTACATTTGTGCTTAGACCTTTAACAAACTCGCTTGCGTTATAACCTAGCTGGACTGAGTAGCCCTTGATGTCCATTTTTTCGTTAGCTTTTGTTAAATATGTAGCTTTTGACTGAGTGCCTTGCTTGCCCTTCATAAGGTGCAGATCCAAGCTTAGCCCTTTTGCGCCAACCGCACCGAAGTTGTAGCCAAGCTGAACTTTGTGCGTGTCCATGTTAGCATAGCCAGTCCATTGATATGGTCCAAAAATAGGTAGCATAGTATAAGATACTGCCCCATTTCCTGCACCAAAAACTAAGTCGTCATTGCCCATTCTTGTATAGGCATAAGATGCGCTAAATCCATAAAGATCTGCAAGTCTTACGCGAAGACCTAGCATATCGCCATCTAAATTTGCCTTATCCATCCAGCCATCAACTCTTGAGCCCTTATAATTTACATCAAACCCAAGCTTGAAATTTGATACAGGCACAGTATAGCTAGCCTCTGCAAAGATTAAATTTACATCGCTTTTTCCATGATTAGCAAAATCCTTTGCTGGCAACATACCCTTTGTCGGATCAACATCTGTTACCAAGCCATAAGCAGCTGTAAGCTTTAGTCCTTCGATAGACTTGTTTGCAACTGCCGCTGTAAAGATGTCATCAAACTCAAATGCCACTGGTCCAAGACCACCAAGTATTACCCTATCTCTAAATAGCGGTGCGCCAGTATCGTTTGAGCCAGTTGCAACTTTACTTCTGCCTTGAAATTTATAAAACCAACCAGCAAAAAGCTCAGTATTTGGTATATCTTTATTTGTGATACTAACGCCCTCAAAAGCCTCTTTAAACGCTCTTGTTGGATTTCCAGCGACAACTGGACTGCCTACATACTGGCGACCAGCTTTTATATCAGTCTTACCGAGAGTATAGCCAAGATACGCTTCGCTAAGCACAAAACCATTTGCGTACCACTCTTTGTTTGACATAACTTTTGCATTGTCATCAGAATCTAAACTTCCCCAGCCCTGACCAGTTAAACCAACTCTAAATCCATAAAGTGGATCAGTTACATAGCCAAGCTCCAAACCAAAGCCTAACAAATTTTCGTTATAATACGGACTTCTCTCATCCGTATAATCAGTATAGTGAGCTTGAACTGTACCAGTTAGCTTACCTTTTGTAAACGCTTCAGCAAGCGTATCCGCCGCATTTGCAACGCCTAAACTGCCAAGAGTTAGCGCAGCAACCAAACTAAGTTTACCTAGTTTCATTAAAACTCCTTTGAGAAAAATATTAAAAATTTCTAAGATATAAAAATTAATCTTATAATTTTTTGTAAATTGCATTATATCATATGATTTTTGATTTTTTACAAAATTTTTGATAATTTCATAATATTTTCGATTTATATATGCTTTTTAAGCCAAAATGCTGTAAAATCGAAGCTAAATTAAAGTTAAGAGTGAGAAATGCGTGAGTTTTTAGATAGGTTTTGGCAGCATTCAAAGTTGGTTTTAGACAAAAATAAGTCTTTAAGTTTTGATGAAAAGCTTTTGGCTGTTGTATTAGCAACAAATGAGGAAAATTTTGATAGATTTATAGCATTAAAGGAATTTAGGCAAATTTTACAAAAGCTTGGGCTAAAAGCTGATACTTTTAGTGTGCAAAGTGCGCAAATATCGTCTTTAAACTACTTAAAGCAAGGTAAAATTTCTGCAACAAAAATTATAAAATCACTTGAAATTTTAGAAAAAGAGCTTATTTTAAAGAGTGAGGATTTTTTATATCTAAAAGAGCTTATAATGCAAATTTCAGACCAAAACGAAAAAACCAGCACACAAGATACAAAAAATACAGATTTTTTTCATGATAAAAAAGAAAGATTAGATAGCCTTTATATGCAGCTGCTAAACAGTGCGAGTCATTGCCAAGAAAGGCTAAAAGAGCAAAAACAAAAGATAGATGAGTTAAAATTTACAGTCGTGGTTACTGGGGTCATAAACGCTGGTAAATCAAGCCTACTAAATGCTCTTTTAGGCAAAAAGATACTAGGCACTTCAAATGTTCCAGAAACTGTAAATTTAACTATCCTAACGCACTCATATAAGCCATTTGCCAAAGTCAGTTTTTGGAGCGAGAGCGAGCTAAACGAGCTTGGTATAATCCCAAAAATTAGCCACAAACAAGCCGAAATTTGCATTGATACCAACGAGTTAAAAAACTATACTTCAGCTAAAAATAATCTAAGCGAACTTGTAAAATGCGTAACCTTATACGAAGATCTTGATCTTGTGCGAGATAATATCCATATCGTTGATACGCCTGGCATTGATGATGCTGTGTTTTTAAGAGAGCAACTCGTGCGTGAATATATGAGCGAGTGCGACATGATGGTACATCTTATGAATGCAAGCCAAAGTGCAAGCAAAAAAGATATTGAGTTTTTACTGCACTCTATCAAAAACTCTCACATCGCTCGCCTTTGCATAGTTCTAACCCACTCTGATATGCTTGCAGAAAAAGAGCTAAACGAAGTGGCAAACTATACTATAAAAAGCATTTATAAGGCATTAAACGATGCTAATCTTGACGAAATTTCAAAGAGCTTAAACATCTTTGTTGTGAGCTCAAAAAGATTTGAAGAAGGCAAAAACAATAGTGGCGTACAGGAATTTAAGGCATTTTTATATGAGACATTTTTTGGAGAAAATAACCAAAAAGCAAGCCTAGCAATAAAAGCATATCAAAACGAATTAATCCAAATTTGCACCTTTGAGCTAGCTAAAATCGAGGAAAAACTGCTAATCTTACTTAGCTCAAGCAACGAAGTAAAAGAGAAAATTCTGCACTCAAGTAAACTTTTAAACCAGCTTGAAAACCGTAGTAAAAACATAGATGAACTAGCAAAAACAGAACTTGCAAAGCTTGATATTAACGCACTTGACACTAGTTTTAAAACTGCCTTAATACAGCTTGGCACAAATGCCAAAGACAAACTTTTAAATGAAGTTGCCTATGCTAAAAAAATCAGCAAGATGGACACAAAAAGAGCAAACTACATACTACAAACTACACTAAATGACGGCATTTTATCTCTTGCTCGTCAAAAACGCAACGAGATACTGGCCCTCATAAACTCATGCACTCAAACTCTGATGTTAAATTTTACCGAACTAAATTTGCAAAACCAAAGCGTCATTTTTAACATAGGCGAATATATGACTGCACAAAACATCAAGCTTGATTATGCAAAGTTGTTTGAAAAAATAGCAAAAAACCTAAACACAAAGGAACTTGAAAATACACTAAGTGTGGCATTAAGTGAATTTTTAGAAAATGAAAAACTAAGTCATTTTGTATCAAATCTAGCAAATCTTGAAAAAGAGAAATTTAGAGCAAATTTAACTACTAAACTAGCCGAAGAGCTTACTAGACAAAGGCAAAAGCTTCATGAGCTAAATGAGTGTTCAAGCCTACTTGCTAGACAAAATAATGAAATTTTACAATTAAGCGATGAACTAAATGCAAAAAAGGTAAAATTTAGCGACATTTTAAAGGAGTTAAAAGATGCTTAAAAGCTTTGTAGATGCTTATAAAAGAGAGTATTTTAAGCTATTTTCTAATGACTTTTATGGTCAATTTAAGCGCTTTGAAAACGCTCTTTTAGAGCCTAAATTCCACCCCAGTTCTGAGCTTAAAAGTGAGTTAAAGCGCCTTGATGCTTTTATACAAAATCAAGTGAGTATAGCCATCATAGGACAGTTTTCAAGCGGAAAATCAACTTTTATAAACGCCCTTCTTGGAGCAGAAATTTTGCCGACTGGTGCAACGCCAGTTACCGCAAAAATAACGCACATAAGATATGGCGCGCAGCCTATTTTAAGAGTTTGCTATAAAAATGGAAGCCAAACGCTAAACAATATAAGTGAGATAGCAAATTTTGTCGATCAGCGTGTATTTAATGCTGATATAGACGAGCTTTGTATCTATGCGCCAAGCGAGATTTTAAAGCATGTAAATTTCATAGACACTCCTGGGTTAAACTCGCTTTCAAAAGATGATACAGAAGTTACAAAAGGTGTTTTAAATAGCGTTTGTGCTGTCATTTGGCTAAGCCTTATCGATAATGCGGCAAGGGCAAGTGAGCTAGATGAGTTAAGGCTTTTAAAAGATAAAAGCGCAATTTGCGTGCTAAATCAGATGGATAAACTCAACAAGACTGAGATAAAGCGTGTTTTATCACATGCAAAAATAACTTATAACAACAGCTTTGTCACCATTATCCCGCTATCAGCAAAGCAAGCTATAAGCGCCATCTTATCAAACGATCAAGCACTTTTAGAGCACTCAAATTTCAATGAAGTTTTAAAACAAATAAAGATAAATTTTCAAAATGATGAGCTAAAGCAAAATTTTGTTCTTAAAAAATGCCAAGAGCTAAGCGCACTTTGTGCTAGCCAGCACGACGAGATAGCAAGCATACATGACAAAGCAGCACAAATTTTAAATAAATTTGATGAAAACTTAAAAGCAAACCTTCAAGACATAAAGGGTGAGTTTTTGCCAAAAGTAGAACTTGCTTTTAAAGAGATAAAAGAGGTTGCAAAAGAGGTTACGGACGAAATTCTGTCAAGTCTAAAACCAAAAACCATGACGCGGTTTCAAAGCCAAAAAACTCTACTAAACTCCAAAAAAATAACCCCTCTTAAATATGAATTTTTAACTCTTGATAGTGATGAAATTTTTTCAAAGCTGATTTATAATGATGTGAAATTTGCTAAATTTTTACGAAGCTATAAGCGCGAAATCGCATTACTTGAAGCAGAACTAAAGAAAAAAATAGATGAGCTATACGATAAGCTTTTGTATGAATTTATGGTGTATAAATCTGAATTTGAAAACATAAGAAAAAGTGCTAATATACACTCAGATATAGAATTTGCAACACTTAGAACACAGTCTGGGCAAGTTTATGAGCTGTATTTGCGTGAGTTTGAGCTTGCAAAAATAGCCAAAATCCAAAAACTATCAATGTTTTTTGAAAAGTTGAATTTAAAAGTCGTCGCAAATTATGAAAATGCGATAAAAATAGCCGTCTATTTTTTCAAGGAGAAGATAGAAAATGCGCGTATTTCGCACGAAAAAGATCCTTTGCATTTTGCTCTTTTTATCCCTAGTGTAAATGAGACTTATGAGCGAGTTTTAACATCGCTAAATTTGTATGAGTTTGAAAACGAGATGCTCTCTCAAAGCTCTTTTTTAAACAAGGCTTTAGCCGAGCTACAAGGTGAATACCATGATATTTGCAAGCAAAAACTAAAAGAGATAAAAGAGCTAAAACTAAGACACGAGAAGTTAAAAGATGAGTTTTTAAAGATAGAATTCAAATTTGGGGCAAATGCCCCAAAATAAGCTTTATTAAGCGACTTTTGCCTTAATAAGGCGAGTTATCTCATCACCATGTGGGAAACGAGGCTCACTAGTTCCTATAAGGTCTTTTTTAGAAAAGACAATCTCTCCATCAACCTCAACGATGAAATTTCCACCGTCACCAATGACCTTCTCAACCTTGACACCATCGAAATTTTTAACAAGTTCATCTTCTACCCGAGAAGCTACAGGACGATAGTTTCAAGAGTTGCAGTAAGTGATTTTTACTTGCATCTTGCATCCTTTCTGCTTTTATAGCAGGTATATTTTATCCAAAATTTAATAAATAATTCTATAATACTAGAACAAATCTACAAAAGGAGCGATGATGAAAAAAGTTGTGCTATTTTTAGCTGATGGTTTTGAAGAAATCGAGGCCTTAAGTGTCGTTGATATTTTGCGTAGAGCCGAAATTTCAATCGTTTGCGTATCGCTTGATGATAGCGAACTAGTGCGAGGGGCACATGATATTTATGTTAAAAGTGAGTTAAGTTTTAGCCAGTTTAATCCAAACGAATTTGATGTTATCATCCTTCCTGGTGGGCTTCCTGGTGCTTTTAATCTAGCTAAAAACACGAGATTACTTGAAGTTTTAAGAGAATTTGATAAAGCTAATAAGATGATAGCAGCTATCTGTGCCGCACCTATGGTCTTAGCAGAAGCAGGAGTTTTAAAGACAAAATTTACTTGCTATCCTGGCTTTGAGAGCAACATAAAATGCGAAAATACAAGCTATACAGCTGAAGCAAATGTCGTAAAAGATGCTAACATTATCACATCTTGCGGTCCAGCTACGGCTATGGAATTTGCTCTATTTTTAGTAAAAGAGCTTTGTGGTGATGAGAAGTTTAAGAGTCTAAAAAGTGACTTACTTTTTAAAAACTAAGCAAATAAATGCTATAATCAGCCTACAAAATCACGCAAAAAGGGGATAAAACGATGCAATTTGCTCTTAAAAAAATTTACTCAGGAAAGGTTCGAGATCTTTATGAGATCGATGAAAAGCGTATGCTAATGGTAGCAAGCGACCGCTTGTCGGCATTTGATGTTATCCTTGATGATCCAATCCCAAAAAAGGGCGAGATTTTAACTCAAATTTCAAATTTTTGGTTTAAAAAACTATCACATATAATGCCAAACCACTTCACTGGTGAGAGCGTGTATGATGTATTACCAAAAGAGCAAGCAGATGCTATGAAAGATAGAGCTGTAGTCGTAAAACGCCTAACACCACTAAAGATCGAGTCTATCGTGCGTGGTTACCTAACTGGCAGTGGATTAAAAGATTATAAAAAAACTGGTATGGTCTGTGGCATTAAGTTAGAAGATGGACTTGTTGAAGCTAGCAAGCTGCCTGAGCCGATATTTACGCCATCAAGCAAGGCAGAGGTCGGAGAGCATGATGAAAATATCACTTATGAACAGTGCGAGAAGCTTATAGGCGCTGATATGGCAGCAAAAGTGCGTGAGGTATCTCTTAAGCTATATAAAGAAGCTGCACAGTACGCACTAAGCCGTGATATAATTATCTGTGATACAAAATTTGAGTTTGGACTTGATGAAAATGGCACACTAACACTAATGGATGAGGTTTTAACACCTGACTCTAGTCGTTTTTGGTCTGTTAGCACATACAAAGTGGGAACCAATCCTCCATCATTTGATAAGCAATTTATCCGCGACTGGCTTGAGGCTAGTGGCTGGAATAAGCAAGCTCCAGCACCAAAAATCCCAGATGAAATCATCGCAAAAACAGCCGCAAAATATCAAGAGGCACTTGATCTACTTACAAAATAATTTACCGAACTAGCCGTTTTGCATCTTTAACAAAATGGCTAGCCACTTCAGTTATGCATATTTTTTCAAAATTTTGCAATAAATATCTTAAAAATTTAACCTGACAAAAGCACTAAAACTGGGTAATTTGTAAAAAATTTAAGAATTTATCTAAAATTTTGCCTTTTTTTACAAAAATTTAGCTATCATTAAGGCAACCGATTTTTCGGAAAATTTTTTAAGGATTTCTTGTGAATATTTATGTTGGGAATTTGTCATACCGCATGACAGACGCAGAGCTTAGGGAGGCGTTTGCGCCATTTGGCGAGATAAAACGCGCTAAGATTGTTATGGATCGTGAAACGAACCGCTCAAAAGGCTTTGGTTTTGTTGAGATGGACGATGACGCAGCGGCTCAAAAAGCCATAGATGCGTTAAATGGTCAAGATGTTGGCGGTCGCGCTCTAAGAGTAAATGAGGCTCGCCCAAGAGACTAATTCCCTGCCGTCTTAGGACGGCTTTGCTTTTTTTGAGATAAGTTTTTGATAAATTATAAAGACTTATCTGAGAAATTTTCTCCTTTTTCTTTTTTGTATTTTAGGCTTTTTATGATAAAACAAAACTCCAAAATCATTTCAAGGATAGCACCTACTCCAAGTGGCTACTTGCACGCTGGAAATGCCCTAAATTTCATACTAACATATCTATACACAAAAGCACAAAATGGCATTTTACACCTTCGTATTGATGATTATGATACACAAAGATGTAAAGATGAGTATATACAAAACATCTTTGATACGCTCGAGTTTTTAGGGATAAACTATGACTTTGGAGCAAAGAGTGTGAGTGAATTTTGGCAAAAATTTAGCTTTACTCATCGTATGCAAAGCTACAAAACAGCCCTAAAAAGTCTAAATCATGAAACCTACGCCTGCCAATGTTCAAGAAATACTGCAAATGCCTATAAAAACGGCATATATACAAAAATTTGCAAAGACAAAAATTTAAGCTTTACAAAAGATAAAACAGCTATTAGAATTTGCACAGATAAGACAAGCAAGCTTGGCGCAGTAGTGGCAAGCCAGATGGGCGATCTTATACTTTGGAAAAAAGACGACACGCCTTCATATAATTTTGCTAGTGTCATTGATGATGAGCTTTTAGGCGTAAATTTGCTCGTTCGTGGCGCCGATCTAAAAAAGTGCTCTAATGCGCAACTTTACATAGCAAAAAGGCTAAATTTAGCCTTTGAAAATGCAAATTTCATACATCATGAGTTAATTATTCAAAATGGCAAAAAGCTCTCAAAAAGTCACGCTGCACCAGCTATAAATTTATGCCAAAAGCCGCAACTTTACTATCTACTTACAGCAAAAAGTCTTGGCTTAAAACAAACCTGTGCCAATAGTTTAGAAAACCTACTAAACGAATTTATAATAAATTTTAATCTTTTGTAATGCGTATTTCACGCACTTTAGTCTAAAATAAGAAAAAATTTATATAATACCACCTTTTAATAAAAATAAGGAAAAAAAATGAAAATGAGCGAAAACAAAGCAGACATAGGTATGATATTTGTTGCCATCGCCTTTGGGCTTGGCTATCTACCAACATCGTGGGCAATAGCCACAAATGGGGTATTTTCTGTGCTTTTTTGGCGTTTTTTACTAGCAACACTAATCGCTGGAGCAATATTTTTAAAAACACTAAAAACCGCAAGCATAGATGATATTAAATTTGGCATTATTTTAGGGCTATTTTTATTTGTCGGCTTTGTAAGCCAAACATTTGCATTTAGGCACGCAGCAAGCTCTTCAGTAGCCTTTATTATAGGACTTAATGTAGCTCTTGTGCCATTTATAGCAAGTGCGCTTTTTAAGCATAAAATTTACTCCTACGCCTACATAGGGATCATACTTGCGATCATTGGTCTTTATCTTATTGGAAACACACAAGTAGGCTTTGGGCTTGGCGAAGCGCTTGCACTTGTGTGTGCCACAGCCTACTCTTTTCACATCGTGCTTACAAATCGCTTCGTGCAAAACTGCAATCTCGTAAACATGGTATATTTTGAAATTTTAACATTAGTTTTTCTTTGTGCGGTTGCCATAGGCTTTTTTGATGGGGAAAATTTTGTGCCAAATATAGATAAAAACTTTATCATTTGTATGCTTATAGTTGGTGTTTTAGGTACAGCATTTGCTTTTTTTGCACAAGCTTTAATGCAAAAATTTACAACCCCTATAAAAACAGCGATATTTTTTACCCTTGAGCCAGTTACAGCTGGAGTTATGGGGTATTTTGTCGGAGCAGAACATCTAAGCAGCTATCAAATTTTGGGTGCTGGCTTTATCTTGCTTGGTGTTTTAGTAAGCGAGATAGGCTCATTTTTAAAGGCAAAAAATAGCCAGCATAAAAAATAAAGCGCCTTAAAAGAGAAAATTTGCTAAGATTTTGTCATTAAAAAAGGAATAAAATGAGCGAATTTACACATCTGCATCTGCACACAGAGTACTCTTTGCTAGATGGCGCAAACAAGATAAAAGAGCTTGCAAAAACACTAAAAGCTCAAGATGTAAAAAGTGTTGCGATAACCGATCATGGAAATATGTTTGGGGCTATTGACTTTTATCAAACAATGAAAAAAGAGGGCATAAAGCCCATCATTGGTATTGAAGCATATATCCATAACGGCGATGAGATAAGCGATAAAAGTACAAAACAACGCTTTCACCTTATACTTCTTGCTAAAAATGAGGTGGGCTATAAAAATTTAATGTATTTAAGCTCACAAAGCTATATCGACGGCTTTTACTACTATCCACGCATAAATAAAAAACTACTAAAAGAGCATAGTGAAGGTATAGTTTGCACGGCTGCATGCCTACAAGGCGAAGTGAGCTGGCATCTAAATTTGACTAGATTTGATAGAAAAACAAAACAAAAAGTAAAAAAAGAAGGCGCTGGTGGCTATACAAAAGCACTTGAAGTTGCACTTGAGTATAAAGAAATTTTTGGCGATGACTTCTATCTTGAGATCATGCGTCACGGCATAGGAGATCAGCGAAATATAGATGATGATATACTTCGTATAGCAAAAGAGACTGGAATTAAAGTCATCGCAACAAACGATACACACTATACTTTTAAAGAGAGAGCCGATGCGCACGAAGTTTTTATGTGTATCGCGATGAACAACAACCTTGATGACCCAAATAGGCTTAAACACAGCGTCCATGAGTTTTATGTTAAAACAAAAGAGCAGATGAATAAGCTATTTTTAGACATACCAGAAGCCATAGAAAACACTCAAGAGATTGCAAATAAGTGCAATCTCACGCTCAAGCTTGGTAACCCTACTCCACCAAATTTTAAATTTACTATCGAATACGCAAAAGAGCGTGGGCTTGAACTTCCTGAGCCAAATAACCGATACAGCTTTAAAAACGATGCTACACTTTTTGAATTTGAATGCAAAAAAGGTCTTGAAGAGCGACTAAAATTTGTTCCTACGCAACATCATGAAGAGTATAAAAAACGCCTTGAAACCGAGATAAAGATCATAAATAAGATGAATTTCCCAGGCTATATGATAATCGTTTGGGACTTTATAAATGAAGCTAAAAAACGCGGAGTGCCAGTGGGTCCGGGCAGAGGCTCTGCGGCTGGCTCTCTTGTTGCCTACTCGCTTAGGATAACAGACTTAGACCCCATACCTTACAACCTGCTTTTTGAAAGATTTCTAAACCCAGAACGCGTAAGCATGCCAGATATTGATGTGGATTTTTGTCAGACTAGACGAGGCGAAATAATCGACTATGTTACCGAAAAGTATGGGAAATTTAATGTCGCTGGCGTTATAACATTTGGTAAATTACTAGCAAAAGGTGTTATAAGAGATGTTGCAAGGGTTTGTGGTATGCCTTATGCTGAGGCCGATGCTATGGCAAAACTCATACCAGATGAGCTTGGCATAACGCTAAAAGATGCTTTTGAAAAAGAGCCAAAGATAAATGAACTTATATCGCGCGACTCAAATGCCTCTAGAGTTTGGAAATTTGCGCTTGATCTTGAAGGACTTAACCGTAATGCTGGTCAGCACGCAGCTGGAGTGGTTATCTCAAATGAAGAGCTATGGCACAAAACCCCACTATTTCGCCAGCCAAACAGCCCAGAAGATCACTATGTAACACAGTATAGTCTAAAATATCTTGAAGATGTTGATCTGATAAAATTTGACTTTTTGGGACTAAAGACGCTAACTGTTATTGATAACGCCATAAGACTTATAAAGGCTCGCACAGGAAAAGATATAATCTGGGAAAATATCGATAAAAACGACACTGGCGTATACAAGATGATACAAAGTGGCGATGCCATCGGTATATTTCAGATAGAAAGTGAAGGTATGCGAAAGCTAGGAACTAGCCTAAAGCCGGACTGCTTTGAAGATATTGTTGCGATGTTAGCGCTTTATCGCCCAGGACCTATGGAGAGCGGTATGCTTGATGACTTTGTCGCTAGAAAACATGGACGAGCACCGATAACATACGCATTTGCAGAGCTTGAGCCTATCCTTAGTCCAACTTATGGCGTCATAGTATATCAAGAACAAGTTATGCAAATAGTACAAACAATAGGCGGTTTCAGTCTTGGCGGAGCAGATCTTGTGCGCCGCGCCATGGGTAAAAAAGACCCTGAACTACTTAAGCAACAAAAGGATTTATTTGTCCAAGGCTCAGTAAAAATGGGCTTTAACGCACAAAAAGCGGGTGAACTTTTTGACCTTATCTTAAAATTTGCAGGATATGGCTTTAACAAATCTCACTCCGCCGCATACGCATATGTGACATTTCAAACAGCTTATTTAAAAGCCTACTATCCGGCTGAATTTATGGCAGCTCTTTTAACTAGCGAAGAAAATAACACTGATAAAATCGTACGCTACATAGATGAAAGCAAGCGCCTTAAAATAGATGTTTTAGCCCCTCATATAAATCACTCAGCAAAAGAATTTAGTGTTGTTAATATAGACAACAAAGCCAAAATAGTCTTTGGATTTGGAGCTATAAAAGGTGTTGGTGGGGCTGCGATAGAGAACATAAGAAGTGAAATAAAAACAGCTGGAGCATTTAAAAATTTAGATGACTTTGTATCAAGAGTTGATCCATTTAAAGTAAATAAAAAAGTGGTTGAAAGCCTTATAAAATCAGGTGCTTTTGATGTTTTTGAACTTACTAGAATGAGCCTGATAAACAACATAGAAAATATCTTAGAGGCTTGCAAAAACGCATCCACACTTCGCAAAAATGCAAAGGAAAGCCTATTTGGCGAAGATGAAAACATGAGCGATGTAAAAGTAAATCTAATACCAACCACTGCTGAGTTTAGCAAAAAAGAGATACTAAAATTTGAGCAAGAAATTGTTGGCATCTATCTTTCTGGGCATCCACTTGATGATTATAAAGAGCAAATTTCAAAGATAAACTACACCCAAAGTTCAGAGTTTGAAAATCTTGCTCAAAGCTCTGAAATCATGGTCGTTGGCAAGATAGAGGACTTTAGTACCCGCATTACAAAAAGTGGCAAAAAGATGGGGACTATAAATTTGCTTGACTTTCATGGAAATATCGAAATAGCTGTCTTTTCAAGCGAACTAGATGGAGTTGAAGAAATACTTAAAGATAGCGCAAAGCGAGAACTTCCTTATGCTTTTATAGTAAATTTACGCCGAGATGATCAGTTTTCAAGCATTAGCCTGCGTTCATTTATGAGCCTTGAAGAGGCAGCAGACTCTGACTTTAAAGCAAAAGAGATAAAACATAAAAACTACTCAAAATTTGAGAAAAAACAGCAAGAAGTAGCTAAAAAAGCCATTAGCGAATATGCGGTCTTGGAGCTTGTTTTAAACCTTGAAACACTTAGTCGCGACATCATCACACAACTTTATTTGCTAAGTCAAAAAGAGAGCAATGAACAAAACACTAAGCGCCTTGTCATAAAGATAAAAAAGAGCGAGCAAACATACATTTACGATACAAATTTTATCGTAAATGACGATTTTATCGCTAAAGCACAAAGCCTAGCAAGCTAAAACATATGAGCCTAGAAAATATCATCTAGGCTCATTTATAATCTCAAAATCATAAAATTCGTTCTTATGACTTGTGTTGCCAACCTTTTTATACTGTATGATAGCAGCGTCTAAGTTGTCTATCTGCTGATATAAAAAGCCAAGTGCTACACGGTTTTCTATCGCGCTTGGATCGGTTAAATTTGTAAGTTCTAATAGCGCAATAGCGTTATTTGGACTATTTGCACCAGTTGCCGCAACCGAAGCCAGAAATAAAGTTACTGCGTCATCTTGCTTAAATTCATCAATTAGTCTATTGTAAATTTTAAAACTCTCATCAAATTCGTTAGTAAAAATTTGCAAATAAGCAAGCGTTGTAAGCAAATTTGCATTCATAGGAGCGCTTTTTAGTCGCTCTTTTATCTTATCGCGTTCATAAAAAAGCAAGCCCGAAATTTGCAGTAAATTTATGTATTGCTTTTTAATAATGCTAACTCCGTGATAAAACGCACTCTCATCAAGCTCTTTACTCTTAAAATATAGCTGTATAGCCTGCGCATAGGACTTTATGTCACCATTATCTTTATTATTTGCAATAAAATTTAAGATATGAGCAACCATATCTTTTGGTAAAATTTGTGTGAGTTTTGCCGTTTTTTGCTGCATTATCTCATCAAATCCAGCTATCTTAGCAATGATAATATCAAAAGCTAAATTTAGTGTAGTGTCCTCTTTTTGCTCCTCTAAATATCGTATCATCGAAGCTTGGTTTGAATTGACTAAAGCTAAAAGCGCGGTATACAAATTCTCATTTGGGATATTGTTTTGAGACTCTAAATTTTCACTTATGGCTTCTATAAATTTTGGATTTAGCGAGTTAGTTATATCAGTTGAGATGATATGAAAGATGCCTGCTAAGTAGTTATTTTGATCTAGATGATAGCTTGTTAAAAAGTGTTTTGCGGCAAGGCTAAAGTTTCCAAGCTGAGCATAAGTGAGGGCTAGATTATACTGAAGTATAGAGTGCTCTGGGTAGGTTTGAGCCAAGATACTAAATTCAGCATTTGCTGCTTTTAGCTCGTAGTTTAGGGCTTTTGCTATAGCGCTTGAAAGTTTTGAATTTACCTCTGAGACATTTAGGCTGTTTTGTAAATATCCGCTCGCTCCATTTGTATCATCCAAAAAGAGACTCACTCCCCCCTTTCGTATCTGATTCATAGTCTGTTTGGCGTCAAAAACCTTATAAGGCGCAAAATAAAATAGCGTCTCGTATCGGCGAGTTTTGTTAAAAAACATATCATCTTTAAAATGTGCTTGCGCCATATTTACATCAAAAAGCTCTGGACTTAGTCTGGCTTTTATCCTATAAATCGAGCTTGGCAGGCTTACATTTACATCCTTAACCTCTCCTATAAAATTTGCAGCATCTGCGTAAAAGCCGGTTTTTAGGTCTATTATCGCTGCTGTCATCTTGATAAGATCTGGCTGAGTTGTGTTTTTAACAGCCTTTGCTAAATAATCCCTAGCTTTGTCAAATTTTGCTTCATTTGCATAAAGCTGTGCTAGAGTGATGTTTGAGTTTAGGCTGTCTTGCTTTTCAAGACGCTTTATAGCATCTTCATTTCTACCAAGAGCAGTTAAAATTTTTGCCGCAAGATAGTCATATCTGTCTTTATAATACTCACTACTAGGGTGCTTTAAAGCATGCAAAGCCTCTATATAGTTGCCTTTATAGTAGTGAATGAGCGCGTAGTAGTAGTGATAAAGCGGAGATGATGTCTCATTTTGCAAAAATGAGTGCGCAAGGTCTATGTAGTAGTTAAATTGCTGCTCATCGCCTAGCTCTAGCGAGCAAACAGCCGCATTTATGGCGCTAACGCTTGTGTTTTCGCGATTAGCTATTGCTTTAGCAAATGAGCTTACAGCGTCTTTGAAATTTTCTTGCTTCATCTGAGAGACACCGAGATTATAGTTTGAAAGAGCTTGATTATAAGCTGCGATACTTTCATAAATTTTTAGTGCTTCAAATTTATCGCCCTTTTCATAAAGCAAATTTGCCTTATTTATCATATCATCTATCTTGGAAGCTCCAAAGTCTTGTGTTTTTGGGCGCTCTTCAATGCGCTGTATAAGCTCACCAACGCCATCTTTTGACTTATCTTTTTTTAGTAAAACCACAAGTAAAATGACAATAATCAAAAGCACAAGCAAGCCTATACCGCCAAAAATCATAATTTTTTTCTTATCAAGTCCCTTTTTGGGTGGCTCGATAACGACCTGATCTTCAGGCTGCTCTTCTTGTTGTTCAGTAAGCTCATCTAGTGACACTATCTCTTCAGGCTTTGCGCCATCATCATCTAACGCCTCACCAGGAGGACGAAGAACTAAGACCTCTTCGTTGTTCTCATCAGCCACTACATATACCTTTTAAGAACCTCTGGAATTTCGATCGTTCCATCAGCTTTTTGATAGTTCTCCATTATGGCTATAAGTGTCCTACCAACGGCTAAGCTTGAGCCATTTAGCGTATGAACTAGGGCGTTTTTCTTGTCTTCTTTGAAGCGAATTTTAGCCCTTCTAGCTTGAAAATCACGAGTGTTTGAAACAGAACTTATTTCGCGGTATTTGCCCTGTCCTGGTAACCAAACTTCAAGATCAATGGTCTTTGCTGCGCTAAATCCTAAATCACCACTGCAAAGTAGCATATGTCGGTGCGGTAGCCCCAAGCTCATAAGCAAATCACTCGCACACGCCACCATCTCATCAAGCATATCTGCACTTTGGCTTGGTTTTGTGATTGCCACAAGCTCAACTTTTTCAAACTGATGCTGACGGATCATGCCACGCGTATCACGCCCTGCAGATCCAGCCTCTTGACGAAAACACGCTGAGTAGCAAGTCATCTTTATCGGAAGTTTCTGGGCATCGATGATCTCGTCGTTGTAGATGTTTGTTACAGGAACTTCACTCGTTGGTATAAGATAGAGATCCTCATCGCGCACTTTGTAAAGATCCTCTTCAAATTTTGGTAGCTGACCTGTGCCATAAAGCGTGTTTGAGCTTACCAAAAATGGCACATTTACAAGCTCAAAGCCACGCGCACTGTTAAAATCGATCATGTAATTAACTAAAGCTCGGCTCAGTCTTGCTCCCTCGCCACGCAAAATGGTAAATCGTGAGCCTGAAATTTTTGCCCCTCGCTCAAAATCAAGCCAACCCAAACTCTGGCCAAGCTCGAAATGCTCCTTTGGTGTGAAGTTAAATTTCGTCGGCTCTAGAATCGTTTTTAAGCAAATATTATCCTCTTCATCAGCCCCAGCTGGCACATCATCATCTGTAATATTTGGGACATTTGAAGCGATGTTATCAAGCTTAGCTTCTAGCTCTCGCACCACCTCGTTAGCCTTTGCGACAAGCTCTTTGTTCGCACTTAGCTCATCTTTTAGCGCACTCACATCGCCACCACTTCTAGCTAAATTTCCAAGTTCCTTACTCTTTGCATTTTGCACTGATTGCAAGACTTCAAGCTCTTGACGCTGTTTTTTTAAGGCGTTAAATGTGTTTAGCAAATTTGCCAAAATTTCTTCATTTATCTTCTTGCCACGCAGTTTTGCGACAAATTCATCATAGTTGCTTTCAAGTAGTTTTAAGTTTATCATTTTTGCCCCTTTTTAATAAATCCCAGTTGCTGCTCGCACACTCGATATTATTGGCTCTGCAACAGCTTTTGCCTTGACCGCACCATCGGCTAAAATTTGCTCCACTTGGGCTAAATTTTGGCAGTAGTACTCAAATTTCTCTCTTGCGTCCTTAAAATACTCCCAAACAAGCTCATTTAGATACATTTTAAAATGCCCATGCCCTTCGCCACCTCGCTCGTATCGCTCTTGCAAGTCACGCTGTCCGCTCTCGTCCAAAAATAGCTTTGCGATGTTATAGACATTGCAGTTTTGCCACTGCTTTGGCTCTTCAAGCGGTGTCGCGTCAGTTACGATAGATGAGATTTGCTTTTTTAGGGTTTTTGCGTCGGCAAAAATATCTATAGTATTGCCATAGCTTTTGCTCATCTTAGCACCATCGGTTCCCGGCACCGTGGCAACATTTTCTGCGACCTTGTGAGATGGTAGGTTTAAGATCTCGCCGTGTTCGTTATTAAACTTTATCGCTATATCCCTTGCAATCTCAACATGCTGGATCTGATCCTTGCCAACTGGCACGACATCAGCACCAAATAGCAAAATATCAGCCGCCATCAGCACAGGATAGCTAAAAAGCCCGTGATTTGCACTTATGCCTTTTGCGGTTTTGTCCTTGTAGCTGTGAGCGCGTTCAAGCAGTCCCATCGGGGTGTATTGGCTTAGCACCCAGTAAAGTTCAAGCACCTCTTTTACATCACTTTGCACCCAAAATGTCGATTTTTCAGGATCAATGCCTAGTGCTAAAAACGCAGCCGCTGCTTCAAGCGTATTTTGGCGTAAAATTTTTGCCTCACTTACCGAGGTCATCGCGTGATAGTTTGCGATAAAGATAAACATCTCGCTTTCATTTTGTGCATCTACCATCTGTTTAATCGATGCAAAATAGTTTCCTAAGTGCAATTTCCCGCTTGGCTGAAGCCCTGTTAATACTCTCAATCTTTTTCCTTGTTTAATATTTTTTTGATCTCTTTTGCGATTTGTTTTATCGTTTTATTTTCGACATTTATGATGATGTCAGCCTTTTTTTCGTAAATTTTTTCACGACTTTTATGTAGCTCTCTAGCCTTGTCTAAGTCGTTTAAAAGCGGTCTTTTAGCAAATTTTTTCTCAGCATTTTCGCTGTTTCTCATGCGCTCTATAATGCAGTCAAAGCTAGCCTTTAAATATATGACTTTACCTATCTTATTTAGCCCTTTAACCATCGCAAAGCCACCACCAGTTGAAATGATAGCATTTTTTAAATTTTTAGCTAAAAATTTGGCCAAATTCTTCTCCAATGCCCTAAAATGCGTCTCACCAAACTCACTGAAAATTTCCCTAATCTTCATATTTAGTGAGCTTTCTATCATATCATCAGTATCAACATTAAACCTATCTAAATTTTGCGCTAGCTCACGAGCTACGCTACCCTTGCCAGCACCCATAAATCCTATAAGTACGATATTGTGGCTACTCTTCATTTTCGCTCTCCTGTTGCGAATTTCGCCCGCGAGGGATTAGCACCACAGGGCTTCCCTCTAGCTTAAATGCTTCGCGAAGTTTGTTATTTAAGTAGCGTTTGTAACTAAAATGCAAGCACTTTGGTTTATTCATCACAAGGGCAATTTTAGGTGGGGCAAAGCCAAACTGCACGGCGTAGTAAATTTTAACCACTTTGCCCTTATCACGCGGTATCGGGTGGATTTTAGTCGCTTCACCGATGACATCATTTAGCTTTGAAGTTTGTAGTTTTTGAGTAAAATTTGCATATACTTCATTAATAAGACTATAAATTTTATGCACCCTTTTGCCACCAAGTGCGCTAACACTTATAACTGGTGCATAAGCCAGGAATTTAAACCTATCCCTTATCTCAAAAACTAGCTTGTCAAACTCCCATTCGCTTTTGTCCCACTTATTTAGCACGATTATCGTAGCTAGCTCAAATTTACTTGCAAGCCCACCGATACGCTCATCTAGCTCATTTAGTGGTTCAGAGCTATCAAGCACGAGCAGGGCTACATCGGCATTTTCTAAAATTTTCTCCGTGCGATTTAGTGCGTATCGCTCGATGCCTTCTATCTTGCCACGACGGCGAATACCCGCGGTATCGACAAACTCATACACTCTGCCCTCATGCTCGTAAATTTCATTAACTGGATCGATTGTGGTGCCAGCCACGCTACTCACTACGGCTCTAGCGTCTTTTACAAGCGCGTTTAAAAGGCTTGACTTGCCGACATTTACGCGTCCGATGATACCAACTTTTATGTTTTTATTTTCGTAATCTATCTCTTTTTTGTCAAGATCTAGCTCGCCCTCATCGTTAAATTCCTGCAAAAACTCATCAAAATCCTCACTCTCATCGGCTACGATCTTAGGAGCTTGTAGAAATTTTTCGATCCACTGCGTCAGCTCATCAACCCCTGTAGCATGACTTACAGAGATTGAAAACACGACCTTTGCACCAAACTGAGTAAATTCCCACGCTCGTTGCTCATCTTTTTTGCTATCAACTTTATTTATAACAAGGGCGGTTGGCTTTTTAAGCTTCAAAAGCTCGTAAAACAGCGCTCTATCTTCATCATCTGGCAACATCTTGCCATCAACCATATAGATAATGATGTCTGAGTTTTTAACTTCATTTAATGTCTTAGCCTTGACATTACGAAAAAGTTCACTACTATCATCAAGCCCGCCACTATCAATAAGCAAAAACTCTCGTCCGTCCAAATTTATAACGGCTTTATTTGTATCACGAGTAGTTCCTGCTATGTCGCTTGTGATGGCGATACGCTGACGAGCCAAGCGGTTAAAAAGCGAGCTTTTCCCCACATTTGGTTTTCCAACTAATATAACTTTTTGCACGATTTTTCCTTGTTTATTGTGCGTATTATACATTAAAAGGCTAAAATTTGGCAAAATTTACTTAAATTTAAAAGCAATTTTTTCAGCCAATTATCAAAAAACTTAGATTATAATAATTACGAAACTTTTCACAAAAGGAGAAATCATGAAAAGAAGAGATGCGTTAAAGGCTATAGTTGTTGCTGGTGTAGCAGTTGGTTCAGTTAGTGCGTATGATGAGAAGCTCATTACAAACAAAAATGACATAACACCAAAAGACCCACAAAATTTAACAGAATTTGAAGCTAAGCACCTGCCTGACATAATGGTAAAAGATGCTGATGCAAAGGGCTTTACTCTTGTTGAAGTTACAGTCGGACAAAAAGAGATTATCCATCCAAGTGAAGCAAAACACTGGATATATGAGATAGAACTTTTTGCTGATGATAAACTTGTAGGCAAAGCTTCACTTGAGCCTGAAATTTCTCGTGGTTTCTTAAGTGCAAGAGTTAATCTAAAAGATGTAAAAACACTAAAAGCCATCGCTCGCTGTAACCTACATGGTAACTTTACACACACTATAACACTATAAAATGTGGGGCGTCCTGCCCCGCTTTTTTAAAATTTCACTTTTATTAAGCCTTTTTTAGTATAATTTGGATTTTAAATAAAGGCTAAATTTGCAACTTCGACAATTTATTTTGCACCATTTGGGTGTTTATTACATGATTATTGCATCGATTTTATTTGCTACAACTGGTGCATTTGCAAAAATTTTAAGCGCAAATATGCCAAGTATCGAGGTTGTGTTTTTTAGAAATTTGATTGGGCTTTTGCTGGTTGGTTTTTTGCTGATTAAGCACAGACCGCAAAATAAAGGTGGGAAATTTTGGCTGCTGATGTTTCGAGGATTTATCGGCACGATGGCACTTTTTGCTTTTTTTTACAATATCGCTCACATCAGCCTTGGTGCAGCTTTTACATTTTCTAAAACTAGTCCGATCTGGACGGCCGTGATCTCAGCGATCGTTTTTAAAGAGGTGCTAAGCTACAAAGGCTGGGGTGCGATCGCGCTTGGATTTGTGGGAATTTTATTTATCATTCAGCCTAGTCTTGGCATCAGCAAAACTGACATCATAGGCATTTGGAGTGGTCTTGGCGCAGCACTTGCTTATACTAGTGTTAGAGAGCTTAACCGCAGTTATGATGCAAAAACTATCGTGCTAAGCTTTATGGCATGGGGTTCGGCGATGCCTGTGGCATTTATGATAATGGCGGAATTTATCCAATATGAGCCACTTGATTTTTTGCTATCAAAATTTGTAGCTCCGAGTCTGCAATCATGGCTTTTGATCGCTTGTATGGGTGTTGCTGGATATTACTTTCAAATTTATCTTACAAAGTCCTATGCAGTTGCTAAAAAAGCAGGCGTGGTCGCGGCTGTAAGCTATTTGGATGTTGTATTTACGATCATTGTCGGCGTAATGTTGGGCGATAGTTTGCCAAATTTAGTTGCATTTTTTGGTATAATGCTAGTCATTTTAAGCGGAATAATCGTAGTAAGGGAAAAATAATGATACTAATATCTGGACCGTGCGTGATCGAAAGCGAAGAGCTTGTGATGGCGGTGGCCAAAAGACTTAAAAAATTTAATGAAGATAGCAGGATAGATTTTTATTTTAAGAGCAGTTTTGATAAAGCAAATCGCACAAGCATTAGCTCGTTTCGCGGTCCGGGACTTGAAAAGGGTTGTGAAATTTTAGCTCGTGTGAAGGAAAAATTTGGCTTTAAAATTTTAACCGATATACACGAAAGCTATCAGGCTGAGCCAGTCGCACAGGTGGCTGATGTGTTGCAAATCCCAGCATTTTTGTGCCGCCAGACTGATCTTCTAGTAGCAGCTGCAAAAACAAAGGCAGTGGTTAATATCAAAAAAGGGCAGTTTTTAGCAGCATCGGCTATGAAGCATAGCGTAAAAAAAGTGCTTGAAACGCGTGGTGTTAGCGATGAGGGCTATGATGTGGCTAAGCAAAATGGCGTTTGGCTGTGTGAAAGAGGAAGCACATTTGGGTATGGAAATTTAGTCGTGGATATGAGAAACTTGGTACTTATGCGTGAGTTTGCACCTGTGATTTTTGACGCAACTCACAGCGTGCAAATGCCATCGGCTTTAGGCGAAAAAAGTGGCGGAGACGCTAGATTTGTGCCATATCTTGCTAGAGCAGCAGCAAGCGTGGGCGTGGATGGATTTTTTTACGAAACGCATATAAATCCTTGCGAAGCGATGTGCGATGGACCAAATATGCTAAATCTTGATGAGCTTGAAAAAGTAGTCGAGCAGACACTAAAAATAGAAGAAATTTTAAAGGAAGCAAAATGAAAAATATTATAACATTTATCTTTGCTACAATATTTTTAGTTGGTTGCGGACAAAACCAGCCAAAAGTGCCAACTGCAAGCGCTTTTAAATTTGATAAGATAGACTATACTCATATCCAATATCATCAGCCTACAAAATTTACATATCAAAGCCCACAAGATGTTGAAAAAAAATATAACGAGCAAATTTTAGATGCATTACAAAATAACAATTTACTAGATCAAAACTCGACAGATGAGCTTAAAATTTCAATAAAACATCAAAGAGAATTTGGTGGTGAGGCAACACCTTTAAAAAGTGACAGAATGGGAAATATCTGGCTTTATTACAATATACAAATTATCAGAAATGGTGAGGTTTTAAGAAATTATACATCATCAAGAGAGCGCTACGATCCGGGATTTTTTGGTAATTTAAAAACAATAGCGATGCAAAATACAGATGACAAGCTAGAAAATGATGCTATATCGGCTATGGCACATCATATTATAAAAATAATTAAAGAAAAATTTTAAAGGATAAAAAATGAACATAATTGAGGGAAATTTAGCCCTAAACGGCAAGGAAAAGATCGCAATCATAAACGCTAGGTTTAATCACATCATCACAGATCGCTTGGTAGAGGGTGCAAAAGATGCGTTTTTACGCCATGGTGGCGACGAGAAAAATTTAAGCCTTATTTTAGTGCCGGGAGCGTTTGAGATACCGATGGCGCTCGAAAAAGTGCTTGAAAGTGGAAAATTTGACGCAGTTTGTTGTGTGGGAGCGGTCATCCGTGGCTCAACTCCGCATTTTGACTATGTATCGGCTGAAACCACAAAAGGCATAGCAAATGTAACCCTAAAATACGGCAAGCCAGTAACATTTGGCGTACTAACGGTCGATAGTATCGAGCAAGCGATAGAGCGAGCAGGCTCAAAGGCTGGAAATAAGGGCTTTGAAGCGATGACTGGCGTTATAGAAATGCTAAGTCTTTATAGAAATTTAAAGGCGTAAGATGGCGACTAGACATCAAGCACGCCAAGCCGTAGTTTCATTGCTTTATTCGCACGAGATGAGTGGCATTAGCGAGGCGTTTTTAGAGGAATTTTTAGACGAGAAAAAGATACGAAATGAGCGCAGGGAAGAGGTCGTGCGCTCATTTAATGAAATTTTAGCCAAAAAAGATGCCATAGACCGCAAAATAAAACAATATTTAAAAGACGGCGATATCGAAAAAGTAGGTGTAGTGGAGCGCAACATCTTGCGTCTTGGTGTCTATGAGATGACGCTTGGCGAGGCCGATGGCGCTGTTATCATCAACGAAGCGGTCGAGCTTGCCAGGGAGCTTGCTAGTGATAGTTCTCCGCGCTTTATAAACGGCGTTCTTGGCGCGATCAAGGTTGATTAATGAAGCTTTGCGTTGCGCTTGATATGCCAAGCCGTGATGAGAATTTAGCTCTCGTAAAGCAACTAAATGGACTTGATCTATGGCTTAAAGTAGGTCTTAGATCATTTTTGCGAGATGGTGCAAAATTTATTGATGAGATCAGGCAGGTTAGCGACTTTAAAATTTTCTTAGACCTAAAACTGCACGACATACCAAACACAATGAGCGACGCTGCTGATGTGATCGCTGGGCTTGGCGTTGATATGATAACACTTCACGCAAGTGCTGGCAAGCGTGCGATGAGTGAAGTTATGGCTAGACTTTCAAAATGCCAAAACCATCCGCTTGTATTTGCAGTATCGGCACTTACGAGTTTTAGCGATGATGAGTTTAGGGTGGTTTATAATGATAGCTTAGAAAATTCTGTGCGAAAATTTAGCACCGCAGCGTATGAAGCTGGTGTTGATGGTATGGTCTGCTCAGTGTTTGAAAGTGCGATGATAAAGATGGCTACTTCGCAGGATTTCCTAACTCTTACGCCTGGCATTCGTCCATTTGGAGAGAGTGCAAACGATCAAAGTAGAGTGGCTGATTTGTCAGTGGCAAAGCGTGAAAATAGCGACTTTATAGTAATTGGCAGACCGATATATGAAGCTCAAAATCCACGCGAAGTAGCCAAGAAAATTCTAGCGCAAATTTAGCCTATCTCTAGGCTAAACTCCGCTATTTTATCCTTATAAACCTTCA